>JACKBL010000005.1:0-300000 GCA_020634515.1 Ardenticatenales bacterium | reverse complement strand
GTTCGCCATAAGCAGCCAGCAGCAGCCGATAGACCTCATCATATTTTGCGCGCAAGACTTCTTCCTGGTTCATCACATCTCGGATTATAACGAACATCCGCTATAATGGGAGTTTGCGGGTATGCGAGTTTGCGCGCGAACTCGCCACTCGCCACTCGCCACTCGCCACTCGCCACTCGCCACTCGCCACTCCTATGACCGAATTATCGCGGACCAAGTTTCTTCAAAGTATGCCTGAGGTGGTGGTGCCGAAGTTGCCGGCATCTCTGCAATCCATCCAATCGCGGCAGCCGTGGCGCTGGCTGATTCAGTTTCACTTTGGCGAGCCGGCCCTGCACTACGAAATATCACCCGCCCAGCGCCACCAGGGGTGGGAATTAGGCCTCCACTGCGAAGCCAAAGACAAAGCATTGAATCGTTTTCTGCTGCAAGGGTTCCGCCGCCACCTGTTTGAGATTAAGAGCACTCTAGGGGAAAGCGTGGAAGCCGAAATGTGGGATCGGGGCTGGACAAAGATTTACGAGATTTATCCCGCGCAAAGCCTGACTCCCGCCTACCAGGCGGCCCTGGGCGCGCGCCTGGCGAACATCATCATTTGCCTCCACCCCATCTACGCCGACCTGCGTGCCTCGGTCGCCCGGCTCTATCGCTGAAACGAAACAGGCGCGACACCCGTTGCCGGCATGTCGCGCCCCTGGTCCTCCTATCGCCCCGGTCACGCGGGACGGCTGGATGGCATAATTTCTAGCGCTATTTCTTCAGCAGATCGCGGATTTCCGCCAGCAGTTTTTCCTCGGCGCTGGGTTCCGGCGGCGCGGGTGGGGCTGCTTCTTCCTGCTTCTTGCTGCGATTCACCTGGCGCACAATCAAGAAAACCACAAAGGCCACGATCAGGAAATTGATTATCGCGTTGATGAACAGGCCATAGTTGATTGTGACGGCGCCGGCGGCCTGGGCGTCCGCCAGGGTGGCAAACGTGCCGCCCTTGAGAACGATGAACAGGTTGGCGAAGTCCACGCCACCCAGGAGTAAGCCAATGGGGGGCATGACAATGTCATTGACCAAAGAAGCGATGATAGGACCAAACGCGGCTCCCAATATAACGGCAAAAGCCAGGTCCAACAGGTTGCCACGCATGGCAAAATCACGGAATTCTTTTAACATGGTGTGCTCCTCTGAAAATGATCTTCCCGGAAGCTTCGTCACGGATGATGGCCCTGGGGAGCAACTTCCGGGAAGATGTTGTCTCCTTCGAATTTTTCCTGTAGGGCGAGTTTCTAACTCGCCTTCTCCGATAGACGACTGTTACGTTGTGCCGGTGCTTCTCCCATAGCGGCTAGATGCCGGCATTATCCCCCATCTTGCTTAAAAAGTAAATTAAGGGCCGGCTCCGTCAAAAACCCCGCCGCCCCGCCCCTCGCCCCAATCTTATGCCCCGCGAAAACCACAGCCCGCCGCAGCGCCCCATACGGATCACCATCTCGCCCATAAAAGTGACAAAAACTGGCAAAAAGCGCATCCCCCGCGCCCACCGTGCTGACCACCGGACGCACAGCAACCGCCGGAACCCGCCCCACATAATTATCCGCCGCCACCGCCAGCAGCGCCCCCGCCGCCCCCAAACCGATCACCAAAATATCCGGCCCATAACGCGCCAGCACCCGCCGCGCCCACGCCTCCGGGGCGCAAGGGAGGCGTTCGTGGCTCATAAACAAAATGTTCGCCGCCGCCATATAATCCCGATTATAGTCATCCTCCAGATCGTGAATCGCATGAACATCCGTGGCCACGGGCACGCCCGCCGCGCGCGCCAACGCCAACAAGGGACGCGCAAAATTGATATTGCAAAGAACGGCCAATTCGCAACCCGGCAAACTGGCAATGAAAGGGGCTGTCGGATAGACTTGCTCCTGCATCGCCTTCAAATCGGTGAAGATCATGCGCCGTCCATTGGCGTCATAGAGAACGACGGACTGCGCCGTGGGCGTATCCCGATCAAGTACGTTAGCATCCGCGATCTCCTGCTGTTGCAGCACCCGGCGCACGAGGAAGCCGGCCTGGTCTGCCCCGATCAAGGAGAACAAACGCACCTCGTCCCCCAGCGTCGTCAGCGCCAGGGCCAGATTGTAGCCCACGCCAGACACGCTGCTGTCAATGCCAAAGAAGGGATACCGCACGGGGCTGTAATCAAGGGGAAACCCTTCCACGCGCAGCGTCGTTTCCACGTTAATCAATCCACAAACCGCCATCCGACTCATAAAACATCCTGTTCACCCATGACGACACCAATCCCCCCCTTTGCCACAGAACAATTCTTCGCTCGCTACGAGTTTACCACGCCCTACCTGCTGTGCGCTTCCGACTGCGAGAGCATGACGGTGGGCGAACTGCTGGCCCTCGCGGATATTCCCGCGTCTGCGTTGGGGCGTTTGCACCTGGGATACACGGAATCACAGGGGCATCCGGCGCTGCGCCGGGAGATCGCCGCCACCTACGAGACCATCGGCGCGGCGGACATCGTCGTTCTCGGCGCGCCGGAAGAGGGCATCTACCTGACCATGCGCGCCCTGCTGCAACCCGGCGACGAAGTTATCGCCCTCACCCCGGCTTATGACTCGCTGCGCCACCTGGCGGCGCATATCGTACAACCGGCTCCGCTCAAGCCGTGGCCCATCCGGCCCACGCCCACCAGCTGGCGGCTCGATCTGGACGATCTGGCCCGCCTGCTGACGCCGCAAACCCGCCTGCTCATCGTCAATTTCCCCCATAACCCCACCGGCCTGCTGCCCGATGCGGCGCAGTTCCACGCGCTTGTTGAGATGGCGCGCGAGCGTGGCATCTGGCTGTTTTGCGACGAAATGTACCGCGGCCTGGAAAATGCCGGCACGCCCATGCTGCCATCGGCGGCGGATTTGTATGAGCAGGCCATTGTACTGGCCGGGCTGTCCAAAGTACATGGCCTGCCAGGGCTGCGCAGCGGCTGGCTGGTGGTGCGGAACGCGGCGCTGCGCGAGCAGCTAATCAACTGGAAACATTACACGACCATCTGCCCGCCGGCTCCATCTGAATTTCTGGCGACGGCGGCGCTGCGGGCGCGCGCCCCCCTTATCGCCCGCAATCGGGCCATTATCGCCCAAAATCTGGCGCTGGCGCGGACGTTTTTCGCCCGCTGGACCGACCTGTTCACCTGGCGACCACCACAAGCCGGCTCCGTGGCCCTGGTGGAGATGGCCGTCCCCTCAACCACGGCTTACTGCGAGCGGTTGGCGCGCGAGCAGGGCATTCTGTTGCTGCCGGGTCCGTTCCTGGGAGCCGACGACCGATTCGTGCGCTTTGGCCTCGGTCGCCACAACTTTGGCGCGAACCTGGCGCAGTATGACGCCTATCTCGCGCAAGCACAGTAGGAAGGGACGGGGTCCTGCCCTCTCGCGTCAATTCGGCGAATTAGCCAGCCGGGTCAAACCGCCATAGGTGGGTCGGCTGAAGCCGCCACCCCAAAAACGCCGGTGTCCAGTACCGTATGGAAGCGCATGGAATTTGCTATTGAGACCGACGCTCTAACGAAGATTTTCGACCAGCCCCAGGGGTGGCGGCGGGTGGCGCGCCGCCCGCGCGTGACGGCGGTGCGGGATGTGACGCTGCAAGTGCCGCCGGGGGAGGTGTTTGGTTTGTTGGGGCCAAATGGCGCCGGCAAAACAACCCTGGTAAAGATGCTGTGTACGCTGATCCTGCCCAACAGCGGCGGCGCCCGCGTGGCCGGCTGCTCTTTGGACGAGCCGCGGGCGATTCGCGCCGCCGTGGGGCTGGTGGTGACGGATGAACGCAGCTTTTATTGGCGGCTTTCCGGGCGGCGCAATTTGCGCTTCTTCGCGGCCATGCACGGGTTGCATGGCGCGGCGGCCACGCAACGTATTGAGGAGGTGCTGACCGCGGTTGATCTGCGGTCGCGGGCGGACATTCGTTTCAGCAATTATTCGACGGGGATGAAGCAGCGGCTGGCTATCGCGCGTGCCTTGCTGCATCAGCCGCGTATTCTTTTTTTGGATGAACCGAGCCGCAGCCTGGACCCGGTGGCGACGCAGCGGTTGCACGCGCTGGTTCGGCAGTTGGTGGCGGAGCAGGGGGTGACGGTTTTCTTGATTACGCATGATCTGGCGGAAGCGGAAACGCTTTGCCAGCGGGTGGCGGTGATGCACCAGGGGGAGGTGCGCGCGGTGGGTAGCCCGCGAATGCTGCGGCGGCAGTTGCAGCCCCATTGGCAATATGTGGCGCGCGTGGACGAAATGCCGGCACATCTCCCCCCCACCCTCGCGCAAACAGTCACCGATCTTACCCTGGAGCAAAGCGGCGACCACACCCTGCTGCGCTTCCACGCCGGCGAAGCAGACGGCAGCCTCAACCGGCTGCTGGACACCTTACGGCAGCACAACGTGACCATCCTCGGCATTGAAGGGCAGCCGCCTACGCTGGAAGAAGTGTTCGCGCACTACACCCAGGATACGCAGGAAGCGGCGGGAGGTTAGCGAAACAAGATGCTGCGGCTGCTGTGGGCCTTTTTGGAGCGGGATTTTGTGGAGGAGACGAGCTACCGCCTCTCCTTCTTCATGAGCCTGTTCAGCGTCATCTTCGGCGCGTTCACGTTTTATTTCCTGGCGCAGCTCGTGGATGCGCGGACCATCCCCGCATTGGCGGAATACAACACCGATTACTTCTCGTTCGTCTTGATTGGCATTGCCTTCAACGGCTATTTTACGGTGGGGCTGAACAGTTTTTCGCGCGGGCTGCGCCAGGCGCAGAACACGGGCACGCTGGAGGCAATGATCATGACGCCCGCGCCGCTGCCGGGTATCGTGGTCGGCTCGGCGGTGTGGGGATATGCCTACGCCACGCTGCGGGTGTTTGTTTATCTGCTGCTGGGGGTGCTGTTGGGCGTGCGCTTCACGCACGCGAATGTGGTAGGGGGCCTCGTGGGGCTGGCGTTGTCGATTATGGCTTTTGCGAGTTTGGGGATAATGGCTGCCGGCATTATCACGGTCATCAAACGGGGCGATCCGGTCACGGCCATCCTCACCCAACTGGCCACCTTACTCGGCGGCATCTACTTCCCCATCACCGTCCTCCCCGGCTGGCTGCAAGCCATCTCCCGGCTGCTGCCCGTCACCTACGCCGTAGACGTGATGCGGCTGGCGCTGCTCAAAGGCGCGGGCTGGGCGGAACTGCGACCGAATCTGTTAACGCTGGCCGGGTTCTGCGTCGTCTTGTTCCCCCTGTCCCTGCTCATTTTCCGCCTGGCCGTGGAACGCGCCCGCCTGGAAGGAACGCTTACGCATTATTAAACGACGATCTTCCCGGAAACTGTAAGGTTAATCGTGACTATACAGGTCATCTGCCCAGATTGGACCAATTTGCTCTGGTTGAATCTTATTGATGTCTACAAAATTGGTCCAATCTCTCGGAGACGTGAATAGTTACGGTTAATCAAGAGTAACGGCCAAGCTAGATTGGACCAATTTCACAAGAGAAAATTGGTCCAATCTAAGAATGCATCCTTAACGGGGAACGGCTAGGAGATAACGTGGGGCGTCATCAACTCCGTGTACTGGCCGTTGGCCGCGGGACCGCCCGCCTGGCCGCGCAGGAGCACGCCGCCCACGGGCAGGTAATCGTACCCGTTGTCCACGAGAACGTCGAAATCGGGGATCATGCGCCGCCCGTCAATGACCAGGAAGGGGGGCGATACGGTTTCCATGAACGTGTGCGTCAGGCCGCGGAACTCTTCCCAATCGGTAGAGATGAAGGCTGCGTCGCTGCCGGCAATTGCCTCCTGCGCCGAGTCAAAATAAGAGATACGGCTAAACAGATGGTTGCGCTCCGGGTTGAACCAGTACCGCTGCGCATCCGCCATCGCCAGCGGGTCATACGCCCGTATCGACGTGACGCCCCGCGCCAGCAATCCTTCCACCGCCTTCAGCGCCGCCGAGTCGCGCATATCGTTCGTGCGCTTCTTGAAGGCCATTCCCAACAAGGCCACCGTCTTCTGGTTGAAGTTGAAGCCGGCTTCCTGCACGGCACGATCAATCAGATAGAACTTCTGGAACTCGTTGATATTGTAGACCGCTTGCAGCAAATCGGTGGAGCGGCCCGCGCGATTCAATTGGTAAATGAGTGACTGAATATCCTTGCCAAAGCAACTTCCGCCCGCGCCGTTGCTCACGTAGGACCCCCAGGTGCTGATACGGGCATCGGCGGTCACGCCCACCTTCAGGTCTTCCATGCGGATGTTACCAAACGTCTCCGCCAGGCGCGCCCCTACCCCATTCCAGAAAGAGATGTAGGTCAACAGCAGCGTGTTCGCCATGTACTTGATGGCCTCCGCCGTTTCTGGCGTCGTTTCCAGGTAGCGGATGCGCACGTGATTGACGTATTGCGAGTAGACGCGGCGCAGAATCTTGTGGTCAACGTCGGAATCCGCGCCCACGACCACGCGGTCAGGGCGGCGGGAGGCTTCGACGGCATTCCCTTGCGGCAGGAATTCCGGGTTGGAGGCCACGCCTGCGTTTTCCACCTCGTGCTCCTGAAAAACCTGCTCCAACAGCCGCGCCGTGCCGATCGGCACCGTGCTCTTGTTCACGACTACCACCCGCTTCTTGTTCTGGCGGTGCGCCAACAGATCGGCCAGGGTGTGGGCGGCGTTCATGTAGTAGCTGAGGTCGGTGGAGCCGTCCCACTTGGGCGGCGTGGGCAGGCAGAGGAAGATGACATCCGTGCCTTCAATCACCGAGGCCAGGTCGGTGGTGAAGAAGAGGTAGCGCCCCAGGCTTTCATTGATGGCGCTGACCAGGCCGGGTTCGTTGACAAAACGCTCGATTTCCTCGCGTTCGCCCGTCTGGTAGGCGGCGATTTTTTCTTCGTCAATGTCGTAGGCAATGACTTCATGGCCGTATTCGGCGCAGATGGCCGCGTGGGGCAGTCCCACGTAGCCCGTTCCGATGACGATTATTTTCATGATTTGCTCCTTTAGAAATAGGACGCGGATTAACGCGGAAAAACGCGGATGGCATGTGCATCCGCAAAAATGTGGTTAGGACTGACGATGAAATAACGTACGGAATTGCATCGTCAGTCCCTGGCAGTTACAACTGTTTTCTGTATGGCATTATTGCCTAGATCGGCGGGAAGTTCAAGCGTCGTGCCGGCATTTCCCCTCATCCCCCCAACATGATCCGCGCCGCACGGCGGCCAATCTCCACCGCGAAATTTGTGCCGCGATCCCATGGGTACACCTGGCTCATGCCGGCATAATAAAGACCGGCAACCGGCGTCTGGATGGCGGGGATGTTTTGCGAATGGTTTACCGTGGGCACGGGTTGGGCATAGGGTGCACGGAACACCCAGCTTCGCCGCACCCAATCGGGGCGGAAGGCGGGATTGAAGCGCGGCAGGTAACTGGTGAAGAGGGTTTCGAGATCAGATGCCGGCGTCGTCATATACGCATGGTCCGGCACCACATAGTCGCCACAGTAAACAATGTGGTCGCCGCCATAGTGGGCGCGATCCAGATAGTTGGTATGCTCCACCAGCGCCAGGAAGGGAATCTCATTTTCCGCCTTGTTCGGCGACGACGCGGGAATGTTCAACCAGTAAGTCCCGTCCGTGAGCAACTGCCGGCGCAGCGCCAACACCAGCACCACCGCACCCAGGCTCTTCAACTGCAACAACTTGCCCAGGTAATCCGGCGGCAGCGCGGGAGCCAATCGCGCCAGCAGTGCGGGGGAAGTCGTCGCCAGGCATTGGTCATGAACCGCCTCGCCCCCGGCGAATTGCAGCGATAGCCGCCCATCCCCTTGCGGCGTGATGGCCCGCACCGGGCAGTTAAAGCGGATTTCGCCGCCGCGCCCGCGCACCGCATCCGTCAGCGCGTCAACGAGCGTCTGGAACCCCCCCTCAAAGGAGCCGAGGCGAAAGCTGCGCGCCACCAACCTGGCCCACATCCAGGCCATCGTCACGTCCTGGTAGTAGGGGCCAAATTTGTTGATCAGGGCAGGCCGCCAGGTGGCATTATACGCCTTGCGCCCATACCAGCGCGTCATCCATTCATCGGCGGTGTATTTTTCCAGGTTGCGCCAGAATCGCGTATAGCGCAGGAAAGCCGTGACCGCGCCGAAGCGGAAGAAGGCAAAAGGGTCCAGGGCGGGATAGCGCATGATGCGCAAGAGGGAATCGAACGGGTAAATGCGGCCCTCGTAGTAGAAGGAAGTGATGGGACGGGGAAAAAAGAGCTTGTCGCGGATGCCCAGCTCTTCGACCAGGCGAATCATCTCCTGGTCGGACTCGAAAATGTGGTGGTAAAACTGCTCCAGATGCCAATCCCAGGCGGGATCGCGGAAGCCGGCGGCGAGACCGCCGGCGTGGTCGCCGGCCTCATAAAGGGTGACGGCGTGATCGGCATTAAGGAGGTCATAAGCGGCGGAGAGGCCGGCAAGCCCCGCGCCCACGATGCCCACGTTCATGCGCGCCCCTCCCCTTCGGCCACGCGCACGGCGCGACCAAAATCGGCCCAACTCAAGCCTTCGCGCAGCATGTAGACGAGGCCGAGCAGGGTGATGGGCAGCCACAAGGCGGCGTGCAAGACGAGGGTGTAGGCGGTGGCGACGACGGCGGGGACGTTGTAGAGTTTGAGGACTTCGATGCCGGGGGTGTCAAATGTGCCAATGTAGCCGGGGGCGGAGGGCAGCGTGGTCGCCAGGTTGACGACGCCGTTCATGAGCATGAGGGCGAAGAAGCTGACCTGGAAGTCGAAGGCGTGCATGACAAACCAGTACTTGACGGTTTCCAGGAGCCAGATGACGACGGAAGTGAGGAAGATCATGACGACGTTGCGGAAACTGCGCAGCGATTCCAGGCCATCGAGGAAGCGGCGGGTGAAATCGAGGAGCGGGGGGCGGATGCGTGCCGGCATGATGCGCGTCACCACCCAATGAATCACCTGGAAAGCCCGCCCCGGCATCGCCGCCAGCGCGAAGAAAACCAGCAACGCCGCGAAAAAAGCAACGCTGGCGATCACCACCAGGCCGCGAATCTCGTCGCTGGGCAGCGGCGCAATCGGCAGGGCCACAAACACAAACACCAGCATCACCAACCCATCGAAAACGCGCTCCACAATCACCGTCGCCAGGCTGGCGCTCACGGGCACGCTCTCCCGCTGCCGCAGCACATAGGCGCGCAACAGTTCGCCGGCGCGAAACGGGTAAACGTTGTTGCCCATGTAGCCAATGACGACGACGGGAAAAAGGCGGCGCAGGGAGATGCGCTTCAGCGGGCGCAGCATGTAGTCCCAACGCCAGGTGCGCGCCCAAACGGCCACGAAGTAAGTGAGAACGCTGGGGATGAGCCACCAATAATTGGCGCCACGAATATCTTGCCAGACCGCGCCCAGTTGCAGCCCGCCCAGAGCGCGCCATAAAAAAAGGGCGCTGATGCCCACGCCCAGCAGCAGTTGTAGTTTCTTCAAGCGGAAATCCTAAACCTTCCTGGAAGCTGTTAGCTTCCAGGAAGGTGGTCATGCGAGTTATTTCATATACACGCGCCACCGCGCGGAGGCGCAACGCGCTACGGCCACATGGCGAGGGCTTCAGCGTAGAGGGCGTCGTCCGGGGCCAGTTCCACCGCTTTTTGCAGGTCAGCCTTGATCGTGGGGTCGGCGGAGTCGAGGAGGTAGCTGCCCCAGGCGCGGATGAAGTAGGCGGGGGCCAGATCGGGGAGGACAGTGAGGGCGCTGCCGGCATTCATCACCAACATCTGCCCCAGTTCCGCCGCCATTCCCTCCGCCACCGTGCCCACCACCAGCGGGGACGCATCGCTAAACAACCGATCTGCGCTATAGCCGCGCATGACGCTGACGGCCGTCTCGTAGTCGCCATAGAAAACGTAGGTCAGCAGCGGATAGGGATCGCCGACCATGCCGGCCATACGTCGCGCATCCCCATTGTAGTTGATAAACGCCGCATTCCAGGCCACCATCTGATTGTCCGCGGCCATGCCGCCCGCCTCCGCGATGGCCGCCTGGGCGTCTTTCCACAGCCCCGCTTCGGCAAAAGTGATCGCCCGCTTGTTCAGCTCGCGCACATCCGGCGCAACTGTATCTGGCAGCGCCGAAAGCTGCACGGGGACGAGTTGGGTTCCGTCCCAATGCAAAATGGCGTATTGGACCAGGCGTACGCCCGCCGCGTAGTAGAAAACGTACGGTTCACTCAGGTTCAGCAGCACCTCCCCCAGGCCATCCCCGTTGATGTCGGCGACATGGCCGGCGTCGGGGCTGGCGTTGAAGTTGCCCGTGACCGTGGTCAGCGATGCGCCGTCGAAATTCAATAGGAGGAAGACGCCGCTGTGCGCGCCCACGCCGCCGTCCAGTGCAAGCCAGATGCGGCCCGGTTCAACCATCACCTGCTTCACGCTTGTCTCGCCGACGTAATCCGGGGACAGGCCATTGACGGCGGGGTCGTCGTTGCTCAATTCGTGGCGGGCGAGTTCTTGCCAGCCGTTGTCGTAAGCGTAAATGGCAACCTGATGGTTGACGAGTGGATCGAAACTGTGCATACCCGTGGAGAAAGCAACGAACAGGATGCGGCTACCGTCGGTGGTGAGTTGGTTGACGCCGATGCCTTGTGTTTCCGGCTGGATGCCAAAGTCGGCGGCGGCTTTCGCCTTCAGGTCGGCTATGGCGGCGGCATCGGGGACGTGGGTCTCTTGCGGCGGGCCGCCCCAGCGGGGTTCGTGTCCGACGACGGGGAGGAGCAGCGCGCCATCACCGCGGCTGGGGAGCCAGGTCATGCTGTTGTTCAGGGGGTAGTTGGAACTGGTGGCCTGGACGAGGGGGTCGAGGGGGTTGACGAAGACGAGGCCGCTGCCGCCGCTGATCCACTGGACGTCACCGGGGAGTTGGTAGAGGGCGGGGGTGATGGGGGTGAAAATGCCGGCATCATCCATCCGCCGCAATTGATACCACACCTGCGAAAAATCTCCCCCATACTGCTCCCCCACGAACGCATACACCGAACCATCGTCAGCCTGGAAAGGCGCGCGCACCAGTTGCACCGGCGTCTCCGGGCTGGCTCCCGCCTCATCATATCCGGCAATCAGCGTCATGCCCGCGCCCGTTTTCGTGTCCACCTGCGCCAATCCGGGCATCGCATAAACCATCAGATTGCTGCCGATCAAGGCCGTGGCGTCCCCCATCCAGGCCAGATCGCAGCAGTAGATGCCCCCATTTTCCACCATCGTCAACGCGCCGCTCTCCAGGTCTTTCACCGCCAACCCGCCCCCTTCCGGGAAGTAGCCAAAAGAAATGAGCAGGCGGGTGCCATCGGGCGACCACTCCGCCCTCGAGAAGAAGCGGACTGGACCGCTCAAGGGCTGCTTCGATTCCGTGGAAAAGTCGGGATAGGGGTCGCTGGGCTGGATCAGGGTTAGGGGAGAGTCGGGCGTGAGGCCGGCGATGTTGATTCCCCCCATGCCAAAAGCGATTTGCGTGCCATCAGGCGAGAACCGGGGCGACGTGATCGTTTTCGTCGCCTGGCTGGCGTAATCATCGGGGGCAAAATTGCCACCGGCAATACGCACCGTGCGCGCGCCGCTGTTGACGTCGAACAATATCAGGTTGTTGTCCACTACATAGGCCAGCGTCTTACCGTCAGGAGAGACGTCATACGCCTGAACATGCGCATCATCCGTCACCGGCATACTGGTCACGCCGTCTCGCTCCAGGCGCATGATTTGTCCGCCCGGATTGAGGTAGTAAAGCGGGGCGGGCAGGACGGCGGGGCTGCCGGTTTGCATGGCGGGGGCGATGTCCAGCGGCAGGTCGGTAATGGGTGGGTTTTCGGGGGAAATGCCGGCATCCCCCGCCCCCCCCACCTGATCCTCCACCGTCATCATCGCGTCCGACGACGGTTCTACCGTATTGCGACAGGCAACCATCACGACCAACAAGCCACATAGCGCCAGGACAAGCAAAGAGCGCGAAACAATCGCGGAACGCTTCATGGGAATTTCTCCTTTACCGAACACGAGTAGGTGGGTAATGATAACTCTTAACGCCTGGGCGACCAGAGTGGTAGGAACGAGGATTCAACTGTGATGTCTTTGCCATTGCCGCAACCTATCACGACAACGCAACATTACGTCAACCGATTATACTGGAAAGAGATCACCAAGTAAACCGGCACAAGCTCCCCGAATGCGCCACGCCCCCATTTTCCCCAAAAAGGACCAGGTCTCCCGCAGGGAAACCTGGTCCTTGACTCCCCCCAGAACTACCCGCGGCTAGATGAAAATGATTTGCGCGCCCTCACTCATTTCCATAAAGTCCGTGGCCCCCACTACCCCCTCAACACGCTCATAGATGTCATCTTCATCCATCATGTGCATGTCGTGGAACATATCCACGGACATCTTACAGGCGTACAGTTTACCGCCGGCATCGTTGATCATCTCCAGGAATTCTTCTACGTCGGGAAAATCGAGCTTGTGGATTTCCCGCTTCATCATAGCCGTGGCCACGTTCGTCATGCCGGGCAACCCGCCAATGGCATTAGGAATGGGCATGCTGGGGTTACCAATGGGCACAAACTTGAGATGGTTCATTTTCCGCTTGTTGATCATGTCCAATCCCCAAAAGGTGAAGAACATGGTCACGTCAATGCCTTCCATCAAAGCAGCGTTTGCCAGCACCAGGCCCGGATAGGCCATGTCCAACGTGCCTTTGGAGCAAATGATACAGATTTTACGGTCGGTGTCCTCAAACATGGAGTATCTCCTTCGTTACCATGGATCGTCGCCTTCCTCGAAGCTCACGGCTTCCGGGAAGGTTTTAGATGCAGCCTGTCGGTTTCTTCAGGCCGGCAATGTAGGCAACTTTCTTGCCCGGACCTTTGGGAAATAGTTGATAGAGTTGCTTGGTAGGAACGCCGCCCACGGTGGTGATGCGGCGAATGGTGGGGGCATCCCCTTGTACGACGAAATCGGAACGGCAGAACTCGATGACTTTCCAATGGTCTTCGGTGAGGGTAATGCCTATTTCCGCAGCTAACGCTTCCGCCACGCTGGGATCCCACTGGTTGAAATTGTCCATGAAACCATCATCGCCGAAGTTGATGCTTTTGCCGGCAATTGTGCGAACTGTCATGATCTTTGTTACCTCCAAAAAGCGTGTTTCGTTGTAACTGCTAGGTCAGATTGGACCCATTTTCTCTGGTGAAAATGACCATTCAGCGCCTGAAACTGGTCCAATCTCCAGAGAGCGTTAGTAGTTACGTTTCGTTGCTAATTTTCCGATACCGTGCGTAGCACGGTCAGTGTCTTGGCCAATCCCCGCTTCACCGCGGGATCATTGAGCTGGCGCAGGATGCTAAACATAGAGACGGACTCTTGCGGTTCCTCTTCACGGATCGCTGTCGCCGTGTTGCGCACCATATTCATAATCTCTGGTTGGGTCATTTCCTTCACGGTCCGCAAAATCAGAACCACGTTGTCACCAAGTTGTCGCACGTCGTCCGCGGTAAAAGAAGTGACAACTTTGTCTACAACGTCCATCCCCTCGCGCATAAAAGTGAAATACCCGGCGTTTTCCAACGTCTCCAGGCGATTCATCGCCGTCAGGAACGCCTGCTGCGTCAACGGATTCACATCCTCCCACAGCGCCGCGAAACTCTCAAACTGGTCCAACATGCGCTCCAGGTTGCGCGTATTACGCATCAGCCGCTTCAGTAAGCGCAGCATATCCTCCAACTGCACGTAGCTTTCCACTTCATCCATCTGTCGCACCGACAACTGGTATACATCCGTGAAGACGGGCGTCAGATCGTTCTTCAGTTCATCCCACTCCTGCCGCCGTCGCTGCTGCTGCCGCGCCTCTTCGGTAAGAAAAGCAACTTGAGCCGTGAGCGCGTCAATTTTCTGGTTTAATTCCAGCACCGTTGCATCCATCTCGCGCCTCCTAGCTCCACTTGCCCGCCATCGTCATCTGGGACGTGATACCCATCTCTTTGCCTTTCAGTAGCAAGTTCCAGTACATCCAGCGGAACATAACCTTGCCCCAATGGTTTACTTCTGACTCCTGCAGCAAAGAGAAGGGGCCAATACCAGGGAGCGGAAACTTACCCGGCAGCGGCTCAACATCGTAGTTGAAGTCAATCAGAATACCCTTACCAAAGCCTGACTCAATAAAACAGTTGGCGTGCCCGTCGAATTTAGCCGTCATCTCTTGCCCTTCGATATAGCGCAAGAAGTTTTCCGTGAAGACCTCGGCGGCGAAATGGGCTACGGAGCCGGCTTTGGACGTCGGCAAATTGGCGGCGTCGCCAATGGCGAAGATATTGTCGTACTGCGTGGAGAGAAACGTGTGCTTGTCTACAGGCACATGATTCAACTCATCGCCCAACCCAGAGGCGGCAATGACCTCGGTTCCCATGTTGACGGGAATCGTAATCAGCAGGTCATAGGGGACTTCCTGCTCATCATAGGAAACGAGCTTCTGCTGCGCCGCGTCCACATGTTCCGTATAAAACTCAGGCACAATGTGAATGTTTTTCTCTTCCAGCATGTTGCCCAAGAGTTGGGCCGCACGTGGTTTGGTAAACGCGCCCGGCAACGGCGTCACCAGAGTCAATTCCACTTTGTCGCGGATGCCGCGCTCATGGAAGAACCAATCCGCCAGGAAGATGAACTCCAGCGGAGCCACGGGGCACTTAAAGGGAAGCTCCATGATGCTCAGGACAAGGCGACCACCATCCCAGGTGCGCAGTTTTTTCGCCAGGGCCACCGCGCCATCAAGCGTGTAAAAATCAAAAATGCTTTGTCGCCACGCCGGTCCGGTTAGACCCGGCGTCTGGTCAGGACGCGGGTGCGTGCCCGTGGCGATGATCAGATAGTCGTAATAGAGGTAGCGGTTATCCTTACTGATGCGCACACGGTTTTCCGTGGGTTCGATCAATTCGATAGGGGAAACGATAAGTTCGACGCCGGGGGGGATGTAATCTCGCTTGGGTTTGATGACATCGTTCTCACCGTAGATGCCAAAGGGAATGAAGAGGAAGCCCGGCTGATAGTAATGCGTTTCGTTTTGATCAACGAGGGTGATTTTCCATTCGTCGCGGCTGAGGAGGGGGTGGAGCTTGTTGGCAATCATTGTGCCGGCAGTTCCGGCCCCCAAAATAAGCAGTTTCTTCATGTCAGGTGTACTCCTTCAAAAGACAACGTAACTACTAACGCTCACTGGAGATTGGACCAATTACACGCGCTCAACGGCCATATTCACCAGAGAAAATCGGTCCAATCTGGCTTAGCAGTTACAGACAAACGAGCATTACGACACCGGCATTGCTCGCTCTTTGATAATGTGCGAGACGATATTCGCCATCTGCTGCGTCAGGGACAGAAGCTTTTTTTGCTGCGCCTCGTCCTTGTAAAACACATCGGCCAGGTGCGCCCGGAATAGCGACGGTGCGATTTCCAGGTCCGCGGCTATCGCCTCGATCTGTTCTGGAGATGGCGGCCAATCCCGCGGTGCAATCCCGCCTATGAAAACCATACCGGCAAGTGCCGCGTCCACCCGGACGAGCGCGCGCGCACAGAGCAAACCCAAATAGCTGGCGGACAAGCACGGCTCCAGGTTGAGTGTGCCGGCCATCTCCCGCCAGTGCGTCATACACTTCGGCCACAACAATGGGGAAGCCCCGCGCACGGCCTGGAAAAGACCACACTCGTTGCTAAACGTCGTCACCGGGTTGCCATCCATGTCTGTGATGATCACCATCACGTCTAGCGCGGTGGCAAAGGTGTCCTGAATCAACTGCACACACGCCAGCGGGAGCAAAGTCCGCAGCGGGGCGGCGCGACGTGCGGACATGGCCGCCACGGGCGGCGCAATCGCCTGGCCCGCCAGCCAACTTTCCATCTGGTCCACAGGAAAACGCCACTGGCGACCTACCTTGATGGCCGGTAGTCGTCCATCTTCAGCCATGCGGTAAACAGTAGAACGGTCCACCTGGAGGATAGATTGCACTTCTTTCGCGGTTAGCATGTCGGTCATCACGTTTGCCTACTTTGTGATAAATTTCACTTACGCCGCAATCATACGCGCATCTATTGCCGAACAGGAGTGACAAAATGCACGATCAGGCATGACAAATGTCATCGGATGCGGATAATGCAGATGATGCGGATTGTGCATATGCACAGTGGGCAACGGGTCTCAGGTCGGAGGGTGCTCGGCGTCGAGGTTTTAGCCGGGTCAAACCCCTCACGGGGGTCGGCTGAAGCCGCCAGGCCAAAATCACCCATGCCCTGAACGGACGTTATGACGGATTTGGGGAGTTAGGCGTTGCTACCTGGGCGTTTGTGGGCAAGATGCCAAAATAGGGCAGGTTCATTACAATACAGGTCAGGCGACATGTTCTCTGAGGGCGCACCGCGCCGGAGGATAAGACAGGTATGAACGTACAATTCGGCGTGGCAAAAATCAACAAATATGCTACCAGCGAAAGCGGCGACACATTGGAAATGATCGAGCGCCCGCATGGGGGGTTGTCGTTGGTGCTGGTGGATGGGCAGCGCAGTGGGCGGGCGGCAAAGCTAATCAGCAACGTGGTGGCGCGGAAAGCCATTCAACTGCTGGCGGAGGGGGTGCGGGATGGCGCGGCGGCGCGGGCGGCGCACGATTACCTGTTCACCTATCGCGGGGGCAAGGTCAGCGCCACGCTGAATATCGTCTCTATTGACACCCATTCGCGCACGATTGTGATTTCGCGCAACAATGAAGCGCCGGTGTTGCTGCACACGCCCCACAAGGGCGTGGTGGAACTGAACGCGCCATCGGAGGCGGTGGGGGTGCATCGCAACACCAAACCGGTGATCACGGAAGTGCCCATTGAGCTGGGAACGGTGGTGGTGGCGTTTACGGATGGGCTGCGTCATGCCGGCAGAATCAGCGGAACCACCACCTTCGACGTAACCGCCGTCTTCCGCCGCCTGCTCACGGAGCAAGTGTACGACGCGCAGCGTATCGCCAACATCCTGCTGGACGAGGCGATGGGGCTGGCGCAAGGGCGACCCAACGACGACATCAGTGTGATGGTGGTCTCTGTACGCGAGACGCCGCCGAACGAAGTGCGACGATTGAGCGGCAACCTACCGCTGCGGGTATAAAAGGGGTAGGGATGGCGAACGCAAAGGAAAAGGGCTGGCGATTGGCGGTGGTAGGACCGTGCAGTGCCGGCAAAACCACCCTGGTAGAAGCCCTGCGCGCCGCCGGGTACGAAGTCCGCCACGTCGCCCAGGAACACTCCTACGTCAAAGACATGTGGCAGCGCCTCACCCGGCCAGACATCCTCATTTACCTGGACGTCAACTACGCCACCGCCCTGGCCCGCCGCCCCCACACCACCGGCAGCCCGCAATACCTGGCGGAACAGGCACGGCGGCTATCCCACGCCCGCGAACATTGCGACTTCTACCTGGACACCAGCGCGCTCACCCCGGCGGAAGTCCGGCAGCACGTGCTGCTCTTCCTGCAACAGATCGGCGTGCCGCCCCACCTCCAGGAGCCGGACTAATGCCCATCAACGGCAAAACCGCCGTCGTCGGCCTGATGGGTTGGCCTGTCAGCCACAGTTTCAGCCCGGCCATGCACAACGCCGCCGCCGCCGCCCTGGGGCTAAACCTCGTCTACGTCCCGCTGCCCACGCCGCCCGATCTCGTGGCCGAGGCCGTGCGCGGGCTGCGGGCGCTGGGATTCCTGGGCGCGAACGTGACTATTCCCCACAAGCAGGCGGTGCTGCCACTGCTGGATGAGATAGACGCGGGCGCGCGGGCAACCGGCGCGGTAAACACCATTGTCGTGCGGGATGGGCAACTGCGCGGAGCCAACACGGACATAACGGGATTCAGCCAGGATTTGCAGGCGTTGGGCGTGCCTGTGGCGGGTCGGCGCGCGTTGATACTGGGCGCGGGCGGGTCGGCGCGCGCCGTGGCCTATGCGCTGGGCATGGCCGGAGCCACCGTGACCGTGCTGGCGCGCAGGCCGGCGCAGGCGCACCGGCTCGCAGCGGACCTGGCGCCCTTTTTGCCGCCGGCGCACACGCCGCGCGTCGATTCGTGGGACGCGCTGGCCGCTCATGCCGCCGCCGATTTGATCGTCAATACCACGCCGCTGGGGATGAACCCGCATGACGACGCCTCCCCCTGGCCGCGCGCGCTGCCGCTTCCCCCACATGCGTTCGTTTACGATCTGGTGTATAACCCGCCGTGTACGCCTCTACTGCATCTGGCCGCGCGTGCCGGCATTTCACATGCGAATGGGCTGGGGATGTTGCTGCGACAGGGTGCGGCGGCGTTTACGCTCTGGACGGGTCGCGCGCCAGACCTGAACGTGATGGCCGCCGCGCTCCCTCTAGCGCAATGACCAGCAAGAACGAACGTAACCATTCACGCCTCCGAGAGATTGGACCAATTTCACCGGAGAAAATGGGGCCAATCTGGGCAGATGACCTGTATAGTCACGAACGAACAACGGACCGACTCCCCATGCAGCAAATTGCCAACGACGGATTGCCCTATTTCCAGTTTGAATCGTTTAATGGAGGCACGGTCCACGCGGTTTTTACACGCCTGGGCGGCGTGAGCGCCCCGCCCTTCGCCTCGCTCAACATGAGTTCCAGCGTGGCGGACGCGGCTGACCATTTGCGCCAGAATCGGCAGCGGGCTTATGGCGCGTTTGGCTACGCCACGGAGACGCTGGTGCACGCGCACCTGGTCCACGGCGCGGATGTGGCGCGGGTCACGTCGGCGCAGAATGGACAGGTGGCGGCCAGCGTGGATGGCTTGATTACGGATGAACCTGGGTGCGGGTTGGCGATGAATTTCGCGGATTGCGCCCCGATTTTGCTGTGGGACCCGGTGCGGGGCGCGGTGGGGTTGGGACACGCGGGCTGGCAGGGAACGGTGAAGGATTTGCCGGGGGCGATGGTGCGGGCGATGATGGCGGCTTTTGGCAGCGAGCCGGAGACGTTGATTGCCGGCATTGGCCCCTGCATTGGCCCCTGTTGCTACGAAGTAGGCGAGCCGGTCATCTCCGCGGTGTGGGCTGCGTTCGAGGAGCCGGAGGCGCTGCTGCCGGCACAGCCCAATGGTCCCCGTCCCCACTTTGATTTGCCCGCGGCCAACGTGAAGAATTTACGTCGGGCGGGCGTGCGGCAGGTGGCGTGGGGAGGAATTTGCACCGCCTGCCGCACGGATCTCTTCTTCTCGCATCGTGCAGAAAAGGGGAAAACGGGACGGTTTGGCGTTCTGCTGGCGCTGCGCTCTTGAGCTTCGCGGAAGCGGCTAGAGGCCACACCCACAAGTGCCACCACCACAACAGCCGCCGCCATCCTGGTTCATAGGCACGGGGATGCTTTCGGTGCTGCCGGTGCGTAGGGCCACGGAGGCGAGGAGTTTTTTCGTATCCTGGCTGCCACAAATGGGGCAAAATGCCGGCATGCCCGCTTCCGCAAAAGAACGCCGCTCCTCAAACACTTCATCACACTCACGACAGTGAAAATCATAAATTGGCATCGTCACACCCTCGTAATATACTCACCCGTTGTCGTATTCACCCGAATACGGTCCCCCGTATTCACAAACAACGGCGTCTTCACCTTCAGCCCCGTTTCCAGCGTCACCTCTTTGGTCGCCCCGGAAACGCGGTCGCCGGCAATAGCCATCTCCGACTCCACCACCTCATAATCAATCGAGGTGGGGAAAATGTAGTCAATCGTCTCTTTTTCGTAAGAAAGCAGCTCAATTTCCAGTTCCGGCTTCAGATAAAGCGCATCGTCGCCAAAGATACTGTGGCTGACAAACGTCTGCTCAAACGTTTCCATATCCATGAAAACGAAAAACGCGCCGTCGTCATACAGGTACTGCACCGCCCGCTTTTCCGTGCGCACATCCTGCACGCGGTCGCCAGACGTGTACGTGAGCTGCAAATTGGAGCCTGTGCGCAAATTACGCACGTTCACTTTAATGGTCGCCTTGCCGCGGCCTGGCTTGTTGTGACTATATTCAGTCACTTTGTACAGTTCGCCGTCCTGCGTAAACGTGACGCCCCGGCGGAGTTGATTTACGTCAATCATTCCTCAAAAACTCCTACAAAAGATGTTCAACTATTCATGGGCGGTGATTGTCGTTATCAGTTTAAGCTCTCCTCCTGACAATCATCGCGCCGAAGTTTATCATAAAGGGCGGAATATGCCAGATTGAAGAATACCATATATCTTCGCAACGATTCGCCAGCATCTTCGCGGGAGCTGCTTTGAGGCCAGATGAGTTGAATTACGAGACGCTTCTGACCTGGAATTGCGCTTCCGGGAAGATTTATCCGAGAGGGCTGCATCATGCAAATCTTAGTCACCGGGGGGGCGGGGTTTATCGGCTCCCACCTTGTCGCCGCGCTCAGCCAGGAAGGGGCGTCTGTGTGCGTGTTGGATAATCTGAGTACGGGGCGGCGGGAGAATCTTGCCGGCATTTCGCACACATTCCAACAAGGCGACATCACCGATTGGGAAACCACGCGCGCGGCGGCGAACGGCTGCGACATCATCTTCCATCACGCGGCATTGGTCAGCGTCCCGCAATCCCTGGCGCAGCCAGAACACAACCACGAAGTCAACGTGACCGGCTTTTTCCACGTGCTGGAAGCAGCGCGGCAGGCAGGCGCGCGGCGGGTGGTGTATGCATCATCGGCGGCGGTGTATGGAAATATGCCGGCACTCCCCAAAACCGAAACCACCCCCCTCCAACTCCTCACCCCCTACGCCGCCGCCAAACACATCAACGAACAGTACGCCGCCGCCTACACCGCCGCCTACGGCCTGGAAACCATCGGCCTTCGCTACATGAACGTCTTCGGCCCGCGCCAGGACCCCACTTCACCCTACTCCGGCGTCCTCTCCATCTTCTGCCGCGCCGCCCTCACGGGGCAACCCTGCCGCATCCACGGAGACGGCGAACAAACCCGCGACTTCATCTACGTCACCGATGTCGTCCGCGCCAATCTGCAAGCTGCCGGCATCCCCGCCGCCACCTGCGCCACCCACCCCATCCTCAACATCGGGCGCGGCCAACAAACCAGCCTCAACCAGATCATCGCCACCCTCCGCGACCTCCTCGGTCGCCCCATCCCCGTCGTCCACGACGCGCCCCGTCCCGGCGACATTCGCCACTCCCAGGCGGACATCAGCCGCGCCCGCGCCGCCCTCCGCTGGACACCCCAGGTCACGCTCCACGACGGCCTCGCCCACACCCTCAACTGGTTCAAACAACAGTCGCCAGAGGGAAACCGGCTCCCGTCCCCATAACGGCAATTCGCCATCCACATGCGCCTCGCGCGGCGGCGGTCTCGGCGCGACCTGCCCCAATCACACAATCGCGCCAGGCCCCGTCCAAAAAGCCACTATGTAACCGCCCGAAAATAACGTCACACCATTTACGGGCGGTTACTGACAAGCTATCCATGATAGCCGCTGTCCGCACATTTCCGCTAATTTAATTGCGGACAGCCACTATGATTCCGCGCTGGACGCAGCAGCCGCCAACTCACGCGGGGGAGCCAGCCGCAACGCCTCATTCCAACGCCGCCGGAGCGGTCGCCAGCGCGCCCCCACCTCCACCTTCATCACCGTGCGCAAAGGCAAGTCGAAAACCTCCCGACGCATGGCCTCCGGTGCGCGCAGCTTGCCCCACAGCAGGATTTTGGCAATCGTCGTCTGCGGCACAAAATCCGCGTGCGTCGCCGCCCCACTGCCAAAGTCAAACGCCACATGCGGCAGAAAATCAGCCTGTTTCAGCGCCGCCAGCAGCGCATCCGCCGCCGCTTCATAGCTAATTTCGCCCGCGTCCACCCGATCCAGCAGCGATTCGCACCGGTCATACAACACCTGCACGCCCGGTGCAAACGGCGCGCCCATACAGGGCTTCGGCGATTCATCCAGGCCCGCCAGATACGCCTTATCGCCCGACTGCATGTACTTCAACGCCCGCCGCCACAGGTACAGCGCCGTCAGCAGTTCATTGCCCATCCACAAGTGCAGCCACGCATTCCACATCTGGAAATTCGGCATGGAGCGATACGCATTGCTCACCAACTGGTCCGTGCGCCGGAACTGAAACGCCTGCATCGTGTCCAGGTAGGCGAATCGTTCCGGGGTGAAGTCATCGTCGTGCAGCGCCGCCAGCAAACGACTGCTGAGGGCGTACACCGTCTCCCAAGCGCGAATCATGCCCCGTGAGTACAGCGGATCGATGAAACTGTGCGCGTGGTGCAGCAAGAAATGGCGCGGCCCCAGGCTAGACTCGGCGCTGTACTGGATGCGCCCCGTGCGCACGAATGGGCGCGCCGGCGTAGCTCCTTGCAATTGACGCGCAATCGTGGGGAACCGGGCCACAATGGCCTCGAACTCCTCCTGCGGCGTCAGCGCCTCATCCGCAGGGAAGCGACGCGGATCCAGCATCAGGCCGACGCTACACAGATTGCTACTCGTCTGGTCATGATTGTCGAACGGGATCATCCACATCCACCCACCATCGAAGACGTGGTGCAGCGTGCCGCCGTGCCAGGTGGCGGACATTTTCGCGGCGGGCGGCGTGCCACCGGGCGCGATGTCATCGTAGGCGGGCACGTTTTTCATGTGCGTGAAGATGGCGCGGGATTGCGTCTTGATGCCCGCCGGGTCCACGCGCCGCGCCAGCGGTGAACGGTAGCCCGTGCCGTCCACGAGGAAGCGTGCACTAAACTGCTCGCCCGTGCTGATTTCCACCGTGACGCCATCATCGTCCGTGTCAATGTTCGTGACGGTGACGCGGTCGCGGTAGGCGGCCCCATATTTCTGCGCCGCCTTGACCATGTAATGGTCTACGTCTTGACGGTAGAGATGGCTGTCCGAGATAAAATGGACGATGGGCGGGATGATTTTGTTAGATTCCCGCGGGTTCTGTTCCTGGCCCTCACGATGGTAGAGGAATCCGAAGGTCAGTTTGAAACCGCAGCCGGGGGAGACGTGTTCCGCCAGTGTGTCGATGTGGCTGAGGTTGGTGATTTCGGGAATGTCGTATTGCTGCCCCAGCAGCCACAGCCAGAGCGCGCCCCGAAAGACGAGGGATTCACCGATGGCGAAGCGCGGGTGGCTTTCTTTTTCCAGCATGAGGACGCGGTGGCCGTTTTTTGCCAGGATAGTTGCCAGGGTTGTGCCGGCAATTCCCGCCCCCAGAACAATCGTATCATACTGCTTGTGCATCATCGTCTCCTCCGAGAATTCCTTGGAGATTGGACCAATTTCAAGAGAAAACTGGTCCAATCTGGCGTAGCAATTGCCTCGCTTGAAGGTTAAAAGTGGGTGATGGCTGGTGGTTGGCCGTGTCGGCAGGCCACCCGATTTACACAGCGACGGCCAGCGAGTAGGCCGCCTCCTGCATCGTGCTTGCCAGAACGCCATACACCGTCGCCCAAGCATCCTTCACCGCCGGCGTGAACGCCGCGCCCAGCCCTTGCTCCAGCGTCCACAACAGCGCCTCCCCCACAACCGCGTAATCCTCCGGCTTCACGCCATAATGCACGTGCCGCTGCCCCAGCTTCCGCACCGCGGGCACAACCTCGTCCAGATGGTCCAGATGCGCCACGGCCACGCCAATCGTCTGCATCAACTTCATCCCCTGCGCGTCCATATCATGCTTGAACAGATGCCGGAACGCCGGGGCAATTTCAAACAGGCGTCCATAAAACAGCGCCGCCGCTTCCCGGGCAATAGGTTGAATTTGCGCGAACGTCGCCTCCACGAGTCTCTTCTCTTCCGGTGTCATTTTGTTATCTCCATTTGCATCATGATGTTTCGTGGCCGCTTCTTCCACGGCGACCTCTATTCATGCCCATCATTATGCGGGTCGTCCGTTCCAAGAACGTTCCAAAGTGCGCCGAATAGGAACGGAATTTTGCGTGTAAACTGCTATAATTTGCGCCAGAATGAGCGGACTGCGATTGCAACTGCTGGGCGAATTCCGGGTGACGTATGACAACGCGCCCATAAACGGCTTTGCCACGGACAAGGTGCGGGCGCTGCTGGCTTACCTGGCCGTGGAAGCGGACCGCACGCACACGCGCGGCGCACTGGCGACACTGTTGTGGAGTGATTGGGAGGAGTCCGCCGCCCTGTCCAACCTGCGCAAAACGCTCTTCCGTCTGCGCCAGGCGCTGGCGGATATATCCCCGGACGCAGACACCCCCATCCTGGCCATTACGCGCGCGGACGTGCAATTTCGCGCCGACCCGAACACCGTTGATCTGTGGCAATTTACGCAATGGTCCCGCGATGATGATCCGGCGCGGTGGACCGCCGCCGCCGCCCTCTATCGCGGCGAACTGTTGGACGGGCTGGCGCTCTCCGGCGCGCCCGTTTTCGACGAATGGCTCACGATACGCCGCGAACAACTGCACCAGCAGGCGCTAAACGTGTGGGCGCGCCTGGCGGACCATCACCTGGCGCAAGGGCAAATGGAGCAGGCTCAGCAAGACGCGGCGCGCCAACTGGCGTTGGAGCCGTGGCGCGAATCCGCGCATCGCCAGTTGATGCGAGCGTATGCGGCGGCGGGGCAGCGGGCGCAGGCGCTGGCCCAGTACGCGCAGTGCGTGGCGATTTTGGCCGAAGAGTTGGGCGTGGAACCATCCGAAGAGACAAAAGCATTAGCCGGGAGCATTGACCAGGACCGTTCCCCCGCCTCGCGGCTGCACCACTTCCCTCCCGCCTTGACGGCCTTCGTCGGACGGCAGCAAGATGTCGCCCTTCTCCTCAGCCGCCTCAACCATCCCCAGACACGCCTGATCACGATTACGGGCACAGGCGGAATGGGGAAAACCCGCCTGACCGTGGAGGCAGCCACCCATTGGGTGGCGCAGAGCAGCACGGCGGAAGCGTATTTCGTCTCCCTCGGCGCCGCGACCACGCAGCAGACGCTATGGCAGACGTTGGGCGCGCAGTTGGGCGTGCCCTCGGGCAAACGCGGCCTGACGGAAGCGGACATTTTGGCCTGGCTGCGGTCGCGGTCTCTTCTGCTGGTGTTGGACAATTACGAACAACTGTTGCCGGACGCGCAAGCCATTTCCCAAATCTTGCGGCACGCGCCACAGACACGATTGTTGGTGACCAGCCGCCTGCCGCTGAATCTACACGGCGAATGGCGGCTGCCATTGGTTGGTCTGCCCACACCGCCGCCCGATTCCGCCCTGGAGGAATTGATTGCGTATCCTTCCGTTCAGCTCCTCGCCAGCGCCGCGCAGCAAGCGTGGCCGGCGTTCCACGTTGACGCGAATAACGCGGAGGCGGTCGGCGTCATCTGCCGTCTGTTGGCGGGCATGCCGCTGGCGCTGGAGATTGCCGCCAGTTGGTTGCAGCTTTATTCGGCGGCGCAGTTGGCCCGGCAGATCACGTCCGGTGTGGAATCCCTGGTGGCGACCAGGAGCAACATTCCAGAACGGCATCGCAGTTTGCGCGTGATTTTTGAACACACCTGGTCACGATTGGGGAGCGGCGAGCGGACGGCCTTTAGCGAGATGACTTGTTTTCAGGAGAGCTTCACGTTGGAGGCCGCGCAGGCGGTTACGTCGGCGTCGCCGGCAAGCGTCACCGTTTTGTTGGACCACGCGCTGTTGCAGCGATTGGATAGTGGACGTTTCACGCTGCACCCTGTTTTGCGTCAGTTTGCCGGCATTTACCTGACAAATGCCGGCATCGTAGCGCAACAACACGCAACCTACTACCTGACACAGATCGCCGCCGGTCCCGTGGAAACCGTGGCGCACATTCAGGCCGATCTGGACAACGTGCGCGCTGCCTGGCGGTGGGCCGTATCCCAGCAGGCCACCGATTTGCTCGCGGCCGCGCTGGCGAACCTGACCGGCTTTTACGTTTTCAAGGGGTTGTACCAGGAAGGGTACGACATGGTGGCGCTGGCATTGGTTCACGTGTCCGGGCGGCCATCGTTGGTGAACCAGATGCGGCTGGCGCAGGCGGTCTTTTGCGAGAAGTTGGGCGAACTGGAGCGAGGGATCGAGCTGGCGCGGCAGGTGATAGAAACGGGGGATGAGGGGTGGATTGTGCCGGCATCTATCACCCTCGGCCACCTGCACGAAATGCGCGGCGAATACGAACAAGCCATCGCCACCCTGAAACAGGCCCTCACCCTCGTCCGCGACGGCTCCACCGAAATGGCCCGCATCTGGAGCATCCTCGGGTCCGTGCATCGCCTGCGCGGGGATGTCGAACCCTGCATTTTCGCCCAGGAACAAGCCCTGCGCATCAATCAGTCCCTCGGCGAAGAAATGCAGGCCGCCGAAAATCACGCCTACCTCAGCCTCGTCTACAAAGACATCAGCGCCTACGCGGATGCCATTGAGCATGTGCAACAAGCATTGGAAATCGCCCAACGGCTCAACCATCGGGAGAACATCGCCCGCTTCACGCAAAATCTGGGGCTGCTCTACTGGCAGCAAGACGACCTGGATCAGGCGCAGGCATGTTACCAACGGGCGCTACAAATCGCCGAAGAGCTAAACCACAAACGCGGCATCTGTAAGTGCGCGGGCGGCCTGGGCGTCCTCGCACGGCGTCGCTACCGGTTTGACGAAGCCCTGCGGCATTATCGCCGCGCCCTGAAACTGGCCGAAGAACTGGGCGACAAAGCCATGCAGGCCACCTTACTGGGCAACAAAGGCAACATCCACATGGAGATCGGTGAATACCGCCGTGCCGCCGCCTACTACCAGCGCGCGGTGGACCTGGATCGGGCCGCGGGCGCGCTGGCGGACGTGGCGCGACACCTGGGCAACATGGGCGACACGCTCAAATACCAGTCCCGTTTTGCCGAGGCGCTGCCCTTTTTTGAAGAAGCAATCCCCTATCTACGCCAGGCAGACGCGCTCTATTACCTTTGTTGGGTGCTGGTCTCTTATGCCGAATGTCTATTTGCCTTGGGGCGCCTGGCGGAAGCGCAGCAGGCAAACGACGAAGGAGGCCAGTTGGCGGCAACAATTGGCCGCGCACTCTACGCCTCCTTCAGCGAACTGCTGGCCGCCCGCCTGCTGGCAGCACGAGGCGACAGCGACGAAGCACAGGCACGGCTGCGGCGGCTGCAAGAAACCAGCACGGACGCGGAAATTCAGGCGGAAATCCTGTACGCGCTGGGCGAAATCACCGGAGACACGGCGCATTATCAGGCAGCGCGCGAGGCGTTCGCCCGCCTTTATGCGGAGAGGCGCATCGCGCGCTACCGGTCACGGCAGCCGCGACCGCGCCCCGCTTTTTCCGCCGGACATTGAGCTTCCGGGAAGGTTTGCCGGCACATGCTCCTTTGTTCACAACCACCTTCCCGGAAGTTATCGGCAAAATTCGCTCCCTCATGCTACAATGCGCCCTTGTCGCTGCCAGATAACAAGACAGCATCCAATCCCACCCCTCAATGGAAAGGGCGCATCCGTCTTTAAGATTGGAAATGACGGATGCGCTAAGGAACGGAGATTAAATGGACAACGACGTTGCTTCCTTACCGTTCCTTCAAACTGACGATGCAATTCCGTACTATATTTCATCGTCAGTCCTAAAAGGGTTCTTGCTGGCCGGATAGTCCGAAGATAATTTTGCACGAACCCAAAGGAAATATGTCATGAGCCTCACAATTGAGCGTGTACAGACGGACAAACAACTACGCCAGTTTATCCGCGTCGCCTGGGACGTTTACCGCGACGATCCTAACTGGGTTCCCTGGCTCTATTTTGAGCGGTTGGAATTCTTTGACAAAAAGAAAAGTCCGTTTTTTGAACACGCGGAGGCGGACTATTTCATCGCGTTTCGGGACGGCAAGGCCGTGGGCACGATTGCCGCGCTGTTGAACCACCGCCATAATGAATTTCACGAGGAAAACGTGGCCCACTTTGGCGTTTTTGAAGTACTCAACGACGCCGAAGTGGCGCGGATGCTGCTGGATACGGCCATGCAGTGGGCGCGGCAGCGGGGCGCGGAACGGCTGGTCGGTCCGATGAACCTGTCCACCAATGACGAATGCGGCACGCTCATTGAGGGGTTCAACATGCCCCCCGTCCTCCTCATGACCTACAACCCACCCTACTACGTGGATTTCCTGGAGGCGGCGGGGTTCCAAAAGGCGATGGATCTGCTGGCCTGGAAGATCGATCTGGCGGAAGTGTCCGCGGAGGGCAAAATCCCGCCCAAAGTGGTGCGCGTGGCCCAAAAAGCGCAGGAACGGTATAACCTCATCGTGCGCCCGGTGAATATCAAGGATTGGGATAATGAGGTGGCGCGCATCAAGCGCATTTACAACAATGCCTGGGAGAAGAACTGGGGCTTTGTGCCCATGACGGATGGGGAGATTGAGCGACTGGCGGAAGGACTACGCCCCATCCTGGACACGCGCCTCATTTTTATGTGCGAGAAGCAGGATGGCGAGCCGGTGGGCTTTTCGCTGACGACGCCGAACGTGAACGAACCGCTGGGGCGGGCGCGACCCGGCCCGTCGCTGCTTGGCTCCTATATCGGCGCGGTGCGCATGATTCTGAACAAGCGCAAGGCGGATTGGATTCGCGTGATTGCCCTGGGGGTGGTGCAGGAGTATCGCGCGCGCGGCGTGGACGCGCTGCTGTACTATGAGACGGCCAAAGTGGCCTATGCCGCGGGCTATAAGTGGGCGGAGGCGTCCTGGATTCTGGAAACGAATGACATGATGAATCGGGGCATTGAGTTGTTTTCGGGGAAGGTATACAAGAAGTATCGCGTCTATGAAAAGGCGTTGTAGCTCGCGGGACTCGGTCCAAAATCAGACGCGAGTGGCACGCATTTTGGTGGCGGATGGGGTAGCGGCGCGTTAGAAACTCGCCCTACAAGGTATTTTTGAAGGGGAATACGATGAAGAAGAAAGTGATTGCGACGAAAAACGCTCCCAAAGCCGTGGGGCCTTATTCGCAGGCGATTCGCGCGGGGGATTTTGTGTATACGGCGGGGCAAATTGCCCTGGACCCAGAGACGGGGCAAATGGCCGAAGCGGATGTGGCCGTGCAGACGGAGCGGGTGCTGCAAAATCTGGGGGCGGTGCTGGAAAGTGCCGGCAGTTCCCTGGAGCACGTCGTAAAGACAACCGTCTTTTTGCAGCACATGAGCGATTTCGCGGCCATGAACGAGGTGTACGCGCGCATCTTTGGCGACGCGCGCCCCGCCCGCTCCACGGTGGCGGTGGCGGCGCTGCCGTTGGGGGCGCTGGTGGAGATTGAGGTGGTGGCGCTGGTGGGCAAGAAAGGCAAGAAAAAGTAGCGATGGCTGGCGAAAAGATACTCCTCGTTGATGACGAGGCGCACATTCGGGACCTGGCGCGGTTGTACCTGGAAAAGGAGGGGTTCCAGGTGCGGATGGCGACGAATGGGGTGGAGGCGCTGGCGCGGGTGAGTGAGTCGCCGCCGGCGCTGGTGGTGTTAGATTTGATGATGCCGGAGATGGATGGGTGGGAGGTATGCCGGCATTTACGCGCCACCTCCAACCTCCCCATCCTCATGCTCACCGCCCGCGACGACGACATCGACAAAATCGTCGGCCTGGAAATGGGAGCCGACGACTACCTTACCAAACCCTTCAACCCACGTGAACTCGTCGCCCGTGTACGCGCCATCCTACGCCGCAGCGCCCCCGGCGCCGGACCGGGCCAGGACAAAGCACGGCAGGTAGGCGACCTGATGATCGACCCCGCCAGCCGCGAGGCCACCGTCAACGGCGAACGCCTCAACCTGCGCGCCAAAGAGTTTGATCTCCTGCTCACGCTCGTGGACCACCTGAATATCGTCCTCTCCCGCGACCAGCTCCTCGACCTGGTCTGGGGCTACGAATTCTACGGCCAGACGCGCACCGTGGACGTACACATCGCCCACCTGCGCGAGAAACTGGGCGACTGCAATGTGCAAATTGAAACGGTCTGGGGCATGGGGTACAAGCTGGTAAACGGTTAACGGGAACTGAAAAAGGCCAAAAACCGGGTTTTTACACATGTCGGTCGGACACTCGAAAAACCCGGTTTTTTCAGTGAATTCACTGTTTACACTCCCGTAACATTTCCCCTATAACGAGAATACAAAATCGGGCTACAATACGGCTACGATGTTCAAGAGTTTGCGCAGCCGGTTGCTGGTCTCGTATACGGTCGTTATCGCCGCGGTGCTGGTGATCCTGACGGTGACGCTGTTGTTGGTGTCCGCGCTGAGCGCGGCGGACCGCGGCGTGGCGACGCTGCGGGAACTGGCGGCGGTGAGTTTGGGGACGCGGCGAGAGTTGAATCGATTGTATGATGCCGGCATCACCGACCCCGACACCCTGCTGCAAGCCATCACCGAAACCGCCACCGCCCAGAACACCCGCATCCTCCTGCTACGCCCCAACACCCTCCAGGTCGTCTTCGACACCGGCGACCAATGGGCGGGCCGCACCCTGAACAACATGGAATCCCTGGGCAGTGCCATCAGCACCAACAACAGCGTCCTCGCCGCCCGTCTGCGTGGTCCCGACGAACAGGTATGGGTCGTTTATGCCCAACTCCTGCCCGACCGCCACCTCGGCAACCTGGTGATGGCCTTCATCCAACCCGAACCCACCGCCGCCCGATTCTTCCGCGACACCTTCCTGCGCCCCTTGTGTTCTGCCGGCATCATCGCCTTCCTCCTGGCCATCCTCCTGGCCATCCTCATCACCCGCTCCGTCGCCCGCCCCCTACAACGGCTCGCCGGCGCCGCCGAATCCATCGCCAGCGGCGACTATGACCAGCAAATCCCCCCCGCCGGACCGGATGAGGTGCGGCGCGTTTCCGCCAGTTTCAACGAGATGGCGACACGAGTGAAAGCCGGCCAGCAAGCGCAGCGGGATTTCGTCGCCAACGTTTCGCACGACCTGAAAACGCCGCTGACATCGGTGCGCGGTTGGAGCCAGGCGCTGCTAGAGGGCATGATCAATACGCCTGAGGAGTTACGACAAGCTGCCGGCATCATCCACGGCGAAGCCGAACGCATGACCCGCATGGTCAACCAACTCCTCGACCTCGCCCGCATCGAATCCGGACAACTTCAACTGAACCAGGAACCCGTTGACCTGCACCAACTGTTGGCACAGGTGCATCGCAACCTTATGCTGCCCGCGCAACAAAAAGGGGTGCAGTTCACGCTCGACTTGCAGCCCGTCCCCCTCATCCTCGGCGACCCCGACCGCCTCATGCAAGTCTTCACCAACCTGGCGGACAACGCCCTCGGCCACACGCCCGCCGCCGGCCGCATCCACATCACCCTGGCTCCCCATGGCGACCGGGCAATCAACATCACCGTGCAGGACACCGGGCCGGGCATTCCGCCGGACGAATTGAGCCGCATTTTTGAACGTTTCTATCAGGTGGAGAAATCGCGCGCCCGCACCAGCGAACGGCGCGGTTCCGGGTTAGGGCTGGCGATTACGCGCGAACTGGTTGAGGCGCATGGGGGGCGTATTGAGGCGCGCAGCGAATTGGGCAAAGGCAGTGCCTTCCTCGTGCGCCTGCCGATTGGCCCCCCCGAAGGCTCCACCATCACGCGCCGCCGCTAATGACTGGCGCTGAAATAAGACTCGAATTGCAGCGCCCGCTTGAAGGAGCCGCAAGGAAATGATTTCGTCATCTTATTTCATTTCCACTCCTAATGTTCCGCGTCGCGCGGACCGTCCGCAGCCGCTCCACGAACTCGCTGAGGATGATGGCGGTCGCGCCCCAGACCTTATGCTCACCAACCTGGAAGAAAGGAACCAGCACGTCGAAGCCGCGCAGTTGCCATGTTTCCACGACGCGCGTTTCCGGAGCCAGCAGCAGCGATAGGGGCGTTTCGATTAGTTCGGCCACTTCGTCGGTGTTTGGTTGGAAGGTAGGACGTGCCGGCATCCATCCCACGAAAGGATGCACCTCATAATCCGTCACCGGAATATAAATCGTCGTCAACGCCCCCAGCACGTCCACCTGCCGCGGCCACACCCCCACCTCCTCAAACGTCTCCCGCAGCGCCGTCTGCGTCAGCGCTTCCCCCGCATCCTGCCGCCCGCCGGGGAAGGCAATCTGCCCCGCGTGCGCGTTCAACGTCTCCGGGCGGCGCGTCAGCAGCGTACTGATCTCTCCATCCGCCCCCGGATACAGCAGCAGCATCACGGCCCCCTGGCGCGCACGCCCGAACCGGTCAAAGGAAGGACGCAGCGCCCGCGGCACGGGAGCCATCAACTGTTGCGCCGGAGCCGGATCAAAGTCGGCAAGACGCAGTGCTTCAACTATCTGGTGACGTGAAATGATGTCCATAGGGTTCGTTCAAATAGACACGGCTGTGACAAAATCCTGGTAGTTATACAACAAAACGGACCAAATGAGGAAGGGGTTAGTGGGCGGAATCGCTATGCTTGAAACGGGCTGATGGGGGGAGGAAATGCCGGCATTCCACCAAGACCGGGTGATTATTGGACATTTCGCGCAAGCATCGCATAATTCAGGGAGTGGCAAATGGTGAGTGGCGAGCGGCGAGTGGCAAGTAAACTCGTACACCCGCAAACTCGCATACCCTTTGGAGAAGTTATGTTAGATCGTGATGCACAAATTCTGGGAACGGAAGCACAAAGAGCGCGCAGCACCTCCCAAACCCTAAAACGCTTTTGGAACTACTTCCAACACTATCGCTGGGCCTTGTTGAGCGTCATCCTGCTCATCTTCGTGGGAACCTACCTGCAAGTGTTGATCCCCGATCTTACGGGACAGGCCGTGGACTGCTACCTGGGGCCGGCATCTTCCACCTCCTCCACCGTAGACGAAGCCGCCTACAGCAACTGCTGGTATACCACGCCCAACCCCGACGCCACCCCAACGGAAAACATCATGGGGCTGGGCGGATTGGTCCTGATCATCACCGCCCTCTACGTCAGCAACTCGCTGGGCAGCGGCGTACTGTTCTACCTCATGAGCCGCTCCGGGTTTCATGTTCTGCGCGACATGCGGCGCGACATCTTCGCCCAAATCAACCGCCTCTCGTTGAACTACTTCAGTAAACATGAAGCGGGCGACGTCATGAGCCGCATTACCAACGATATTGACACCATCCAGCAGGTGATCGGCTTTGGCATCGTCAGCGTCCTGCAAGGGGGGCTGCTCGTCATCTGGATCATCGTCACCATGGTAGGCAAAAGCCCTGCCTACGCCCTGATCAGCCTGAGTACCTTGCCGCTGATGTTCATCATCACCCGTTGGTTCTCAGCGCAAGCGCGTAAAGCGTTCCGTCGCGCCCGCCAGGAGATTGGCGCGGTCAACGCCGATCTACAGGAAAACATCGCTGCCGTGCGCGAAGTGCAGGCATTTAGCCGCGAAGAAGAAAGCATTGAGCAGTTCCGCATGAGCAACGCCGCCAATCGCGACGCCAACATCAGCGCCCAAGTCTACACCAGCGCCCTGGCTCCGGCTCTGGAAGCCCTGACCTACGTCAGCCTGGCTATCGTGGCGGGCGTCGGCGGCTACTACATTTTGAACGATCGGGATTTGTTTGGCACGACCATCTCCCTGGGATTGGTGGTGACGTTTATTGGCTACACGCAACAGTTCAACCGCCCCGTGCAGCAGATCTCCGTGCTGTGGGCCAACGTGCAGAGTGCCATCGCCGGTGGAGAGCGCATTTTCGACCTGATAGATGAAGCGCCCGATCTCGCGGACAAGCCAGACGCCGCCCCGATGCCTTCTATTCAAGGCAAGGTCGTCTTCGACAACGTGTGGGCGGAATACAATCCAGGCGAACCGGTATTGCGCGGGATCTCTCTGCAAGCTGAGCCGGGCCAGACCATAGCCATTGTGGGACCAACCGGTGCCGGCAAAACCACGATCATCAATCTTCTCCCCCGCTTCTACGATGTCAGCCGCGGCAGCGTCACCATTGATGGATACGACGTGCGCGACGTGCAGGTAAAGAGCCTACGAAAGCAAATTGGCCTGGTGCTGCAAGACACCTTCCTCTTCAGCGACACCATCCTGAACAATATCCGCTATGCGCGCCCGGAGGCCAGCGAGGCGGAAGTGATTGCCGCGGCCAAACTGGCGCGGGCGGACGAGTTCATCAAAACGCTGCCGGAAGGATACGAGACGATATTGGGAGAACGCGGGCGCGGTCTCAGTCAGGGACAACGACAGCTTCTTTCTATTGCGCGCGTGGCATTGATTGATCCGCGCATTTTGATTCTGGATGAGGCTACCAGCAGCGTGGATACGCGCACGGAGCGGGAAATCCAAAAGGCGTTGGACCAACTGCTGGCGGGGCGCACCAGTTTTGTCATCGCCCATCGCCTGAGTACCATCCGCAATGCGCATCAGGTGCTGGTGCTGGATCATGGTCAAATCGTGGAACGGGGTACGCATGACTCCCTGCTGGCCCGGCGTGGGTTTTATTACAACCTGTATATGAGTCAGTTCCGGCGACAGGTGGAAGAGGAAACGGAAACGGAATCCCCGGAATTGGCATTGGGAGATTAACCTGATTGAGCCAATTGTCTGGTCGGATACGCGGGAAATCACCAGACTGACGTTTGCGAATATGACGGGGGTGGATCGCCAGTTCACCCAGATGACGCAGCATCGCGTGGGTTACTGGATGAGCAAATTGTGGCTGCCCGTGTATTTCTTAACGGCGGGTCAGGGGTACAAGGCGGTGCGGCAGGGGGAGGTGGTCGGGTGCGCTTTTTTGCATGTGCGCCGCTTAAGCGGTTATGTATTTAATGTGCTGGTGGATCGCCCCTATCGTCGCCAGGGAATTGCCGGGGGGTTAATGGATCATGTGGAGGGGGTGGCGCGGGCGCGGGGGCTGCCGTGGTTGGCGCTGCTGGTGGATGAGGGGAATATGCCGGCACAAACCCTCTACGAACAACGCCATTTCCGCCTCTACCATCCGCAATACTTCACCCATGCCCTCCCCAACCGCCGCGACAAGGTCTCTTCGTCCGTGACACTCCTGCCGGGGGGCCTGTTTGGCGGCTCTATTTATCGTCAATTTGCGCGGGAAGAATGCCGGCATGGCGATGCCTGGGCCGCGGAAGTCGTCATACAGGAATACAACTGGTCCCCGCCGTCAGGCGGTAGCTACTGGCGCTGCGTCTGGGAGCAAAAATTCGTTGGCGCGCTCTGGATAAGCGGTTCGCCCCGGACTCCCATCATGGCCCTACAGCTCGATCCCGCCTGTTGGGGACATCCACTGACGCAGGATTTATGCCGGCAACTACTCACCCTCACCCCGCCCCAATGGCCCCACCTCGAACTCCACGTAGGTAGCCGCGACCACTTCAACCGCCTCGCCCCTCTTCTGCTCCCCCACGGCTTCACCATCACCACCCGCCCGCGCCTCCTCATGCTAAAAAAACTGGCCTGATCACCCCTGGTTCTCCACCCGCTCCACATACCATGCCCAAAACCGGGCAATTCCCTCCACGAAATTCACCTCAGGTTGATAATCCAGCAAGCGGCGCGCCTTGCTAATATCGGCACAGTTCTGCACCACATCCGCCGCCGGCTTCGGGCGCGGCGTCAGATTCGCCTTGCGCCCCGCCAACCGCTCCAATTCCGCCACAAACGCCCGCAGCAACACCGGTTCCCCCCGTCCCAGGTTAATGATCTCATACCCCAGCGGACGCGCCAGCGCCGCCGCCACCCCATCCGTAATATCGGCGACGTACGTCCAATCCCGATACATCTCCCCGTTGTTGTAATAGGGAAGCTCAATACCCTTCGTGATGCTCTCCGCCAACTTGTAAACCATCATGTCTGGGCGACCATGCGGACCATAAACGGAGAAGAAACGAATAGCCGTGAAATTCAGGCCAAACAGGTAATGGTAGGTGTAACCGAGGATTTCTATCCCCCGCTTGGCCGCCGCATATGGCTGCAAGGGGCGGTCACAGGCATCGTCTTCCACAAACGGGATGCGCTGCGTGTTGCCGTAAACCGAAGAAGTCGAGGCAAAAACGAAGTTCCCCACCCCATGCAGTCGCGCACCATCCATCAGGTTCTGGCTGCCTTTATAATTAACGTCAATGTACACATCAGGATACTTGACCGCGTTACGCACGCCGGCCAACGCCGCCAGGTGCGCCACGGCATCGAACCCCTCAGCCTCGAACAAAGCCAGCATCCGCTCCCGATCCCGCACATCCGCTTCAATCAAACGAAATCCAGAATATCGCGCCAGGCGACTGGCATTCTCCCGCTTGGTCCGCGCCGGATAAACGATGTCATTAAAATTATCCAACCCCACCACATCATAACCGCGCTGGACCAGTTTTTCCGCCAGATGGCTGCCGATAAAGCCAGCCGCCCCCGTCACTAATATCTTCATCGAACCTACCACCCTTTCTGCCTACGACACATCCGCCAACCAGCACCCGTTTGCGAACGACGTTTGACTCGCGGACTAAAACACACTTGCCGACCCAAAAGCCAACAAACCCTACATCTTGCCTGGATGAATACACCCGCGACCCGCGCCAACAGCACCTCTCGCCTGTCTATTGCTCATCCGCGGCGCGGATGTCCTGAATGTTTAACTGCAAATTGCGGCGGCCATTCCACTCGTTCACGCCCAATGTATAGGCAATGTCCACACGCTGCGGCAGATGACCGGCCCACGCACCCTGCCGAAAGGCGATACCTTTGACGCCGTGGAAGCCATCGCTTACCGTAATTTGCAGATGCGCGCCGTCGCTGCCCACGGCGCGATAGTCAATGACCTGCACGCCGCGGCTGGCAAACAAAGGCGTGGCATTGGCATAACCGGTTGGTTCGAGCTGCCGCAGCACCTCGTGCAAAGCCCAATCCACGTCCCGCAGAGGCACTTCCACATCCAGCGGAATCGTTGGGCGCAAATCCAGGCCATCCAGTTTGCGCCGCGCCAGTTCCGTCATGCGCGTCACAAACGCTTCCAGATTCTCATTCGATATGGTTAATCCCGCCGCCTGCGCATGACCACCGTATTGCACCAACAGATCCGCCATCTCGTCCAACGCATCCGTAATGTGGAATTCGTCAATGGACCGGCAGGAACCACGGCTCTCCGTTTCCCCTTTCTCAATAACAATGGCCGGGCGATAATACTTTTCCTGCAATCGGCTGGCGACCAGCCCCACCACCCCGGCCACAAATTGATCATCCGCGGCAATCAATATCGGCGCCTGGGGATCAATTAACGTTTCCGCGTGCAGCCCCAGGCGTGTCGTCATCATTCGCCGCTCCTGATTGAGCTGGTTCAGCTCGCCGGCGTACTGGTTAGCCAACACGCCATTGTTGGCGGCCAGGAGTTTGGCCGCTGTGTAGGCGTGCGCCAATCGACCCGCGGCATTGATGCGCGGTCCCAGGCCAAAGCCAATGGTCTCCGCCGTAATGCTGCCTGGCTGCACACCCACCACCCGCGCCAGAGCTGCCACGCCGGGGCGCTGTGCCATGTTCAGCACCTTCAACCCTTCAATGACCAGCAGTCTGTTTTCGCGCAGCAGCGGCGCCAGATCGGCTACCGTGCCAATGGCAACCAGGTCCAGCAAGTCTTCATCGGCATAGGTAGCCCGGTCGGGCATGGCCTGGCGCAATGCCTGGGCCAGCTTGTAAGCAATACCCACGCCTGCCAGCATCTTCTCCGGGTAGGCGGAATCGGGCCGCTTGGGGTTAATCACGGCCAGTGCGGGCGGCAAATGTTGCCCCAGACTGTGGTGATCGGTGATGATCATGTCCAGCCCCATGTCGTTGGCGTGTTCGACCTCGGCCAACGAGCGAATGCCACAGTCTACACTGATGACCAGCCCCGCGCCCCGGTCGCGCAGCTTCGTCAACGCTTCCTTGTTCAGGCCATAGCCTTCGTCCACACGGTCGGGGATGTAGGGCTGCACTTGTTCGCGCTCCATACCCAGGCCGCGCAGCGCCTGCGTCAGCAGCACCGTGGACGTGACGCCATCGGCGTCAAAGTCGCCGTAGACGATGATTATTTCTTTTTTTTCAACGGCCTGCTGAATACGGGCCACGGCCTTGTCCATGTCCGCCAACAGAAAGGGGTCACGGCTTTCCAGGTAATGCCCTTCGAGGAAGGCTTGCATGTGCGCGGCATCGGCAAGGCCCCGATTGTAGAGAACCTGCAGCAGTACCGGATGGACGTGGCTGAATTGCTGACGAAAACGAGGAGGAATTGGCGGGCTGACCTGCCAGCGATAAGGGGTAAGATTTTCTGGTCTACTCATAGCGGCGGAATGGTAACACGGTTGAGAGAAAACGTAAAACGGAGAAGTTGGGGGTCTGGGGGGTGGCGGTTGAGAGTTGGGCGTTGGCGGTTGATAAAGGCGCGGCGGGTACTTCATAGGGTGTGCGCGGCAGGCTCAGGCATTGGGCGCTGAGGCGCTGACGGGGGCTTGTGTACGACTTGGCCTTCTGCTATGATGTCAGGAAGTTGGGAGTTTTCGATGAATTAGGAAGCAGTATCAGGGCGCATAGCGAGTTGGAAACTCGCCCTACAAACTGTTTTCGGAGGAGACACCAGGCCGCTGCGCGGCACCACCAATGAATGGAAATGATGTGTTGTCGTAGCCCGATTTTCCAAATCGGGCGGGCGATTTGGAGAATCGCCCTACATTTTCAGAGGAGCAGCCAATGACCAGCAATTCCCGATTTGTTCGTTTTAGCACGCCGGATGACCTCAACGCGGTTGAGCAAGGGGCGGTGTTTACGCCGACGTGGCGACTGCGCAACACAGGGGACACAACCTGGGGAGCCGGGTTTCAGGTGGTACACATCGGGGGCACGCAGATGGCCGCCGCCGCACGGATAGATTTGGCGACGGTTGCGGGACAAGCCACTGTGCCTCCAAACAGTGAAGTAGATATTACGATTCCCATGACAGCGCCAGACGTGTTTGGCCGACTCTACAGCACGACGTGGCAATTACAGGATAACCAGGGGAATCGCTTTGGGGTCACGTTTTTTGTGAAAGCCGTTGTGGTTAAGAAGACAATCACGGAAGGGAATTTCCTGAATAGTGACAGCCGTTTCCTGGATGACGTGACCGTGCCGGACGGGACATTGCTGCAAGCCGGCGAGACGTTCTCTAAAATCTGGCTCGTGAAGAATACGGGGCAGCGGAAGTGGGGCAGTGGCTACCGCCTGGTGTACGTAGGCGGTGACAACGCCATGACGGGAACGCTCAGCCATCCCGTGCCGGACGCCAGGCCGGGCGAAGATGTGGTGCTTTCCGTGCCCATGGTTGCGCCGACGGAGGCCAGGGACGGCGATTATGTGGGTTTCTGGCGGTTGCATGATGACCGCAACGTGCCGTTTGGTGACCGTTTCTGGATCAAGATTCGGGTGACGCAGCCAGATCGCCCGGCTCCGGCGATTGCGCTTTCGCAGAATGACCCGCGCTGGCGGGATCTGCCGTTGGGGCATGGTCCGCGCACGATCGGACAGTTTGGATGTCTGCTGACGTCGATGGCCATGATGCTGAACGCGCGTGGCGATAAGTTTACGCCGGTGGATTTGAACGAGCGATTTTTGCAGCTACCGCCGGGACAGGGTTTTAATGGGGATGTGTTGTTCTTTGCCGCCCCACGCCTGGCCTTTAACGATATTCGCTTTGTGGGCAACTTCAAGCCGTTTAGCGATACGGGGGCGGCTTTTGCCAATCTTGATCCGATGTTGGTTTCCAGCCTGGATAATCATCTGGCGCAAGGCGGGTTGGCGCTGATGCAGGTGGATTTGACGCCGGCAACGGCGTATGACGCGAACGTGGAGCAGCATTGGGTGTATGTGGTGGCGCGGAACGGTAATGATTACCTGGTGATTGATCCGTTGGACGGGCGGGAAACCTCTCTGCTGGCGAAGTATGGGCGGCAGGGGAGCGTGGGGGATCCGCTGGTGACTTTGAAGAATGCGATCAAGTCGGTTTTGATGTATTTCTCGACGCGCAAGCCGGTCCAGCCGGCGCAGCGGATGCTAACGGGGATGAACATTAACCCGGATGACGCGGTGAGCAATCCAATGAATAGCCAGGTGCTGAAGGGGATGGATTGGGTGCGGTTTCCGTTCAAGGCGGCGGATAAGCAGCGTAGCGTGGAGGCGAGTTTCGCGGAGTATGATCCGCTGGTGAATGCGTATGCAAATCAGGGGGTGGGGTCGCTGGTGGTGCTGAATCAGCAGACGGTGGCGGGGAATGATGCGCCGTGGGTCGGGGGTGGCGGGAGTTGGGAGGCTTATGCGGCGCGGTTTGCGCAGAGTGCCGGCATTATCGCCGCCCACTACGCCCATCTTGGAGACAAAATCGCCTACGAAATCTGGAACGAAGGAGACAACCCGGCTACCCCCTGGGTCTCCGTTTTCGTGCCCGCCGCCAAGTTCGCCATCGTTTTGCAACAAGCCGCCGCGGCCATTCGTCAGGCCGCACCGCAGGCCAAAATCATCTTTGGTGGCCTCTCCACCGGTCCGGTAGAAGCGGCGGAATATGTGCGACAGTGCCGCGAGGCACTGCACGGGGATTTGCCCGTGGACGCCATCGGCGTGCATCCCTATGGCCGCTGGCCGGTGACGCCGCCATTTGCCGGCTGGGGGTTTGGCAAGTTGGACGACGTGTTTAGCGAATTCCAGAAGGTGTTCCCGAACACGCCGCTGTGGATAACGGAAATTGGCATTCCTGGCGGCAGCACCCCGTTAGGCGCGGAGCATTACGGAGCAGTCGCCGCTTATCTGCGGGATACGTATGTGCGGCTGGCGCGGGATTTCTCGCCGCAGGTGGGGGCCATCATCTGGTTTGCGTGGTCGGATAACATGGAAAATGCCGGCATCGTCACCGGCAACGGCTCCCAAAAGACGGAAATCTTCAACACCTTCGTCTCCATTCGAGACCGTCGGCTACCCGAACTGGCCTAGACCCGGCTCCGGCGCGGCGCACGCGCGTGCGCCGCGCCTCAGGCATTCCGCCACGGATTAAAGTGTTCCATGATGGATTGCCCTACAAACTCGCGTAAGATCGAATCGCTGGGAATGTTCTCAAGAGAAATGGGATCGAACCACTGCAAGAACGCCAGCAACCGATTCGCCTCCACCCGTTCCGGCGTATCCGGCTCCACTTGCAGCAGCAGCGGCTCCGCCAGCGACTTCAGCGCCGCCAGTTCGTAGACCAGCGCGGAATTGAAAAAGACATCCGCGTTGTTCTGGTTCGGGAAGATGTAGTTTTTCTCACCGCGGCGCACGCTCTGCCAGCGGCGGATGGTGGCGGCGGCGTTGTAGCCGCGATGGGCGGCATCGCGCACGAGGCGGCGCAGCAGGCGCGTGTCCGTGGTGGGCACGCGGTTGTGGCGGTCCAGATTAAGCTGGGTGAAGGCGGAGATGAAAATGCGGTAGAAGGCGTCGGGGGAAATGCCGGCAATCAACCGGGGATTAAGCCCATGGATACCCTCCACAATCAACACATGCTTGGGGCCAAGTTGCAATGGTTCCCCCTCTTCCCGCTGCCCCGTGTGGAAATTGTAGCGTGGCTGCATGATGGACTCCCCGGCCAATAACGCCCGCAGATGCTGTTGAAACAGGCGCACATCCACCGCTTCAAACGCCTCAAAATCGAAATCGCCATTGGCGTCACGGGGGGTATCCTCGCGGTTGACGAAGTAGTTGTCCATGGCCACGGCCACGGGGTGGATGCCGTGCGCCAGGAGTTGTACTGCCAGACGCTTACTGAACGTGGTTTTGCCGGCACTCGTCGGTCCCGAAATCAACACCAACTTCAACGTCGGGCGGCGACGGGCAATCTCCGTGGCAATCGTCGCCAACTGCTGCTGATGCAGCGCCTCCGCCACCAGGATCACCTCCTGCAAGCGCCCCCCACGAATCGCCCGGTTCAGCGAAGCCACGCTGGGCGTGCCCACCACATCCAGCCAGCCGGAATACGCTTGAAAAACCTGCGCCAGGCGCGGCTCATCCTCAAACGGCTGTAAGCGATCCGGCTCATGTCGGCGCGGAAACTGCAAAATAAAGCCCTGGTTGTATGGGTGTAAATCGAACAGGTCCAGGTAACTGGTGCGCGGAACCATGAAGCCGTGGAAATAGTCGCGCACCCCGTTTAGCTCGTACAGCGTCAGATAATCCTTGCGCCGCTTGGCAAACAAATCCGCCTTTTCCAAATCGCCCCACTCACGAAACAAGCGCAGCGCCTCGTCCAACGGCACACGGACCTGGGAGATGGGCAGATCGGCCAGCACCAACTCGCGCATGCGTTGCCGCAGCCGCGCCAGTTCCGCCGCGGTGATAAAGGCTTCCTGATCGTCGCACGTGACCGTGCGCTCGCAGTAGTAGCCGCCAAAAGGCATGGAATGGTGTACCGTGACGCACTGGTCGGGCAGCACTTCCGCGGCAGCCGCGATCATGAGGAAGCTCAAGGAGCGGCGATAGATGCGTACACCATCGGAGTCGGCCATCATGATGGGCGTCACGTCTACATCTTGCATCACGGGAAGCGACAACTCGCGCAGTTTGCCGTTGACGAGCGCGGCCACGGCACGTTTGTCCGGTGGGAATTCGGCGGCGCGGATGAAGTTATCCAGCAGGGTGCCAATAGGGGCCTGAAAAACGCGGTTATCGGGGAAACGGACTTGAACATTGGGTCGGGGAGAAGCGGATTGAACAGACATGGGCTTATGTGTGGGGTTGGGATAGACGATGGCTCGCGCCAGGGAGCGTCGGGCTGACGACGCGGCGCGGGCCACGAAAAAGAACGGTTTGTGGAATCAGGGTAGGGGTTGCCGCGCCGGTTGAGCCAGGTAGTTGGTGAGGAGGGAAAGGCTGCGCTGCCGGCATCTGTCCAACACCCCCTGTACCTCATACAAAGGCACTTTGTTGAACAAATGCTCCGCCATCCAGTCAGGGTCTTGCAAATGAGCGGCAAAGGTGGCCGGGTCCAGGCGCATCCGCTGCGCGTAGACGTCGATGGTTTGCACACGGGCGCGCGGACGTAGTTGGGGCACGATGTTGTCGCGCCATAGGCGCAGTTGATCGTCGCCGGCAAAGGGTAGCCAGTGATCAGGTTCGGCGGCGGCAAGATCAATGCCGGCATCCACCGACAACGAATTCAACGCCACTCGATCCAGGTAAATCAACAACACATTATGCGACAAAAACCGCTGCCCGTTATCTTGCCAATACGACGGCTCCAGAAAAAACGGGACCAAAATCTCGCGGAACCAGCAAACATCAAACAAAAGATGGACACAGTATCCGGCCACAAAAGCCATCCGCGTCGGCGACATCTCCCCCACTCGCGCCAGTTCGGGGTACTGCCGCAGCATTACCTCATACGCTTCTTCGTCGGGCTGCGGGGGCGTGCCATAGAAATGCGTCGTTTCGCGTGGCAGACCACACACCGCCTGAAAATCCGGGGCCACATTGCCGAAGTAAAAAGCAGGCCACGACGTGGTCAGAAGCTGGCGCGTTGCCCGCGGCAGCACCGGCTCGGTCATAATTCGTTCGGCTATCTGCAAATGCATGAATGGCGTAGGCATAAGGGGGAATTATACAACGGGCGCGCCAGAGGGAAAAATCTGGCGGACTCCGGGTCAATCAGACCGCACGGAGGCGGGGCAGCCGCTGGGCGCATACCAGCGTGTGCTCAACCGCCCGCGCAAGCGGCGTAGACTGGGCAGGCAGGCCAACAACACATGCGGGTTAGATGTTGCCACTTTTTGCGGTTCCTCCAACCCCAGGCGGGCCATCATCATCGGCTCCACCACATCGCTGGCCCCAAATGGGGCCGTCGCCTCCTCTAGCGGCACGCGCAGCGCCACGGGAACCGCGTAGGCACGAATATAAAACGCCCGCCCCATGCTGTCCACGTCCCGAAAAAGCATAGGCTCGCCATAGGTGCGTAGCCCGGAAAATGGTTCCCGTCCCAACAACAATGTCTGGCTGGGAATGTAGCCGCGATTGATTTCTACGGCAATAGACCACTCCGTGGCGATCTCCGGGGCGACGCCAGAACGCGCGGCCACGGCTTTTCCGTAATAATTGAGGACCTGGGCGGCATATTGCTGCGTCACGGGGATGTCGGTTTGCTCCCATCCGCCGTTGTAGGCGGCCAGGGCCGCGCTGATGTCCCCACCCGATTGGCGCAAGATGTCGGTGAGGATGGCCGTGCCCCAGTCGAGATTCGTCAGCGGGTCGCGCAGTTCCTCTTTTGTTGGCCGCCATTCAAAACCAGGCCCCGTGGGCATGACGCCCATCAATCCCACAGCGCCCACGTGGCTTTCGGCAATGGGATCACCGTGAGATTCCGCCTCCACGACGGCGGCGATGAGGTCGGGGTCGATGCCGTATTTTTGGGAGATGGAGTGGATTTCTGGCGACCAGCGGCGGATGTTACCCTGCCAGGTAGGCGCCAGGAAGTCGAGGGGAACAACTTGTCGCAAGGTGGTAATGGCGACGGGATCGACGCTGGCTCTGGCGGCGGATGCGCCGAGGACAAGTTGCCAGAGTATGAGTGTCAGGACGAGAATGCCGGCAATAATCTTGAGTTCACTGAAAAAACCGGGTTTTTTGATTGTTCGGCTGAAATTACCAGAGTGGTTCATATGCAAAAACCCGGTTTTTGGCCTTTTTTCAGTAGAGTCAATCTTCCACAATCGAGACATGTTCACGCTATGTCAATATCCAGGCGCATCGCCCTTCTCGCGCAACCTGGCCGGCCACGGGTCGTATCCGTCTTCCGACGATGGCCCCACGGCGGGACCTTGCCACCACTGCACGCGGGCATAGCAAAGAGGTGGCGCAATAGCCGTCGGGCAATCAATGCGCCGCGGCGTGGTCACATCCGGCGCGGGCAGCATGATGTCCGTCAGGCGCGCCCCCGTGGACAACGGCGCGTCGGCGTCCAGGTATGCGTAGCAGGGAAGGCTCATATGCCGCTCCATCTCGCGCAGGAAACATTGCTCATCTTCGCCACCCAGATTCGCGCCAAAAATCTCCGCGCGCGGGAAGCGGTCGCCTTCCTCGCGCACCCATTGGTAGAGGCTCAATCGGCGCTGTTCGTTACCCCAATCATCCAGCAGAAAAGCAGGAAATATCTCCTCCTCACGCCCGATTGTCACCAGGGCATAACGCACAAAGACGATGTCCGCCACTGTATGATCCAGCCAGAGAACGGTCTCCTGGTCGCGTCGATAGAGGCGGCCCGGCAGTTTGTGTCGCAGCGGTGGGTACTGAGCCATCGTTGGATAAAAAGGATAAAGTGCGACGCAATTGAGCCATGCGTCGCACTCGTTAACCGGTGAAACCGAATCAGGCCATTTCTACCAGCGGACCGGCGGCGACGACTTCCGAGGTGACGCCGCTTTCAAACTGCTTGAAGTTCGCCTGGAACATGCGCGCCAGTTTCATCGCCTGCACATCGTATGCTTCCGGCGATTCCCACGTCTCACGGGGACGCAGCACTTTGTCGGGCACGTCCTGGACATGCTTAGGCACGTAGAGACCAAAAACGGGGTCCTTTTCAAACTCGGCATTATCCAGGTCGCCGGCGAGGATGGCGCTGACCATGCGACGGGTGTAGGCCAGTTTCATGCGCGAACCGACGCCGTAGGGGCCGCCGCTCCAACCGGTGTTCAGCAGCCAGACGGTGGCATTGTGGGCGTCGATCTTTTCGCCCAGCAGTTTGGCGTACGCGCCGGGATGGAGGGGCATGAAGGGGGCGCCAAAGCAGGCGCTGAAGGTTGCTTGGGGTTCGGTGACGCCGCGTTCCGTGCCGGCAACTTTCGCCGTATACCCGCTAAGAAAATGGTACATCGCCTGCGCCTTCGTCAGACGGCTGATAGGCGGCAACACGCCAAACGCATCCGCCGTCAGGAAGATGACGTTCTTCGGATGCCCGCCAATGCCCATCGGGTCGGCGTTGCCAATGTGCGTGATCGGATAGCTGGAGCGCGTGTTTTCCGTATAGGCGTCATCGTCCAGATTCAGATGCCGATCATCGCTGTTGTAAACCACATTCTCCAGAATCGTGCCAAAGCGGCGCGTCGTCTCGTAAATCTCCGGTTCCCCTTTCGGATCCAGGCGAATCACTTTGGCGTAGCAGCCTCCCTCGAAATTAAAAACGCCGTTGTCGCTCCAGCCATGTTCGTCGTCGCCGATCAGGTGGCGGGCGGGGTCATTGCTCAGTGTCGTTTTGCCCGTGCCGCTGAGACCAAAGAACAGGGCCACATCATCCTTGTCCACGCCGTAGTTGGCGCTGCAATGCATACTGAGGACGCCCCGCTTGGGAAGGTAGTAGTTGAGAGCGCTGAAGATGCTCTTCTTGATTTCACCGCCATATTCCGTGCCACCAATGAGAACGAGATGTTTGCCAAAATCTACGAGGATAAAGGTGCGGCTGTTCGTTCCGTCCCACTCCGGTTCGGCATGGAAGCGGGGCATATCAATCACCGTGAAGCCGGGGACGATGTTCACCAGTTTCTCCGGGTTGGGTTCGCGGATGAACATGTTGCGGGCAAACAGGTTGTGCCAGGCATATTCGGTGATGACGCGCACCGGCAGGCGATAGTCAGAATCGGCCCCGGCGTAGCCATCGAAGACGAAGATGTCGCGGTTTTGCAGGTAGGCCAGCATCTTGCGCAGCAGGTTATCAAATTTTTCCTGGCTGATGTCGCGGTTGACTTTGCCCCACCAGATGTCGTTTTCGCTGGTGGGTTCGCGCACGATGAATTTATCGTTGGGAGACCGGCCCGTGTGGTCGCCGGTGTGGACGACGAGGGGACCCAGGTGGGCGATAGTACCTTCACGACGGCGTACCGCCTGTTCATAGAGCATGGGGGTGGTGAGGTTCCAGTAGACTGTGCCGGCATTCTTGATGCCATGATTCTCTACACCATATTTTCCGACGAACGAACCGAAGTGTTGCATGATCTGCTCCTTGTAATTGGGATAATGGCACGTGGTGGCGGAATAGCGACTGTCGTCAGTTAATCACCATTGGTTCCGGGCGAACAGGATATCGCCAATCCGGGTAACGACTTGCATCGCTTCTTTCTCACCTGTCAGTTTACCCCCCTGGCGCGGGAATGACAACTGAATCGTGCAAATAATCACAAACGAACCACCATAAACCGAGGCGCGTCATGGATGAATGACGAATGGCGAATACGTCCTTCGTTCTTTCTACGAGGGACGAAAATAAGCACATACTGCGCCAATGACGTGGATTTATCTTGATGATAGTTGCGGGCGGCGCTCTGCCCACTTCTCACTATCCACTGACCACCGGCGTCTTGGGTGTGAAGGTTTCAGCCGACCCACATATGGGGTTTGACCCGGCCAAAGCCTCGGCTCCGATTACCCTACGTGGATTTCGCCAGACTCAAGTACCCATTGATCACCATGCTCGAAGAGCGGGTCAGGGTACTACCAACCGCTAACGATCAACTTTGTCCCCCCATCCCGGTTGCGATTTCCCCCGGAGCCGTCTATCATTCCAGTGCATTGCCCCCATGGGCGCGGAATCCATCTATCGGCCAACAGGAAATGCCATGAACAAGACAGACACGATCACCCTGGCGCGCAAACTGCGGCAGGACGACCAATTAGAAGAATCGCAGCGGTTGTTATTCCAACTCATGAAGGAGTACCCCGACGACCCCCTCGTTCTCTTTGAGGTCGGCGGCTCCTTTGACGTCCTCGGCGAAGAACGAGATGCCATCCCCTACTATCAGGATGCCATCGACAACGGCCTCGCCGACAACGACCTGCAAGAATGTCTCGTCTGCCTGGGCAGCAGCCAGCGCGTCACCGGTCAGTTCGCCGACGCCGTGGACACGCTGGAAGAAGCCGTGGCCCAATTCCCGAACAACAACAGCGGGCGCGTTTTCCTGGCCCTGGCCTACTACAGCGTCGGTCGCCATGAAGACGCGGTGCGCACGCTGCTGGCGCTGCTGCTGGAAACGACCCGGGACGAAGATATTTCGGCCTACAGCGATGCGCTCGATTACTACAAGGACAATCTCGACGAGGTGGTGGAATAATGAAGGCGGTTGTTTTTCATGCGCATGGCGACCTGGATCAGGTCGCGGTCGCGGATGTGCCCGTGCCGGAAATTGGCGCGGATGACGTGCTGCTTGCGCCGCGGGCCGCGGCTCTGAATCGACTGGACCTGTGGGTTCTCGCGGGTTGGCCCGCCCTCAAACTGAAGCTGCCGCACGTGATGGGCAGCGATGGCGCGGGCGTGGTGGCCCAGGTCGGCGCCAATGTCACCCACTACCGGGTGGGAGACCGCGTCGCCGTCAATCCCACGTATAGCTGCGGCTGGTGTGATTTCTGCCGGTCTGGACGCGACCATATGTGTGATCAGTTCGCCATTTTCGGTGAACATCTGCCCGGATTTTACGCGGAATACGCGCGCGTGCCGGCACGCAACCTCCTTCCCCTGCCCGATCACGTCAGCTTCGCCCACGCTGCCGCCGCCTCCCTCGTCTTCGTCACCGCCTGGCACTCCCTCATCCAGGCCGGCGGCCTGCAAGCGGGCGAAGACGTCCTCATCGTCGGCGCGGGCGGGGGCGTGAACACCGCCGCCATCCAGATAGCCCGACTTGCCGGCGCGCGCACCATCTACGTGGTAGGATCAAATGCGGCAAAACTGGCCCAGGCGCGCGAACTGGGCGCGGACGTGACCATCGACCGCAGCCAGGAAGATTGGAGCCGCGCCGTCTACAAGGCCACTAACCGCCAGGGCGTGGACGTCGTCGTGGATAATGTGGGCGCGGCCACCTACCATCTTTCCCTGCGCGCCCTGAAAAAAGGAGGCCGCCTACTCACCGTAGGCAACACCAGCGGCCCCAAATTCGAGTTCGACAACCGCCTCATGTTTGGCAAGCACCTGCGCATCATCGGCAGCACCATGGGACCGCAGCCCGACTATGAGCGCGTCATGCAATTGATGTTCCAGGGCAAACTCCGCCCCGTCATCGACACCATCTATCCCCTCACGGAAGGCCCTGCCGCCCTCCACCGCCTCCGTGATGGTGATATTGCCGGCAAATTGGTGTTGGAGATACCCGGTTGATGGTCGGTTGGTGGTTGATAGTTCCCGGCAACCGAATGGCGTTTCCCCGTTCACCGTTCACCGTTAATGGTTAATTATGCGTCCCTTCGAAATCCTCCTCCTGCTCACCCTCTTTATCGCCGTCATCTGGCCCATCCTGACCGACCGCGTCCCCGCCCTGGTCCGCTGGCACACCTTCATGCGATTTCTGCCATTTGTGGGACTGCTCATCGCCCTCCTGCACCTGCTGCTGGAACATTACCGCTGGCAGATGGTCCCCGCCTATCTGCTCACCGCCATCCTCAGCCTGAGCGCCTTCACCGCCCTCATGCAGCGCAACGGCAACGGCCAACCGCGCAAGCCCCGCGCCTTTTCCCTGAGCGACCTGCTGCTCTGGTTGGGGGCGGTGGCGCTGCCTATCCTGCTGCCCGTGCCCCAGCTACCCCCGCCCACCGGCCCCTATGCCGTGGGCACGACTATCCTGCATCTGGTGGACGAAGCACGGCCTGATCTGCTGGGCGATCCGACGCAGCCGCGGGAGTTGATGACGCAAATCTGGTATCCCGCCGCTGCCGACGCGGATACACCTCTGGCGCCCTACCTGGACCATTTGCAGACGGCGGCTCCTGTATTGGCGAAACGATTGGGATTGCCGGCATTCTTCCTCGGCCACATCAATCTCACCCACACCCACGCCCACCTCGACGCCCCCGTTGCCGATGATGCCGCCCCCTTCCCCGTTCTCCTCTTCTCCCACGGCTGGCAAGGCATGCGCGCGCAAAACACCTTCCAGATGGAAGAACTCGCCAGCCGCGGCTACATCGTCATCGCCCCCGACCACACCCATGCCGCCGTCGTCACCGTGCTGCCCCCAGACCGCGTCGTCCTCAGCAATCCCGCCCTCCTCGACGACAGCGATCCCGTCGCTTACGCCATCAGCAGCAACAACGTCGTGCGCGTTTTCGCCGCCGACCTGCAATTCCTGCTGGATCAGGCCGCGCTCTGGAACGAGTCCGGTCCCCTCGCCGGGCATCTCGACCTGGCGCGCGTGGGCGTCTTCGGCCACTCCACGGGCGGCGGCGGCGCAGTGGAAATGTGTGGCCGCGACGCCCGCTGTGGTGCGCTGCTGGTGCTGGATGGCTGGCTCAACCCCGTTTCCGATGATGTGATTGCCCAGGTTCCCTACGTCCCGCCGGCGCTTTTCATGAAAGCGTCCAACAGCATCTTCAACGCGGAAAATGACGCCCGGTTGTGGCAGGTTTACGGCCATTTGCAGGCCGGGGGGACGGTAATGGAGATCGAAGGCACGGAACACTTCGATTTCACCGACATCCCCCTGCTCACGCCCCTGGCGCATCGGCTGGGACTTGCCGGCACCATCGGCGCATCCCGCGGCCGCCCCCTCCTCAACGCCTACACCCTCGCCTTCTTCGACCGCGCCCTCAAAAACCAATCCGCCCCCCTCCTCGACGCCCCCTCCCCCGCCTACCCCGAAGTCACCTTCCTCACCCCACCTCCGTAAAGCAAGTTGCTAACCCGCCGCCCCACACATACTATTGTTTTCTGTAGGACAATTCGCCGAATTGTCCTCCGCCGTGAAGGGACAATTTAGGCAAATTGTCCTACGGCGCGGGCAGCCTGAACAACCCATTTGAAACACACCCTTTGGAAAATCGGACGGGCGATTTGGAAAAGGGTGCGTTTCATTTCAGTTGACTATTGTTTGCTGTAGGACAATTCGCCGAATTGTCCTCCGCCGTGAAGGGACAATTTAGGCAAATTGTCCTACGGCGCGGGCAGCCTGAACAACCTATTTGAAACACACCCTTTGGAAAATCGGACGGGCGATTTGGAAAAGGGTGCGTTTCATTTCAGTTGACTATTGTTTGCTGTAGGACAATTCGCCGAATTGTCCTCCGCCATGAAGGGACAATTTAGGCAAATTGTCCTACGGCGCGGGCAGCCTGAGCAACCCATTTGAAACACACCCTTTGGAAAATCGGACGGGCGATTTGGAAAGGGGTGTGTTTCATTTCAGTTGACTGTTGTTTGCTGTAGGACAATTCGCCGAATTGTCCTCCGCCGTGAAGGGACAATTTAGGCAAATTGTCCTACGGCGCGGGCAGCCTGAACAACCCATTTGAAACACACCCTTTGGAAAATCGGACGGGCGATTTGGAAAAGGGTGCGTTTCATTTCAGTTGACTGTTGTTTGCTGTAGGACAATTCGCATTCGCCGAATTGTCCTCCGCCATGAAGGGGACAATTTAGGCAAATTGTCCTACGGCGCGGGCAGCCTCTGAGAAACAACCCATTTGAAAACACCCTTTGGAAAATCGGACGGGCGATTTGGAAAAGGGTGTGTTTCATTTCAGTTGACTGTTGCTTGCTGTAGGACAATTCGCCGAATTGTCCTCCGCCGTGAAGGGACAATTTAGGCAAATTGTCCTACGGCGCGGGCAGCCTGAACAACCCATTTGAAACACACCCTTTGGAAAATCGGACGGGCGATTTGGAAAAGGGTGCGTTTCATTTCAGTTGACTATTGTTTGCTGTAGGACAATTCGCCGAATTGTCCTCCGCCGTGAAGGGACAATTTAGGCAAATTGTCCTACGGCGCGGGCAGCCTGAGCAACCTATTTGAAACACACCCTTTGGAAAATCGGACGGGCGATTTGGAAAAGGGTGCGTTTCATTTCAGTTGACTATTGTTTGCTGTAGGACAATTCGCCGAATTGTCCTCCGCCGTGAAGGGACAATTTAGGCAAATTGTCCTACGGCGCGGGCAGCCTGAGCAACCCATTTGAAACACACCCTTTGGAAAATCGGACGGGCGATTTGGAAAAGGGTGTGTTTCATTTCAGTTGACTGTTGTTTGCTGTAGGACAATTCGCATTCGCCGAATTGTCCTCCGCCGTGAAGGGACAATTTAGGCAAATTGTCCTACGGCGCGGGCAGCCAGAACAACCCATTTGAAACACACCCTTTGGCAAATTGCGCGCAGCCGCGCTCTGGTAGACATGGAACGGTACCAGGAATTGCTGGACAAGAACGCAGCAGGAACATTAACCGATGCCGGGCGACATGAATTAACGCAGCGTCGTACAGAGGCGGACCGTTTCATGCTCCGCAAAGGATACGCTGCCGCCCTGCTGCGCTGGCGCGGTCACAAGCCCCCGCCCGCGGACAAGCTCTAATGGTCCGAGCAAAAACAGCCAAAATTCGTGCCATTCGTGAAATTCGTGGCTGAGTTTTTTATTCCTGCGCCAGATTCGCGGTTTCGCCCCCAATCACCCGCAGCAGTTCCGCCACCCGCAGCCGCACCAGCGCGTTCATGCCTCCGCCGCCCGCGTAAACCTCCTCCTGCGCCAGCACCCCCGCCTCCACCAACGTGCGCACGGGCGTCTTGTGTCCAAACGGGGGCACGGCTCCTACCTCATACCCCAAAATCTCCCGCACCTGCGCCGCGTTGGCCAGCTTCACCCGCCGCCGGCTCACCCCCAGGTAATCCGCCAGCCGCTTATATCCCACCCGCGTCTCCCCATTCGCCACCACCAGCAGCGGTTCCCCATCCACCAGGAACAGCAGCGACTTCACAATCTGGTCTACGGAAGCATTTACGGCGGTAGCCGCCGCGGATACAGTTGGCGTCTCTACCGCCAAGCGCACCACCTCCGCCGGAATCCCCGCCTCGCGCACATACTGCTCCAAATCCCCCGCATCCATCACCCTATTTACCATAAAACATCGTTTCCAAACATTACCGGAACACAATCTCCGGCCACATGGCCTAAATATGGGGCGGAGTGGAGACTTTAGTCGGAACCGTTCCGGCTAAAGCCTCCACTCCCCCTGAGATCCTAAAGAGCCAGAAAAGGGCTTTTACACGAGCGCTACTTGCAACCGTTTTCCCAGCACCAACGCCGCCTTTTCCAATGTAGCCAGCGTTGCGGACGCATTGCTCGGGTCAAGTAACCTGTCAACAGCAGCGCGACTGGTTTGCATACGCCGCGCCATTTCGGCTTTGGACAGATTTTGCTCCGTCATCAATTGAAAAATCTGATAAGCGATAACCCGCTTAATAGCAACGGCCTCCGCTTCCGCCAACAGCCCTTCTTCCTGCAAGAAGTCGTCCAAACTATCTCCTAAATGCTTCTCGTTCATCATTCTCCTCGCAGCGCCTGCAACCGCCTTCTGGCTACCTCCAAATCACTGGTTGGCGTTTTTTGTGACTTCTTGATAAATGCATGAAGCAGCACCATCTTGTCTTCTTCTACGGTAAAGATCACGCGGGCAATACGATTGGGAAGATTAGAGCGCACTTCCCACAAATCAGCCTCCAGTTTACGAATCAACGGCATACCCAACGGCCACCCAAATTGGGCTGTCTTCAAATCTTCGCCGATTATTTTCCGATCTGGAGACGGCAACGCCTTTAACCACTCACGCACGGGTTGCCTTCCGCTGGTTGACTTGTAGAAGAGAACCCGCAAGCGCATCTGATCATCCATGCTCGCAGTGTATCAAATATGGTACGTCCCGACAAGGCTCTCGTACCGGAAGGTCTTTGCAATTTCGCTTCGTATCACCAAATCACGCGCGGCCCTCGCGTTTCGCCATATCAATCCATTCGTTGCTGATGCGGAAGCGCCCTTTGAAAGGCAGGAGCAAAACAACTTCTGGCTGTGCCTTATCTGCCAGAGCAGCTTCCAACAGCGCCAATGCCTCTTTCGTCAAACGGCGCCGATTTTGAGATGCCCGTTTCTTCAATTTCTGATACAGCGCATCGGGTACATCTTTAATCAGTAACCCGGGCATGAAGCACCTCGTTCAATACCACATCGCTACTGATACGGTAACACAACAGTCGCAAAGAAGCTGCCAACAGAAAAAAGGCGTCAGAATCCGCGGATTTGGGTCACACGGGGCAGGGGCGAGTTGGCAACCCACCCTACAAAATGCTGTGGTTGTGCGGGAAGAAAGTCCCAACGCCAGAAAATTACAGAAATCTGTGCAGATTTTTGTAATCTGGGAGCGGGTTACGCCTCCGCCAACACCCTTACTTCCTGCTCCAATCTATCGGCCAGCGCCATTTTTGCCACTTCTACATCGTAATGCGCTTGAATGCCCATCCAAAATTCGACGGACATGCCAAAATAACGCGCCAGGCGCAAGGCAGTATCCGCCGTAATACTTCTCTCCCCTCGTACAATCTTGCTAATCCGCATAGGCGGCACGCCAATATCCCTTGCCAGTCGATACTGGCTGATGCCCATGGGCAACAAAAACTCCTCCCGCAATATCTCCCCAGGATGTATCGGAGCATAATCTCTCATCACAGCACCTCAATGATAATCCGTTATCTCCACGTCATACACGCCATCTTCTCGCCACTCAAAACAAATACGCCATTGGTCGTTGATCCGAATGCTGTACTGACCTTGCCGCTTCCCCCTTAGCGCCTCCAGACGATTTGCTGGAGGCACACGCAAATCAGTCAACGTTACAGATTTGTGCAGCATTATCAATTTCCGTTCTGCCACACGCTGTATGTCATGAGGCAATTTCCTGGCAAACTTTCCATTAAACACCCGCTCCGTTTCCCTGTCCCCGAACGACTTGATCATATCAGCATAGTAACCCCAAAGGATAAGGTCGTCAAGGACAGCGCACGCCAGGGGGGCGTAGAATATAATAGTTTCATCCACGGAAGGGGGCGGCGCTGACTTTGTGTTTTTTCGGTTTGTAGATGTAGAAGCTATGGTACGCGCCGGGCCGGCAGCTGCCGTCGCGGAACTTCTCGTGCAGCGCCCACAGGTTCTGCTCCAGGTCAAAGTGAAAGGCGTGTATCTCGGCGGTTTGCTGCTTGCCGCGGCGGGCGCGCTCGTAGGCGGCGAGCAGGTTGTCGAAAGCGATGCTTTGCGGGTAGAGGTTTCAGTAAATGACGACGGCTGCTCCCTCGGCACGAAGTTATTGACCGACAACGGACAAATGCCCTCCTAACGCTTCAATGATTTTACTGATCGTTTCAAACCGAGGGTTGCCATCGGCTGACAACGATTTATATAGGCTTGCGCGCGTTACGCCTGCTTGTCTGGCAACTTCAGTCATGCCTTTGGCTCTAGCAGCCGTATTCAGTGCATGAATAAAATCGGAAGTAGTGCCGGTAGCCAACACCTCCGCAAGAAACTCCCAGATATCGTCGTCTGTTTCCAAATGTTCCGCAACATCGAAAGGTTTGGTTTTGATACTCATAATTCACTCCAGTTCTTGAATCATTTGCCTGGCTCTTTCAATGTCTCTACTCTGGCTGGATTTGCTACCGCCATTCAACAGCAGAACCACTTGATGATGGCGGATGGTGTAGTAAATACGCAATCCGCCGCCAAAGAAAAAGCGCAACTCAAACAAATTGTCATCAAGCGACTTGAAATCACCAAAGTTGCCATTTTGAACACGGTCGATGCGAGCAAGCACTTTGTTCCTTGTTGTCCGATCTTTCAATCCTTTCAGCCATTTATCAAAAAACGATGTGCTGGTGATTTCATAATTCATAAAAAGTGTATCCTATAGGATACAATTCGTCAAGATGAATCAATTACTCCGTGGCGACGAGCAGGTTGTCGAAGGCGATGATTTGTGGGTAGAGATTGTTGTAGGTCTTGGGCATGGCGCACACTCGGGAGATTGGACCAATTTCACGCACTCAATGGCCATTTTCACCAGAGAAAATTGGTCCAATCTGGCTTAGCAGTTACGAAGATTTTTGTAATCTGGGGGCGGGGGCGGGTTGGCAACCCGCCCTACGGGCCGCCCGCGGCGGCTGGGGGAGACCCCCCAGACCCCCCGAACAGAAACCAGAAAACAGAAGCCAGCATTTTACGGGAGAGAGTACTCCTGGGCGCAGCGAAAGCCGACGTTGCTGACGCGGTCGGCGGGGGCGCTGCTGTTACGGATGGCCGCGCGCGCGTTCTGGTTGTTGTTGTTCCACGCGCCGCCCCGAAGCACCTTTGCGCCCGTTCCCCTGCAGCACAAACCAGTCGCCTGGTCAGAACTGTCAGAAAAGCCTGGTAATCCAGAAACGAAGGGAACCATTCACCCCCGCTCCCTGAGCCTGCCGAAGGGAACCGGTTTCGACAGGCTCAACCTACGGGGGGAGTGAACGGTTACTACAAAAATCTTGAAGAGCTTTGTAATCTGGAGGCGGGGCAGAGGCGGGTTAGTAACCTGCCCTACGACCGCTGCGGCAGCTGGAGGGGATATCCCCCAAACCCCCAAGAACAGAACCAAAAAGCCAATATATCTACGGGAGAAGGTACTCTTGGGTGCACCGAAAGCCGAGACTGTCGTCGAGCACAGTGGGGGCAAGCTCGCTACGGGAGGCCGTGCGTGCAGTTTTATTGATGCTAGTATAATTCCACGCGCCGCCCCGAAGCACCTTGTATGAACCTGACGCGGGGCCCGGCGGGTTGCGGGCGGGCGCGTTTTGATAATAGCCGCTATCATACCAGTCCGCAACCCATTCCCACACATTGCCCGCCATATCCAGCGCCTGGTACGGACTGGCCCCAGCGTCATAGCTGCCCACTGGCGCTGTGCGCGCATAACCATCATCCACGCTCGTATCCTTCCAGTCAAATTCACAGTTGCTGTCGCAATAGTTCAGACGAGTCCCATCAAACGTGTCTCCCCAGGGATAAATGCGCCCATCCTCGCCGCGCGCGGCTTTTTCCCACTGTGCTTCCGTGGGCAGCGCCCGCCCCGCCCATTCGCAGTAGGCGGCGGCGTCCTGCCAGGAAACCAGCACCACCGGATGATCGCCCAACCCATCCAGGCTGCTGCCCGGTCCTTGTGGATGTTGCCAGTCGGCCCCTTCGGTGTACTCCCAACCGCTGGATGTGTAAATGTAGCCTCCACCTTCTTGCTCGGCTGTCGTCTCGTAGCTCGCGGCGGCTGTAAATTGAGCAAACTGGTCATTCGTCACTTCCGTCTCGTCCATCCAGAAGGCATCCAGGTACACTTCATGCTGCGGCTTCTCATCACTGGCAGCATTAGCGTCCGCATCCGTTGACCCCATCAAGAAGTTCCCTGCAGGAATGAACCATTGCCTCATGCCATCTACTGGGGAAACCTGCGGGCTGCCAATCCCTGGCGTGGACGTGGCCGTTGGTCGGGGTTCAGGCGTCGGCGATGGGGTATGCGTCGGTGTGCGCGTATCGGTTGCCGTCGCAGAAGGCGTTCCTGAAGGTTCGGGGCGAGGCGTGTTGGTCGCTTTTGCCGTGGGCGAAGTCGCCAGGGGTTCCGTTACCTGCGCTACCGAAGGCGACGTTGCCGCGGGCGTCTCCGGCAAGCCGACGCGGTTTCGTTCCGATACCCATAGCAGGAAAAAGACCAGTGCCAGCGTCACCAACACGCCGCCCATGCCCCACAACCAGCCGGGTAGGGCGGACGGCGGCGGCGCCACGGCGGGGGCGACGCCTTTGGTTTGCGTAGCCGCAGGAGCGGGCGGCGGCGGGGTCATGGTCACGGGCAGGGTCGCCGCTCTGGCTTTGCCCAACGGGTTACGGACGAGGACAAGGCGCTCAATCTCCCGCTTCTGCTGCGCCAACATGGGGGTCTGGTCGCGGCGCTGGTCGCGCACCTGGCGGTCGGCGTAGGCAAACAGTTCGTCCACCGTGATCAGGCCGTCCTCGTTTTCGTCCGCCCGTCCGGTCTCCATCCCCTGCAGCAGGGCGCTGGTAAAGAGGGAGTTGCGCCCCTTCTCTTCAAAGGAGTACTGAATCGTGCCGGACGAGGCCAGAATCGCCGTGGCTTCGCCGCGCAGCTTCTCCAGCAGCAGCGGCTCGGCGGCGCCGCGCTTCGCGCCCTGGGCAAACGCGCCGCTAAAGCAGCAGTCGAGGACGACCACATGATGGCGAGAACGACTATCGGCCATCGTTTCCTGGATAAAGGATTCGCGCACGCCCGTGGCTCGCAGGCGGCGGAAGTCCGTGTCTCTGGCGGCCAGGTACAACGACCCATCCGTTCCTTTCTGCCCGTGCCCGGAATAATAGAGCAGCGTCAGGTCCCCCCGCTCCGCCTGGCCGTAGAGGTCGGCGATGGCGCGGCGGATGGTCGGCTCGTCCGCGTCCACCAGCGTACCCAGGATTTCGAACTCCCCATGCCGCGCCAACATGGCCGCCATGTCGGCGACGTCGTTGGCCGGCGTGCGCAGCGGCGGGAAGTGTTTCTCGTCCTCAAATTGGTTATTGCCTATCAACAAAGCTAATCGTCGCGCCTTATCAGCCATTATCGCAACCTTATTTACATCACCTATATCTACACTGTCCTGAAGATTGCGTGTAGGTCGAGTTGCTAACTCGACTGGCGGGTTAGCAACCCGCCCTACATCTTCATGCGATGTGGTGCGCCCCGCGCATGAACACCTTTTGTTCTATGTGACCGGCGGGTTAGCAACCCGCCCTACATCGGGCATCATGGAACAAATAGCAAGGGATCGAATCCGCTGGTACGCGCAAAATAGTTATGCAGCGCGTAATCGGTCAGGGGAGCAATCAACGGCTGCGTCTGGTCGTCTCCCAAACCCATAAAAGAGCCGAGCGTCCAGATGGCCGCCCCGCGCACTTCCGGGTATGCCGCGTAGAGCGAGGAAGCCAGGGCGATATCTTCCATTGCCTGTGACAAGGGGGGCGTCTGCTGAAGCGCCCACCCCCACTCCGTAATCAAAACAGTGGGGCGCGGCAGCCCGTGCTCATCACAGACTTGAAACAAAGCCTGAAAACGACCCAGCAGCGCCGAATAGACCTGCCGCGGGTCGTCATTGCCGAAAGAATACTCATGCACGGCAATGGCTAACTGATCAGGATACCGGCCCGCCAATTCCAGGAACTGGAGCATGGCGTCGGACTCCCAATCGGCCGCATCGGGCGTGCCAGATGACCAGCCAAACGCCGCCCAACGGTAGCCGTCCGCCAGGGCCAGTTGGGCCGTCTGCAACGCAAATTCCCCCAACCACGCGGCGCGATTGGGGTCTGGTTCGTTGATGGTTTCCAGCCAGACGAGGCGGGGATCAAGTGAGAGGGGAAAAGCAGCGGTGTGCGCCTGCCAATGCTGCTGCGCGGCTTCGGCAGGGCTGAGGTCGTAGTTGGGCACGTCGTCTTGCGTGCTGGCGCGGAAGACGAGCGTATGGGTAATGCCGCTGGTCTGCGCCAGGGATTGGGCCGTCGCCAGGGAGCCAACATCATCAACGCTCTTGAGGAAGAAGGGAATGCCGGCATCATCCAGCGCCGTCATCCATTCCTCCAAACCACTGCGATTTCCTCCCGGGAGCACATGAAACCCGAATTTGATCAGGCCCAGTTCCTTGCCTTGCACCGCCAACTCACGCCGGATGACGGGCAAATCCAGTGGCTCTTGGCTAGAAACAGGCTGGGGGAGAAACCCGGCTATCGTACCTGTGCCGGCGCTGGGGGGAGTTTGTTCCGTTTGTGCCGGCATTTCCGTCACCTGCGCCACAGCGGGAAGGGTGGGGGTGGCCTGACTTCCTGGGGATGATTCCAGCGCCCACTTCACGAAGAAAGCCAGCATGAGGACGGCGAGTATGCCGGCAATTCCCCACACCCAGGCAGGCACCGTGGACAAGACGCCTTTCCCCCGTGGTTCAGGAGAAGGGGAGGCGGGCGTCTCGGTCAGAGGCAGGGGAGAAACGGTGCCCGCGGGATTGCGGGCGAGGACAATTTGCGCAATTTCTCGTTTCTGCTGCGCCAGCATGGGCGTCTGCTCCCGCCGCTGCTCGCGCACGCTCCTGTCGGCATAAGCAAATAACTCATCCACCGTCACCACGCCGTTCTGGTCTTCATCGGCAGCGCCGGTTTCCACGCCCGCCAGCAGCGCGCCCGTAAACAAGGAGTTGCGCCCCGCTTCCTCAAAAGAGTACTGAATCGTCCCTGACGAGGCCAGGATCGCCATCGCTTCGCCGCGCAGCTTCTCCAGGAGCAGCGGCTCCCCCGCGCCCCCCTTTTTGCCCAGGGCAAACGCGCCGCTAAAGCAGCAATCAAGAATGACGACGTGATGGCGGGAACGACTGTCGCCCATCGTTTCTTGAATAAAGGATTCGCGCACCCCCGTGGCCCGCAGTTGACCGGCATCCGTATCTTTGGCCGCCAGGTACAACGAGCCGTCCATGCCCTTGTAGCCGTGACCCGAATAATAGAACAACGCCAGGTCCCCCCGCTCCAACTGCCCGTAGAATTCGCCAATGGTGCGCCGAATGACCGGCTCCGCCGCGTCAATCAGCGCCTCGACGATTTCAAAGTCGCCATGTTGGGCCAGCATGGCCGCCATATCAGCAACGTCATTGACCGGCGTGCGCAGCGCCGGGAAATGCTTCTCGTCGTCAAACTGGCTGTTACCTATGAGTAAAGCCAACCGTCGGGCCATATCTCACCTCAACCAACGAGCGCATAGGGCGCATCCGTTAATAGATTTGGAAATGACGGATGCGCTGGAAGGGTTCTTACTTGTGGGAGAATCCAAAGTAATTCTCGAACGAACCCATAGAGAAACTGGCGGTCATCTTTCGTTATTCTATGCCAGCCGAAGCTTGCAGAGCTTGCTCCATCAGGTCTGCTACGCTCAATACTTGCGCCCACTGCCGCAAATAATCCTTATCCAATGCCGACTGCTGCGTCCTCAAAACGCCGAGAATATCACGCCACTGCCGTTCCGAAACCTCGCCACCCATGCGAAACCACTCTAATTTAGCCAGGACAACATCTTCAGCACTCAAAACCCAGATTTGTTCGCCACGGTTTGCGCCAACCTGCTCCGCCATGCGTCGCCGAAGCTGCTGCTGGTCAAAAGGGCGTTCCCGGGGAATAAAGATGTCTACTTTGAACAGGGTATCCAGGTGAATCAGGTTAAAACTCTGGCGACGTTGAATTGCCTGCCGTACTGATTGTTCATCTACATAGAATGCATCTTGCAGCCCCCTTACAAAGGGAGTCACGTGTTCTGACCGCATGTCGGCTACGATGTCTACATCCATCGTAGTACGCAACATGCCATGGATGATGCTGGCCATGGAGCCACCGATGACGTAAGGGATACCCAACGCATCTAACACCCCGGTTACTAATAGCGTCACCTGGATAGCTTCGGAATCAACCAAGTCATTCTCCTTCAGCCAGGGCAAGGCCCAAGAACGCGGACGGTCAATTCTTCCCCCAGCGACATGACTGCCAACCGCCACCGCAGTTCCGCCGGGGAAGCATGAGGGAAACGCCGACGTAGTCCGATTAAGGCCAACTGACGAGCAGCGCGATTCAACGACTCCATCATTTCTAATTTGCGCCACACGGGTGTTTCGCGCCACAGCTTCAGCAACAAGGCTTCAACTTCGGGAGAAGTATCCCGATTCATCTCTCGCCAGGAGGGGAGACGACGATTCGCGGCGAGGTGGGTGGTTTCAGGCGGCATCTTAAGCTCCATCACCAAGTCTATCAGGCACACAAACGCCTTACGTTATGCGTCGAAGCGCATTCCTGTTTGCGTCTGGAACCAGCGCACGAGTTCCTGCTGCTCTCCTGAGGAGAGACCGGTCAATTCCAGGCTGCTGTCGCCTATTTGCAGCTTGAGGGAGCGGCGGCGGTCGCGCCCCAGCCATTGGCCGAGAACGGTGATGAACGCGGCGAGGCCGGTGCCTTCGGCGAGGGCCACCAGCAGCGCGCCAAAGTCCACGGAGACGCCTTTTTGCCCGGCTTCCTCGTTCCGCACGTAAACGGGGTCAATGGACAGCACGCTCTCCACGTGGCGCAACTCTTTTTCCAGTTCGCGCACGATTTTGGCTGTGTCCTGGGTATCGGTATTCGGCCCCGCGTTGACGGTAATGCGTAAATCTATCTTCACGTTTCCTCCCTTGCTGCCGCATGCCTATAAAATTGGACGAATTGACGGTTCTGGTGCGGACAAGTATAACGCCACTCTATCAGCGGAGCGAATGGGGAAGAAATGGCGCGGCAATTTGCGATAGGGGGCGAAACCCGATGGGGTAGGGGGGACGGCGGGCGGAGGGCATGGTCGCCATTTGCTAGATTTGGTTGATGAGCTGCCCATTTCCTCGAATTTTCATGCAATTTTGCTGGAATCTCCGTATAATGCGAGGGTTCTCAGGCGTCGGCGCAGGCTGGCGGCTCCCCGTGCTCGTTGATTTTTGCGCAATCCCACAGCAGATGCCGGGTAAGTGACCGGCTATCACTGAAAAAACCGGGTTTTTCGAGTGTCCGGCCGAAATCATGTGTAAAAACCCGGTTTTTGGCCTTTTTTCAGTAGAGTCAAGAATGAACCAATCTTGTATTCTTTGCTCAAAGGAGTGTCCCCCATGCAAGCATCTCGACTTAACTTCGGTCTGGTTTTTGTCAAGCAGCGTTGGCTGGCGCTGGCGTTGTGCGTGTTGTTGGGCGCGGCGCTGATGGTGGCGCGCCTGGCGACGGCTGCGCCCACGCCGCTGGACGGCGTCATCCCGCCGGAGCGGCTGGTTCCGTGGGATCCGGGGGTGCGTGGGGGCATTCCGGCCACGTATTACCGCCTGAATGTGATGGATTTTGGCGCGGTGGGGGATGGGGTGACGGATGATGGGCCGGCATTTAACGCGGCGATTCAGGCGGCAACAGCACCGGGGTTCGTCTGGGTTCCGCCGGGGGATTATCTGATTGGCACGATTGTACAGTTGAAGAGCGGCATTGTGCTGCAAGGGGCGGGGCCAACGCAGACGCGGCTGTTGATTAACATCCCGAACAGCGGGCAGCGGGGGGGCGTGGAGATGACGGGGAGCAAGGTCAACGTAGATATTCCCGTGGTCTCCGGCTACAGTTTTGGCAGTACGACGCTGGAACTGGCGGACGCCAGTGGGATCACGCCGGGGACGCTGCTGTGGCTGTACCAGGATGACGACGTGGCGGCGATGTATACGGTCGATTACTGGATTACGGATTACAGCCAGTATTCAATGAGCCAGATGATTGGGGTGGCGGATGTGGTGAGCAACACGATCACGCTGGACGTGCCGCTGCGGCTGGATTACCAGACGGCTTTGAACCCGCGCGTGCAGGTGGTGCATCCGATTGAGAATGCCGGCATTCAATCCCTCTACCTCGAACGCATTGACACCGCCGACGCCTTCACCATCTCCATGAACTACGCCCAAAACTGCTGGGTGCAATACGTCGAATCCTACAACACCTTCCGCGCCCACATCTGGACCTTCTACAGCCGCTTCCTCACCATCCGCGACAACTACTTCCACCACGCCCACGACTACGGCGGCGGCGGGCACGGTTACGGCGTGGCCCTGGCCGACTCCACCTCCGACTCCCTGATCACCAACAACATCTTCCACACCCTGCGCCACGCCATGATGGTCAAAGAAGGGGCCAACGGCAACGTCTTCAGCTACAACTACGCCTACAACAACATTGGCGGCAAGGCGGACATCTCCCTGCACGGTCATTATAACTATGCGAACCTCTTCGAGGGCAACATCGCCGAAAACCTGGTCATTTCCGACTGGTGGGGACCCAGCGGACCCTACACGACCGCCTTCCGCAACGCCATCACGGTCAATCGCGGCCTGAGCGTGCGCGACCACAGCGACCGTCCCAACGTGGTAGGCAACGTCACGCCGCGCATCGACATCCGCTCCGGCCCAGACATCATCATTTTCGGCTATCCGGTGTACATGGGGGGCGTGGTCACGGACCTGACGGACGGCAACCTGGTGGATGGGGTATTGGAATGGAGTGGCGCGCCCGATCCGTTGGTACTGCCGGCATCTCACTACCTCGACGCGCCACCCGATTTCTGGGGGAACCGTCCCTGGCCGAACATTGGCGCGGATTTGGGGACACCGGTGGGGGTTTTGCCGGCACAAGAGCGCAAATACCTGATCGACAACAACCTGTGGCAACCGCCCCTTCCCCTGATCGCCACCGCCACCGGCAATCCGGGCCAGGCGCAGGTGATCAACGCCCGTCCCGGCGAGACCCTGTTTGTATTCGCGGGGATGGGGGGCGTGGGGAGTGGACCGTGTTTGCCGGCATTCGGCAACCTCTGCCTCGACCTCCTCCCCCCCCTGCAATACCTGGGCACAGCCACCGCCAACGCCAACGGCAGCGTCCTCATCACCCTCCCCAACCCACCCGCCAACCTCCAGGTGATCGTCTATCGCGGCGCGGGCGGCAGCCTATCCATCAAAAGCAACGTTGCCGGCATCGACTGATCCATTTGCGTAAACGCCGACCAGGCCAGAAGGGGAACGAACGCGGATGGGCCGGCGCTCGTTCCCCTTTTTCGTTATTCATTATCGTCCCATTCGGCCAGATCAGTAACCACCAACCCCTTTTCCGTGGCAACGGCCAGGAACCATCCCGCCGGATGCAGCGCCAGGTGGGTGATGGCCGTATCCGCGTAACGCGCGCCCAGCAGGACGTTGCGCGGCAGCGACCACCAGGCAACCCGCCCCTGATCCGCCTCGTCCGCCTCATCCCGAAACGACTCGCCGAAGATGATTTCATCCAGGTTCCGCCGAAACAGGACGGCCTGCACGTTGACGTAGGTGACGTCCGCCGGCGGGCGAATATCCGCCACCATGAAGCCAGAATCGACGTGGACGACCTGCACGCGCCCGGCCAACGTCCCCGCCGCCAGGTAATGGCCGGCAGCGCTCAAAGCCAGCGCGCTCGGTGGGCCAAATGGCGCAAAGACCGTCTCGAACCACGGTCCATACGGCAGCGTACACACCTGTACATCCGCCAAAAAATCCCCCAGGGCCACGCGCCGGCCATCGGCGGCGGCGGCAAAGGAGCGCGTAAAGCTGTCCGCCGTGAAGGAATAAGCCGCGGATACCGCCGGCTGGGCCATGTCCGTCACGTCGTAGAGATACAGATACCCCATGGGACCATCGGCGGCGGGCGCAAACAATGCCAGGTAAAGCGCCGGGTCGTCCCCCTCAAGAAACGTCAGGCCGGCGGCCTCCCCCAGCGGCGACTCCCGCGGGAGCGCGGCCACCCTTTTCACGCCGGCTACATCCCAGATGCGCACCACGCCATCGGCAGCGACGGCGGCCAGGTACGCGGCGGTGGCGTCAAAAGCCAGCGCCGTGGTCTCGACGTTCTGGTTGAGCAGGATGGGGCGGCTGCCGGCATCAACGGCAAAAAGACGCACGCCAGATGTCCCGGCCACGGCCAGCAGCGCGCCATCGGGAGACCATTGCAGGGCGCGCGCGCCTTCATAGGCGCGGTAGGCGGCGAGTTGATCGTTGAGGGGAGTGAGGGTGGATGCCGGCATAATCGGCAACCGCACCGCATCCCCCACCGCCGCCGCCGTCAGCAGCAGCGCCTCCCCTTCCATCATCACATCATCCATCTGGATGGCGCGCAGTTGTGGCCCCAACCCAATGTAGAGTTGATGATTGGTCCCGACCGCCGGCGGGGACGGCTCGATCCCGGCCTGCTCCGTCAACCGCGCCCGCCACAACACTTCGCCGGCAGTGGAAAAGCGCAGCAGCTCCTGGTCGGTCGATTTGGCAATCAGACTGCCATCGACGGCCACGGCCACCGGCGAATCTTGCCCATATAGGCCGCTCAATTGCTGCACGCCCAGGTCAAACACGCGCCGTATCGTTCCTTCCGCGGTCACCAGGTAGAGGCGGTTCGCCACGGCCAGGTAGACGGTGTTATCCGGCCCCCGCGTCAGGGAAGATTGCGCCACGATGCCACGCGCCAGCAGCAGCGACCAGCGCAGTTGCCCGTCGGGATGGAGGGCAAAGAGTGTGCCGGCATCATTGGCCGCGTAAATCGTTCCATCAGACCCCATCAAGGGCGTCGTGACGATGTCCGTGCCCGTCCCCCTGGCCTCATCTGCCGCAAAAGCCCAGCGAATGTCGCCGCCGGTGGGGTCAATGGCGAAAACGTGGGGGTCACGGCAGGCGGCATAGATAACGCCGTCCGCGCCCACCGCCGGACCGGGCCAGGAACCGGTGCCACTGACGGCGCAGAGGCGCGTGGTCCAGCGCACACGTCCATTCGGGTCAAATGCCCACAGATTGCCGGCATTGGTCATCACGTAGACGCCGCCATCCGGGGAAAATGCCGGCAGCGCCGTCAACGCATCTCCCCCAGACCACCGCCACCCAGGCGTGCCGTCGGCGGCAAACGTTTGCAACGTATCCCCGGCGATCACCAGGATGCGCCCATCGGGGGCCACGACGGGCGCGCCGGCACGCCGTCTGACCGGGTCGGTTCCGGCGGACAGAGCGGTATGCCATTCTTCACGACCATCCGGCGTCAATGCGTACAGCGACAGGCCGGCAACCACGTAGACGTGCCCATCGGCGGCAACCGCCGGCGCCCGGCTGATCACGTCCGGCAAGTTGTGCACCCATAAGGTTGTCCCCAATTGGCCGAATCCCAAACGGGATGCCGGCAGCGGGATGGCCGCCGGGCGCGGCCGGGGTGTGGCCGTGGCGGGGATGGTGGGCGCGGGCGTTCGGCTGGGGCGAGGCGTGTCGGTGGGGATGGGTATGGTCGCGGGCGGTTGCGTGGGCGTGGTCGTTGCCCGGGTCGTCGCGGTGGGTGTGTTGGTGAGGTTAGATGCCGGCATTTCGCCACCGCAGGCAGCCAGGCAAAACAGGAACAGCATAACAAACCGGAAACGGGTCATGGCTACCTCCCATGATGCAACCAGCGAACAGGGGAAAACGGGGCGCGGACACGCGCGGGTCGCTTCGGAATCCGCGTCATTGGCGACCGCTTTTGTCCCCACAGCGCACCCGCTACGGACTGGCGCTGAAATAAGACGCGCATTGCAGCGCCAGTTTGAAGGAGCGGTAAGGAAATGACCTCGTCATCTTATTTAATTTCCGCCCCTAGGGGGTGTAGGTGTAGGTCGTGACAACGTCTCCCACGGCGTTCCGCAGCGTGGCCGTGTCCGAGACGTCGTCATTCCAAACACTCGTGCGAATGTTCCAGAACAGATCGGCGCGGGAATTCTCCCCCTCTTTCGTCCAGATTGTCACACGCGCCCCCGCGTCCAGCGTAAAAGAAGGAAAGGGGAAGACATGTCCCTGCTTGTCCTCCAACTGCCAGCCGGTCATGTCCAGCGGAGTATCGGTCACGTTACGCAAAATGACAGCCTCATCCAGGGGCGAGGCAGCGGGGGCATAATCAATATCTACAATCTGCACCGGTGACACGCCTGGCGTCAGCGGCGGCTCTTGTGTGGGCAGCGGCGTGGCCGGCTCCGGCGTGGGCGGCTCTTGTGTGGGCAGCGGCGTGGGAACGGGCGTGACCGGCGCCACATTGCGATAGGCAAATGTCCCCAAATCCTGCCCCGAGGACAGCAGTCGCCGCCAACCAGAGCAAACCTGCCCCATAAACAGCAACTCCCCATCGGACTGCAGGACAAATGCGCCCTCAGGGACGTTGCTGATGGTAAACAGGCCGGCGGTGTCAGAAATGGCACTGTGGGCGACGCCGCTGACATCGGTTAATGTGAGGGAGACGCCCGCCTGTGGCTGCTGCTGGCTATCCACGATCCCCCCCGTGACCACGGCGGGGCGGGTCACAATCAGGTGCAAAATCACCAGCAGCAGGCCAAATGCCAGGGAAGCGGTAAGCAACGTCGCCAGATTCCACTTGTACCACCACACCAGGAAGATCGTCACCGCCAACCCGCATATGAGCGCCCCTACGGGCTGCACAAAGCTGCTCGGTAGCAGGATCTCCAGCAGGGTAAACACCATCGTCATGATGCTGACGATGGACGCAATGCCCTTAATGGCCTGGCTGACTGCCAGGGAGGCGTCCGCTGACGCCGGGGTATGCTCATTCATGACCGTCATGATGTCTCTCCCCATCCTCTTGGACCATGTTAGACAAAGCCCACCACTCCCCCTCTTAATAAGGTACACTATCCACGCCCGTCGCAAAAGTGCTGATCAACACCTTTTACCGGTGATCTCCGTCATCTGCGCAGGTGGTCCATGTTGACGGCTATCCCCGTAATTTGTATCATCTCCGTAACTGCGTGGGCGCGTTGCGCTTTCGCGGCCTGGTTCGCACAAGAATGCCATTTTGCCCACGCGGTGCGCCGGTGGCGGCTATGTCGGTGCGAGAATGTCTCTGTCCAACGCGCTTCTAACACGAATCCCATGACTCAAATTATCAGCCGAATCAACCCAAACAGTCCCGAATTTAAAGAGAACCATGCCTTCAACCAGGCCCTGGCGGCGCAGTTGGCGGAACGTCAGCGGCAGGCGGCCACGGACCGCGCGCCGCGGGTGATTGAACGCCACCGCCAGCGGGGAAAACTGCTGGTGCGGGAGCGTATTGATGCGATCCTGGACGAGGGCAGCCCGTTTTTGGAGTTGTCGCCGTTGGCGGCGTGGGAGATGTATGAGGGGGAAGCGCCCAATGCCGGCATTGTCACCGGCATCGGTCGCGTCCAGGGCAGCGAGTGCATGATCATCGCCAACGACCCCACCGTCAAAGGCGGAACCTACTTCCCCGAAACCGTCAAAAAACACGTCCGCGCCCAAACCATCGCCGAAGAAAACCACCTCCCCTGCATCTACCTCGTGGACTCCGGCGGCGCCTTCCTCCATCTACAAGCCGACGTCTTCCCCGACAAAGAGCATTTTGGCCGCATCTTCTACAACATGGCCCGCATGTCCGGCAAAGGCATCACCCAGATCGCCGCCGTCCTCGGCTCCTGCACCGCCGGCGGGGCCTACATCCCGGCCATGGCCGACGAAACCATCATCGTCAAGGGCAACGGCACCATCTTCCTCGCCGGCCCGCCGCTGGTGAAAGCGGCCACCGGCGCGGAAGTCACCGCCGAGGAACTGGGCGGCGCGGACGTACACACCCGCCTCAGCGGCGTCGCCGACCATTTCGCGGAAACGGAAGAGCAGGCGCTGGCCTGGGTGCGCGACATTGTCGCCCACCTCAACCGGCGCAAACGCGCGCCCTGGATCATGGAAACGCCCGCGGAACCGGCCTACGATCCCGCCGAACTATACGGCGTCATCCCCGCCGACAGCCGCGTCAGCTACGACGTGCGCGAAGTGATCGCCCGCCTCGTAGATGGCTCCCGCCTCAGCGAGTTCAAAGCCCGCTACGGCCCCACCATCGTCTGCGGCTTCTCCCACATCATGGGCATTCCCGTGGGCATCGTCGCCAACAATGGCCTCCTCTTCAGCGAATCCGCGCTCAAAGCCACCCACTTCATCCAACTTTGCGGGCAGCGCGGCACGCCGCTTCTCTTCCTGCAAAACATCGCCGGCTTCATGGTGGGCAAGCAGTATGAAAATGGGGGCATCGCCAAGGATGGCGCCAAGATGGTGATGGCCGTGAGCAATGTGAATGTGCCGCGCATTACGCTGCTGCACGGCGTCAGCCACGGCGCGGGCAACTACGGCATGAGTGGGCGCGCCTACGATCCCCGCTTCCTCTTTAGCTGGCCCAACAGCCGCATCAGCGTCATGAGCGGCGAGGCGGCGGCGGGCACGCTGTGGACGGTGGGGCAGCGCAGTGTCCTGCGCCAGTTGGAAAATCCCACCCCAGAGGCGATTGCCGCCGCCGAAGCCTCTTTTAAGCAGCCCGTGCTGACCCAATATGATCGGGAGAGCAGTCCCTATTTCGCCACGGCTCGCCTCTGGGACGATGGCATCCTCGACCCCGCGCAGACGCGGATGGCCCTGGCGCTGGCCTTTGCCACCACGGCCAATGCGCCGCTGCCCGATGATCGCTACGGCACATTCCGCATGTAGCCAGCCGTCAGACCACGAATCAGGCGGTCGGTCAGGCATTTTTTGACAACTGCCAACGCCTAAATTACAATCCCCACCTTATGATGTCGTCCTGTTTCCAGCAGTAAGTTTTTTCCTGTCATTTTGCCTAAAAAAGCATACTTATTCTGTATCCCGTTTCAAGAGTCTCGCTGCTCCGCTACCTTTTAGACGGACCTGCCGCGAGTCTATTTTGCGGTAAGTGCGCATAGATTCGAAAGGTGGGCGGGTTGAACTGATCAGAGAAGCAGGTGGGTATGAAGATGGCGAAATGCCGGCACACAGGAGGAAGCTATCCACGCACAAACCCTATCCCCCCTCTTCATTCGTGGCCGAACTGGTGGGCAATCTTGCCCCGCCAGAAATCAGGCAAACGCTGACGCTGTTACGTCGCATTTCACAGGCGTTTGCTTATTTTGTTTTCTTTTCCCGAAAACCTAGGAGAAAAAGAGTGAAACACATCAAAACCTTTACCATTTTTGTCCTTATCCTGGTAGCCGTGGCTCTGGTTGGGTGCGGCGGCGGCGACAGCGCCAAAGGCACCATCAAGATTGCCACGCAAAGCCCTCTCTCTGGCGGTCAATCCGTGTTAGGCGTGGACATTAAGAATGGCGCGGAACTGGCCATGGAACAACTGGGCGGTTCCCTGCGCGACATGGGCTACAGCCTGGAGCTGGTGGCCTTCGATGACCAGGCCAATCCGGACACCGGTGTCGCCAATGCCAAGAACATCGTTGCCGATCCGGAAATCCTCTGCGGCGTCGGCCACCTCAACTCCGGCGTCATGATCCCGTCGTCGGAAGATTACCACAACGCGGGCCTCGTCTTCGTCTCCCCGGCGAACACGAACCCGGTGGTCACCGACCGCGGCTACCTGGAAGTGGACCGCATCGTCGGTCGTGATGACGTGCAGGGCGTCGTGGCCGCCACCTACGCCAAGAACCTGGGCATCACCTCCGTCTACATTCTCCACGACAAAACCGCCTACGGCCAGGGCGTAGCCGAATTCTTCCGCCAACAAGCGGAAAAAGATGGCATCCAGGTGCTGGGCTTTGAAGGCTCGGAAGAAAAAGCCAACTTCGACCCCATCATCACCCCCATCCTCGCCGCCAACCCAGAACTCGTCTACTTCGGCGGCATCTATGATCAAGCCGGCGTCTTCTTCAAGCAGGCGCGTGACAAAGGCTTCCAGGGCATCTTCATGGGTCCCGACGGCATGGACAGCAGCACGCTGGCCGAATTGGCGGGCGATGCACTGATCACGGGCGGCGGTATGGTGTACTCCACCGTTGCCGGCCCCGCGAATGTCTATCCGGGTACGGCCAAGTTCATTGAGGACTTCGCGGCCAAATATGGCGCGCCCCCGCAGCCGTTCTCCGCGCAGGCGTATGACTCGATGGGTATCTGCCTCCAGGGTATTGAGAAAGCCATCAACGATAACGGTGGCGAATTGCCCACCCGCGAGCAGGTGGCTCTGGCCGTGCGCGCGACGAAGGATTATGCCGGCATCACCGGCAGCCTCTCCTTCAACGGCATCGGCGACCTGGAAAGCGCCAAGTACTTCGTCATCAAAGTACTCTCCTCCGACCCGACCAAATGGGGCGACAACGCCATCGAACAAACCCTGGACATTGCTCCCCCCAGCCCATAAGCGTATAACGTAACATAGAAGATTGGCCCAATCTGACCAGATTGGGCCAATCTCTCTACCACGTTGGCCTTACCCCCATCTCGTCGGAGTGAACGCCTATGGAGCGCATCATTCGCTCAAACAGCTTGCGCCAACTCATTCTGCCCCTGCTTCAACTCGGCGCATTTATCCTCAGCAGCGGCGTCGTCCTCTCCCTTTTCGTCATCTTGCTGGCCTGGATTCTGCAGCCTTTCCGCACGGAAACAGATCTGCTCGGCCAGACCCTCAGCATCCTCCCCTCCGTCCTCATCGACGCCGTCACCCTCGGTTTCGTCTACGCCAGCATCGCCCTCGGCTACACCATGGTTTACGGGGTGCTGGAGTTCATCAACTTTGCCCACAGTGAGATCTTCATGGTGGGCGCGTTCATGGGCACGGAACTCGTCATCCTGGTTGTTGGTCGCTTTAGTGCCGGCATCAACTCCGTCTTAGGCAGCTATGCACTCCTCTTTGTCGCCATCATATTCGGCAGCCTCATCGCCGGCCTGCTGGCCATGGGCATCGAACGAGTCGCCTACCGCCCGCTACGCGGCGCGCCCCGGCTGGTCCCCCTCATCTCCGCCATCGGCGTCTCCTTCTTGCTGCAAGACGTCGTGCGCCTGCTGGAGAGCTTCTACAGCGGGCAATTCTTCCGCATCTGGCCCACCTTTGGTGACTTTGACCGCATCCTGGTGCTGGGCAACCTCACCACCACCGGCGGCGACCTCATTGAGTTTGGCATTTCCATCAAATCCCTGATCGTGATCATTGTGGCCGTATTCATGCTCGTTGGCCTCAACTACCTGGTCAACGTCACCAAACTGGGCACGGCCATTCGCGCCACGGCGCAAGACCGCAACACGGCCAGCCTGATGGGCATCAACGTCAACTACGTCATCGGCATGACCTTCCTCATCGGCGGCGCGTTGGGCGGCGCGGCAGGCGTTCTCTTCGCCTTCAAATTCCTGCGTCTGGACCCCTTCGTCGGCTTCCTGCCTGGCCTAAAGGCCTTCACCGCCGCCGTCTTGGGTGGCATTGGCAACCTGACAGGCGCGCTGTTGGGGGGCATCATCCTGGGCATGTTGGAATCGTTCGCCGCCTCCTATCTCTCGTTTTTCACCCAGGGAGCATTTGGTGCGGAGTACAAAGACATTCTCGCCTTTGCGATTCTCATCATCATCCTTATCTTCCGCCCCTCGGGCTTGTTGGGCCAAACAGTGGGCCAGAAGGCGTAGCAAATTATGAATCTGGGACAACGACTGCAACAGCTCTTCAAATGGATGGACCAGGGACGGCGCAGCTATTTGATCATCAGCGGCCTGCTGCTGCTCAGCAGCGTTCTCGTCTATTTGAACCCCCGCTCATTGCCGGCATTCCTGCTGCTCCTCTCCGTACCTCTCCTCCTCTACTTCCTGCATACAACCGGCCGCTTCAAAGCCCTCATCGCCATCCTGCTCCTGTTGGGCATTATGCCCGTCGTCGGCATCCGCAACATCTTCTATCTGGAAGTCGCCTTCCAGATAGCCGTCTTCTCCGCGCTGGCCCTGGGGTTGAACATCGTCGTCGGCTTTGCCGGCCTGCTTGACCTCGGTTATATCGCCTTCTACGCCGTGGGCGCGTATGTCTGGGCCATCTTTGGCTCCAAACAACTCCTCATTTTGAACGCCGTCCCCGGAACCGCCCCCGCTTCCAACCAATTCCCCCTGGACCCGAACCTGTTCTGGCTCTTCCTCTTCCTCGCCGTCGGCCTCACCGCCCTCACCGGCGTGCTCTTGGGCACGCCCGTGCTGCGGCTGCGCGGCGACTACCTGGCCATCGTCACGTTGGGGTTCGGCGAAGTAATCCGCGTGCTGGCGAACAACCTGGACAAACCCATCAACCTCACCAACGGTCCGCAAGGCATCACGCCCATCCAGCGCCCGCCGCTGCCCCCCGATTTCATCACGGAGCCGCTGCGAAGTTTGTTACAGGCGCTCGTGGGGCACAACGTCAGCGACGCGCAGTTATACAACCTGTTCTTCTACTTGATGGCCCTGGCGGTGGTCGGCGTCGCTGTGACGCTGGCAACACGGCTGGACAACTCCCGCCTGGGGCGTGCCTGGGTGGCCATCCGCGAAGACGAAACCGCGGCCATTGCCATGGGCATCCCCCTCGTGCGCACAAAACTGATGGCCTTTGCGATTGGGGCCTCATTTTCTGGGGCGATGGGCGTGCTGTTCGCCGCGAACCGCACCTTTGTCAGCCCGGAGAGTTTTAGTCTGCTGGCCTCGATCAACATCCTGGTGATGATCATTCTGGGCGGCATCGGCAGCATTCCGGGCGTCATTTTGGGCGCGGCGCTGGTGACTATCCTGAATATCCAGGTGCTGCAAGAGCTTTCTCTGTTTTTCAGCCAACTGCGGCAGCAGGGAGGCATCTGGTCGCAGGTGTTGTCCACGCAGTTGGACCCGGCCAAGTATCAGCGACTGATTTTTGGCGTGATTCTGGTGGTAATGATGATCAAGCGTCCGGGTGGGATTTTGCCGGCACGACGCCGCCAACTCGAACTAGCCGAAAGCCAGGAAGAAACCCAGGCCACCGATTGACCACCCATCCTCCTGTTCGTCACGCCCGCCCACGCGGGCAGCCGCAAGGGAACCGTTTATGACCATATTGCTGGAAACCAGGCAAGTGACAAAACGATTTGGCGGATTAACTGCCGTCAACACCGTTGACTTCACCATTGAACAAGGCTCCATCAGCAGCCTGATCGGTCCCAATGGGGCCGGCAAGACCACCCTGTTCAACGTCATCACGGGCATCTACAAGCCGGAAGAAGGACAGGTCCTCTTCGACAATCACCAACTCGTAGGCTTGCGTTCCGACCAGATCGCCACCCTGGGTATCTCCCGCACCTTCCAGAACATCCGCCTCTTTAGCGAAATGACCGTGCGCGAGAACATCCTCGTCGGGATGCATCCCCGCCTGAAGCAATCGGCGCTGGGCGCCGCCCTGAAAACGCGCGGTTTCCTGGCGGAAGAAGAGGCCGCCGTGCAGCGCGCGCGGCAGTTGCAGGAATTTGTGGGACTCAGCGGCATGGGCGACCAGATCGCCCGCAATCTTCCCTATGGCGCGCAACGCCGCCTGGAAATCGCCCGCGCGTTGGGCAACAATCCCAAGCTCATTTTGCTGGACGAGCCAACAGCAGGCATGAACCCAAACGAAACGGAAGCCGCCATAACCCTCTTCCGGCGGCTGCGAGATGAACTTGGCATCACCGTGCTACTCATCGAGCACGACATGCGCGTGGTCATGGGCATTTCGGAGAAAGTAACCGTGCTGGACTACGGGCAGAAGATCGCCGAAGGCACACCCGCGCACGTACGCAGCAATCAACACGTTGTAGAAGCGTACCTGGGGCGCGGGGCCACAATGGTCAAGAGCCAGGGTGAGTAAAACTGATGAAACTGCTGGAATTGACGGATATTCACACGTATTACGGCCACATTCACGCCCTCAAAGGGATTTCTCTGCACGTCGAGAAAGGGGAAATCGTAACCCTGATTGGCGCCAATGGCGCGGGCAAAACCACGGCTTTGCGCACTATTTCCGGTATGTTGAAGCCCAAGCAGGGAGCGATCACGTTAAGCGGCGAGAGTTTGGTGGGGCAGCCGGCACACAAAATCGTGGAAAAAGGCATCGGTCATGTCCCCGAAGGGCGCGGCATCTTCCCCAAGTTGACGGTGCAGGAAAACCTCACCGTAGGCGCTTTCATCCATACAGACAAGACCTTCATCAATCAGCGGCTGGAATTCGTGTTTTCGCTCTTTCCGCGCCTGCGTGAACGCTTGCACCAGTACGGCGGCACGCTCTCCGGTGGAGAGCAGCAGATGTTGGCGATGGGGCGGGGACTGATGATGAATCCCAGCATCCTGCTGTTGGACGAACCCTCGATGGGGCTGGCTCCGGTGCTGGTGGAATCGATTTTCGACATCATCGAACGGCTGCATGAAGCGGGCACAACCATTTTGCTCGTGGAACAAAACGCCCTGATGGCTTTGCAAGTCGCCAACCGCGGCTACGTGCTGCAAAGCGGCCAGATCGTCCTCGAAGATACGGCTGAGAAATTACGGGCCAACGAGATGGTACGCAAGGTGTACCTGGGCGAGAACTAGGCGCACGAATAATCCACGACAACACCGCGCCGCGCACTTTTGCAGCCGCCTGCCAGGGCAAGACCTGAGCAAGCGGCTGTTTGTTTTGTGCGCTGTTTCGCCGGCAATTGGTCTACCATCGGGGCACTGCTATACTTCATGACATCATGGCGGCCGTCGTGTTAACACAGAGACAACCTCCCTGGCTGCCACGGTTTCGCTGGCACCCGCTCATTTCTTCCCAAGTTGCCGGCGCCCCCGCCGGGTAACATCGCACAGTTTGGAAAAAACGCCGTAACTCCTAACGCTCTCGGAAAATTGGTCCCATCTAGCTTAGCAGTTGCAAAACGCCAAAGGATAGATTTATGAAACGCCATTTGTGGTTCCCTCTTTTGTCAATCTTCTTTCTTGCACTGGCTTCCAGCCAGGCCGCGGCGGCCAGTGCCGATGCGCCCGCGGCTACCATTTCCGTCACCACGCTCTCCCCGGGTATCAGCGCGGATGGCGCTTGCTCGCTGATGGAGGCTATCGTTAACGCGAACAATGATGCCGGCACTTACGCCGATTGCGCCGCCGGCAGTGGCAGCGACGTGATCGAACTGCTGCCCGGAACCTACACCCTGGCCACGCCGCACAACAATACGGATGACGGCACGGGGCTGCCCGTCATCACCAGTGTCATGGTCATTAACGGCCATAACAGCGTGATTGAACGCAGCGCCGCGCCGGGGACGCCGCCGTTCCGCCTGGTCTACGTGAACACGGCGGGCAATCTGACGCTGAACGACTTGACGCTGCAAAATGGGTCGGCGAATACGGATGGAACGGGTGTCGGCGGGGGAGGGGTGTTTAATGCCGGCATTCTCACCCTCAACAACACCGCCCTCCTCAACAACAACAGCGGCACCAGCGGCGGCGGCCTCAGCAATTGGAGCAGCGCCACCACCGCCCTCAACGGCGGCAGCGTCAGCAGCAACACCACCACCAACGCCGGCGGCGGCATCTACAACCGCAGCGGCAGCGTCACCCTCACCGGCACCGCCGTCACCTACAACGTCAGCACCGTGGACGCCGACCCTGGCGCGGGCGGGGGCATCGCCAACCACGCCATCGAAGGCAACGCCACCCTGACGTTGACCAGCGCCGACGTCAGCCACAACACCATTGACGGCCTCGGCGGCGGCGGCATTGACAACACCGCCAACACAGGCCGCACCGCCACAGCGACGATTTCCGCCAGCACCATCACCTACAACACCGCCAACGGCCTCGACCACACCGAAGGATTGGGCGGCGGCATCCAAAACAGCTTCTTCCGCGGCACGTCCAACGCCCAGGCCAACCTGACGATTGACCGCAGCACTATCAGCCACAACAGCGCCGTGGACGGCGGCGGCATCAGCAGCGGCATTGACCTGCCCACCAATCTCATCGCCACCCTCAGCCTGACCAACAGCACCGTCAGCTATAACACCACGCACCCCCTCACCGGCTTCGTCCTCGGCGATGGCGGCGGCGTTTATCTGGTCAACGGCACGGCCACCATCGCCAACACGACCATCAGCCACAACGAGGCCAACGGCAGCGGCGGTCCCACCGATTTCAGCGGCTTTGGCGGCGGCGTGATGGCCGTGGGACTGAATGCGGCCAGTTCCCTCACCCTGATTAACACGACCATTGCCAACAATACGGCCAGCAGCAGCGGTGGCGGTCTGGCGAATCTGAAGTTTAACGTCAGCGCCAACGTGAATTCTCGTAACACATTGGTTGGCGATAACAGCTCTCCCGGTAATGCAAGCTGCTACAACTTCCAGGGCACGCTCACGTCGCAAGGCAATAACCTGGAGGACCACAACACCTGCCAGTTTACGCAGGGCAGTGATAAGGTAAATACGAATCCGCTGCTGGGGCAGTTGAAGGACAATGGCGGTCCCACGGAGACTCATGCGTTGTTGCCTGGGAGCGGGGCGATCAATGCCGGCAGCAACGCCGCCTGCGCCGTTCCTCCGATCAACAATCTGGACCAGCGCGGGGTGGCGCGCCCGCAAGGAGCCGCATGCGACATTGGTGCCTATGAAGCCACCTGGGCGCAGACGGTCCTCACCTTCAGCACGCAATACACGCTAAACAACGGGACCAGTGGCACGGGACGCTACGCGCTGCTCGCGGGCGGTGTCTATGTGGATGAAAACGGGGATACGGGGACGTGGAGTTTTCAGCAGTCGCCACCCGCCTTTAACTTCCAGGCGGATCCGGGAACGGCCTGCGACGTACACGCCTTTGGCCGCTTCGTCAGCGCCACGCAACTGCGCGGCTGGCGCATGTGCCAGGATGGCTCCGGGGTAGCGGGTTACTGGGTGGGGAACAAAGTTCCGTAGTAAGTTTCACCACCACCTTCCCGGAAGCTAAATCGAGCTTCCGGGAAGGTTTTATTCTGCAACAGCCTCCTGCACGCGCGCCCAAAACGCCGCGAAATCAGCTGCGTCAAACAGTGCCATCAGCAATTGCCGCAAGGCAGTGGAAGGTTCTATACGCACCAAAATCTCCTCAACGGCGCGATACTCGGATGCCGGCGGGTTGAACCGCTGAATAATGCCGCCTAAAATCGCCTCGCGCAGTGCCTCCTCACGACCCTCCTCACGACCCTCCTCACGACCCGCTTCCCGTCCTTCCTGCAAGCCCTTCTCCCACCCTATGCGCCGCATCTTGCGCAAATAGGGTGTATTCAACAATTCGTCATTCTGTTCCAGGAACTGTTCAACCATTTTCGATATCTCCTCGTTTGGCAACAAGCTCATCAATGCCGCCAATAGCCACTCCTTGTGCTGCGCCTCATCCATTCCTTGAATAGCTGCCACAGCTTGCGATAAAACTCGTTCTGGCTGAGGCATTCTCGTCTGTCCTATCAACGCAAGCAAAGCGGGACTGCCCAGTGCCAACAGATTCTCGGCATCCATCTCCCACAAGCGCAGGGTCTGGTATTGCCAGCGCAAGCTGATGTCCCCGTCCAGCCCCAAAACCTCATAGTGCCCCGTATCACCTCGGCCGGCCCCTTCGCCAACGTAGATGACGACCCCTTGCAGCCGTGGGGCTTGCGCATCTTGAGGAATACCAATGTCTCGACGAATGATGCGTGTCAGATAATCCAACATTCGCAGTGGCATCGGTTCCGATGAACGTGGCCCCTGGAGTTCAATGTGCAAATAAATGAGGTTTCCCAAGGTATCTACCACTTCGAACAATAGGTCACTGCGCGCTCCCTGCGCGGGGAACTCGACATTCAGCGGGCGCACAAAGCTAACGCCTCGACCGAGCAACCAGGCGGCAAATGCTTCTCGATATTCCGTGATCAGCAGCTTCAAGGGGTTGTCTGTTTCGCTCATGACCCCTAGTGTAGCATAAAGGGAGGGTGAATTGAAATCCGGTTTGTAGGTGGTTTTGCGCTGTATCCGGTTGCCGGCATTTTCCCCTTGTGATAACATTCACACAAACTTTCAGAATGTATTGAAAGTTATAAACCTTGTCGCGGCGTATCCTCACCGGGAACGTATGCTATAATTCCGCGCGGCGATGGATCAACAACGCGCCGTCACGATACGGCGCAACCAGACGACGGACATCATGGCCTACAAAGACCTTTCTCACTTCATCGACACCCTGGAAAAAGCGGGCGAACTGCGCCGGATTACGGTCCCCGTGAACCGCGACCTGGAGATTACGGAGATTACGGACCGGGTGAGTAAAATGCCGGCATCCGGCAACAAAGCCCTCCTCTTCGAAAACGTCGCCGGCTATGACATACCCGTGCTGATCAACGCCTTTGGCAGCGAAAAACGCATGTCCCTCGCCCTCGGCGTGGACAACCTGGAACAACTCAACCACAACCTCGCCACCCTCATTGACATGAAACTGCCGCAGGGATTGGGCGCAACCATCGGGCGGGCCACCGACCTCTTTGGCGCCCTGCGTGCCGTTGGCCTGAAGCCACACAAAGTACGCCAGGGCGCGTGCCAGGAAGTCGTGCACACCGACGACGCCTCGCTGCACAGCCTGCCCATCCTCCACTGCTGGCCCGACGACGGCGGGCGCTACATCACCTTGATGCAGGTGATCACGCGCGATCCGGTCACGAACCAGCGCAACGTGGGCATGTACCGCGTGCAGGTGTACGACGAAAAGACGGCGGCCATGCACTGGCAGCGGCACAAGAGCGGCGCGGAGCATGAACACCTGGCCCGCGAACTGAACAAACCGGCCATTCCCGCCGCCATCGTTCTCGGCGGCGACCCGGCACAGATGTGGTGCGCCAGCGCGCCGCTGCCGCCGGGGATTGATGAATATCTGCTGGCGGGCTGGCTGCGAGGCAAGCCGGTGCCGTTTGTGGATTGTGTATCGCAGCCGTTGGAAGTGCCGGCAAACGCGGAAATCGTCATCGAAGGTTACGTGGACCCCAACGACCAGCGGACGGAAGGCCCCTTCGGCGACCACACCGGCTTCTACACCCCCGCCGACACCTTCCCCACCTTCCACGTCACGGCCATCACCCACCGCCGCCAGCCCATTTATCCGACGACGATTGTGGGCAAGCCGCCGATGGAAGATTACTGGATGGGCAAGGCCACGGAGCGGCTCTTTTTGCCGCTGATGAAAATTTTTCAGGGGGAGATTGTGGACGTGAATATGCCGGCAGAAGGCGTCTTCCACAACCTCATCATCGTCAGCATCAAAAAACGGTACCCCGGCCACCCCTTCAAAGTCATCTACGGCCTTTGGGGGTTGGGCCTGATGATGCTCACCAAAGCCATCGTCATCGTAGACCACGACGTCGACGTCCACAACCTATCCGCAGTCGCCTGGCGCGTCCTCGGCAACGTCGATTGGCGGCGCGACACCGTCATCGTCGATGGTCCCGTGGACCAGTTGGACCATTCCGCCGTGCGCGACTCCTTTGGCGGCAAAATGGGCATCGACGCCACCACAAAAGGCCCCCAAGACGGCCACGAACGCGGCTGGCCGGCGGAAATCGACATGAGCGCGGAAATCAAGGCCCTGGTAGACCGCAAATGGGACAGCTACGGCATTTGAAAAGGCAAAAGGCAGGAAGATGAAGGCCAAAATCTTAGTCCGCCCACTGCGACAAGAAGACGCGGAAGCATTGTACCGCCTGATAACGCTGCCCGAAGTCGCCCGCAACTTGCTGCAACTGCCCAGCATGGAATACGCGGAGACACTGGCCCACATCGAGAACCACAAGCCGGAACAACACCGCCTCGTTGCGGAAATAGACGGCGAGGCCGTCGGGAACATCAGCCTCACCGTAGAAAGCAGTCCGCGTCGCCGCCACGCCGCCCGGCTCGGCCTGTACGTCGGTCCGGCGTACTGGAACCAGGGCGTAGGCAGCCACCTGATGGCCGCCGCTCTAGACCTCGCCGACAACTGGCTCAACTTAAAACGGGTGCAGTTGGAAGTGATGACGGACAACGACGCAGCCATTCACCTCTATCAGAAATTCGGCTTTGAGATTGAGGGCTGCCGCCGCTATGCCACCTATGGCGGCGGGCGCTGGGCGGATGAGTACGTGATGGCCCGCCTCAGCCCGGATTTCGCCGCGCAGCCGCCGCCCACCACGCCCCCACTCCTGTCTTCGACTACCCCATCAGCGCCGCCGCTGCCCATCACCATTCGCCCACCACGCCAGGAAGACCTGGAAGGATGGTACGAACTCTTGCGGCAACGCGCCATTTGCCGCGGCACTGCCAGGATCCCCAGCATAGAACTGCCGGCGGCGGCGGAGCGCCTCAACATGCGGCAGCCCGGTCTTTACCGCTTCGTTGCCCTGGATGGGCACAAACTGGTAGGGCAAATTCACTTGTGGCAGCCGCCCAATCCCCGCCTGTCCCACTGCGGCGAGCTAGGATTGTCGGTGCATGAAGATTATTGGAACCGGCGCATTGGCTCCCGTCTCATGGACCACATCCTTGACCTGGCCGACAACTGGCTCAATCTAAAACGGGTCGAACTGGACGTCTTCACCGACAATCCCGCGGCCATCCATCTCTACGAAAAGAAGGGCTTTGTCCACGAAGGAACCAGACGCTTCTTTTCTTTTGGTGATGGCCGCTGGGCGCACACCCACTTCATGGCCCGCATCCGCCCGCGCGAATGAGCGCGTAATTTTCGGCCAGCCGGCGCTGGCCACTGTTCATTATTTCTGGAGAACCACCATGACGCCAAACGGCATTCGTGACATTTACGAAAAGGTGATTGAGGGAGAGCGCGTCACCTACGAAGAAGGCATCCGCCTTTACGAAAGCAACGACTTGATCGCGCTGGGTGAGATGGCTTCCACCGTGCGCCAGCGCAAGCATGGGGATTATGTCTACTTCAACAAGAATCGACACATCAACCCCACCAACGTCTGCGCCTTCCACTGCAACTTTTGCTCCTTTGCCCGCACCAGCGACAACATGCCCGGCGCATACACCTTCATGCCGGACGAAGTTGTCGCCAAAATCAAGCCCACCGTGGACGAAGGCATCACCGAGTTCCACATCGTTGGCGGGCTGCATCCGCAGCTAGGCTTTCAGTATTACGTGGACCTGCTGCGCGCGCTCAAGCAGGCGTATCCGTGGGTGCATCTCAAAGCGTTCACCGCCGTGGAGATTGATTTCTTTTGCCAGTTGGAGCAAAAAGATGACCACGCCATCCTCAGTGAACTGGTTGCCGCCGGTCTGGACTCGATGCCTGGCGGCGGCGCGGAAATCTTCCATTGGGACGTGCGCCGCAAAATCTGCCCGGAAAAGGCCAACATGGAACGCTGGCTGGAGATTCATAGCGTGGCGCACGAGCTAGGGCTGATGACCAACGCGACCATGCTCTACGGGCACATCGAAACGTATGAGCATCGCGTGCATCACCTGGTGGCGCTGCGTGAACAGCAGGATAAGGACATTGCCGCCGGCACGCCGGGACGATTCCAGACCTTTATCCCCCTGGCGTTCCACCCCATGGAAAATGGCCTGGGGCGGCGGCTGAAGCGGCGTTGGACCAGCGGGATAGACGATATGAAGACGCTGGCCGTGAGCCGCATCATGCTCGATAATTTTCCGCACATCAAGGCATATTGGGTGATGTTGACGCCGGCTATGGCGCAGATCGGCCTGGATTTCGGCGCCAACGATATTGATGGCACTATCGTGGAAGAACACATCTACCATGACGCCGGCGCCCAAACGGAAGAGCATATGGGTCGGGGCGAGTTGATGCGCCTGATCCGGGCTGCGGGGCGTATTCCTGTGGAGCGGGATACGGTGTATAACGTGGTGAAGGTTCACGAGGGATTATGAATGTTGCCAATGGCGTCCGTTGCCAATGCCGGCATTTCCCAGATCGGTTCCTTCTCCAAAAATAGACCAATCTTGACTCTACTGAAAAAAGGCCAAAAACCGGGTTTTTACACATGAACCACTCTGGTAATTTTGGCCGGGCACTCGAAAAACCCGGTTTTTTCAGTGATGAAAACAGACACCGTTCAACACATAACGCCCCTGCTCATTTACGACGGCGACTGCGGATTTTGAGAGAAAAGCGCCCGTCTCGTGCAGACGTGGACGCGGGGCCGGGTAGCCGTTGCGCCGTGGCAGCGCATCCCCGAACGCATGGCCGAACTGGGGCTGACGGCGGCGGATGGCATGAGCAAAGTATGGTTCGTCAACCCGGCGGGCGCGCTTTGCGGCGGGGCAGCGGCCATCAACGCCGCCATGGGCTACGCCTGGTGGGCACGCCCGCTGACATGGCTCTACCGCCTGCCCGGCCCGCGGCAATTGGAAGATTGGGTTTATCAATGGATTGCGGACCATCGCATGATGATGCCGGGCAGTACGGCGGCGTGCGCCCTGCCGCCTCCACCCCCGGACTCTGAATAGACGCTGGATTATCACATGAGCTTCACAATTGGCTTAATCGATTACCTGAACACCCAGCCATTCCAGTACGATCTGGAAGCGCGGCTGGCCCCCAAGGGCGTGCGCTTCGTGCGCGGCGTCCCCACGGCGTTGAACCAGGCCTTGCTGGCCGGCGAGATCGATCTGGCCCCCATCTCCGCCTATTTCGCCGCCCAACACACCGACAAATTCGCCATCCTGCGCGGGCACAGCATCGCCTCCTTGGGCGCGGTGAAGACCGTCCTTCTGTTTAGTTGGAAGCCGGACATCTACGAACTGGCCGGAGAGACCATCGCCCTCACGGACCACTCCGCCACCAGCGTGGCCCTGCTGCGCGTCCTCTGCGCGCACCGCTACCAGATTGCGCCGGCGATGATCACGCGCCCGCAGCATCTGCCCTCGATGCTGCGCGAGGCGCAGGCGGCGCTGGTCATTGGCGATACGGCGCTGGTCGAAGGGTATTTGCATCGGGAACTGCCGCGCGACTTCAGCTTTGGCCGCCCCACGATTTTTGATCTGGGGGATGAATGGTTGAAGTTGACCGGCCTGCCGTTTGTCTTTGCGCTGTGGGCGGCGCGGCGGGAAGCCGTGGCCGCGCTGCACGAACGAGGAGTGCTGGCGGCGATCGAGGAAAGTAAACAAGCGGGACTGGCGCATCTGCCGCAAATTGCCGGCAATTACGCTCCCACCTTAGCCCTACCCACAGGCGTCTGCGTCCGCTACCTGCGCGACCTGCGCTACGACCTGACCGCGGATGATGTGCGCGGTCTGATGACGTTTTTGAGCCTGGCCCTGCCCGGATTCACGTCGGACCGACTGCGATTTCTGGACGAAACCGTCGTGGCCGACGAAATTTTTTAGTGTTGCAAGGAAAAGTCATGAAGAAACAACCAGAACTGTTCCCCCCGCATCGCTCATTTGCCAGCGACGACCAGGGGTATTACAAGGGAGACAGCCACGCCCTCGACAGCGCCGCCACGGTCGCCGAGATACTGGCAAAAGTGGAAAACGGCGAACGCATCAGCTACGATGAAGCGATGCGGCTGTATGTGGAAGCGGATTTGTTGCAGCTTGGCCGCGCCGCCAACGCCCGCCGCCAGCAACTTGTCCCCGGCGAGACGGTCTCGTACCTGATTGACCGCAACATCAACTACACCAACGTTTGTAACACCGACTGCTCTTTTTGCGCTTTCTATCGCCACGATCCCAATCACCCGGAGGCGTATGTCAATCCGCGCCACATTATCGGGCAAAAGATTGAGGAGACGTTGTACCTGGGCGGCACGCGCATTTTGATGCAGGGCGGACACAATGATCAGCTTCCCTGGTCGTTTTACGTGGACCTGGTGCGCTGGATTCACGAGACGTACCCGGATATGGAGATCAATGCGTTTTCGCCGAGCGAGATCGATCAGATGACGAAGGTGAGCGGGTTGAATCGGTTGGAGGTGCTGCGGGCACTGCAAGATGCCGGCATGTCCGGTCTCCCCGGCGGTGGTGGTGAAATCCTCGATGACGAAATCCGCAAGCGCGTCAGCCCCAAGAAACAGCGCACCAACGGCTGGCTCGACTGTATGCACTACGCCCACCAACTCGGCCTCACCACCACAGCCACCATGGTCATCGGCTTCCGCGAGGAACTGCGCCACCGCCTCAACCATTTGCAGCGCCTGCGCGACTTGCAGGACGCCAGCCTGCGCGACTTTGGCAACGGGTTCAACGCCTTCATCAGTTGGACGGTACAAATCGGCAACACGCCGCTGGAGCGCAGCCGTTTTGCCGGCGAGTATGGGGCCACGCCCCACGAGTACCTGCGGCACACGGCCATCGCCCGCATCTTTCTGGACAACATCCCCCACCATCAGGCTTCCTGGCCCACGCAGGGGGAGAAGGTGGCCGCGGTGGCGCTGCATTTTGGCTGCGACGATTTTGGCAGCACGATGATTGAGGAGAACGTGGTGAGCGCGGCGGGAGCGCGCACGGCGGTGAAGTGCAGCGTGGATGTGCCCGAAATTCATCGCCAGATTCGGGACGCGGGCTTTATGCCGGCACAACGCAACACCGGCTACCAGATCATCCGCCGCTACACCGCCAACGAAGCGGAGGATGCCGCCCAACTCCCGCCCGCCGAACTACAAGCCGCGCCTACCGGCAACCTGACCAACGCCCAAGCCCTGGCGCTTGATGTATTGAATTGAAGGTTGGTGGTTGGTAATTGGTAGCCAACCCAGTCAATTACCAACCATCAGCCGCCAACCGTCAACCACCAATTCTGGTGAAATTGGTCCAACCTGGCTTAGCCGTTGCCAATTATCAACTATCAACGCCCACCCCATGTCCCCACTCGTTAACTGTCACACACACCTCGAATTAGGCTGGATGTCCCACATTTGTCCCCCGCCAGACGGGGAGCCGTTCACGGATTGGATCGGCAAGCTGGTGCTGCTACGGCGGCAAGTCCGCGCTTCCGGGCGGGAGGAGGCATTGGTGCGACAGGCGGTGGCGAAGGGGATTGCGGACATGGAAAATGCCGGCATCACCCACATCGGCGACATCTCCCAAACCGGCCTGAGCATCGAACCCCTGCTCAACAGCCGCCTGGACGGCGTCGTCTACATCGAAATCATCGGCAACGACCGCGAATCCGCCCTGGCCACCTTCGAACGCGCCCGCGCCATCATCAACCAGTATCGCCCCCACCTCCGCCCCGGCCTGCGCATTGGCCTCACCCCCCACGCCCCCTACTCCACCCACCCCGACGCCTTCCGCGCCGCCACGGATTTCTGCCTTACAGAAAACGTGCCCATGTGCATCCACGCCGCCGAATCCCCCTACGAAAACGAAGCCCTGCTCCACGGGCGCGGCCCTTTCGTGGAAATGTCCCGCCACATCGGCGTGGAAGCCCCGCCGCCCCCAGGCAGCACCACCATCCACTACCTGAACCAGTTAGGCGTCCTCGCCGCCCGCCCCCTGCTCGTGCACATGATCCACGTCAGCGACGAGGAACTCGACCTCGTGGCCCAAACAGGCGCGAAAATCGCCCACTGCCCGCGCAGCAACCAACTGCTGCAATGCGGACGTATGCCCCTGGAAAAAATGTTGGCGCGCGGCATCCCCGTTGCCCTGGGCACGGACAGCCTCGGCTCGTCTCCCTCACTGGACATCCATGAGGAGGCCGCCGCCGCCACGCGCATACACAACGGCCGCGTAGCCGTAGAAACGATGTCCGCGCTGCTGACCAACGCGAACATCCTCGACTGAGCCATGCCGCCACGGGACCACCAGCCATGAACCTGCCGCCCCCGCCCGCCCCAGAACAGACACGCGACTGCCCCGCGCTCCTCTCCGACCGCTTCAAGACGCTGTACTACGACACCGCCTCACACGAAGTTGTGCTGCTGGATCGGCGCAAATACCCGTTCCAGGTCGTCTATGAACGGTACAACAGCGTGGAAGGCGTCGCCGTCGCCATTGAGGAGATGGTCGTGCAGGGCGGTCCGCCGCTGGCTTACGCGGCGGGGTTGGGCCTGGTGCTGGCAGCGCGCGAGGTAGATGAAACGGGCGACGCCGATTATCGTCCTCGACTAGAGGCGGCGGCGCAAAGGTTGCGACACACCCGCCCCACCGCCGACGATCTGCACCACCTCATTCCCCTGGCGCGGCAAACAGCCCTGGACGCGCCGCCCGGCAGCCGCGCCGCCGCCACGCTGGCAGCCGTCAACGGGGAAATCCAACGCGGTAACGATGTGTCGCGGCGCTGCGGCTGGTACGCGGCGCAGCTCCTAGGGGATGGCGACCGCGTCCTCACCCATTGCATCGCCGGCGCGGCGCTCTGTTGGATGTTGTGGTACGCGAAACTTGCCGGCAAACGCATCCATCTCTTCCCCAGCGAAACGCGCCCCTATTTCCAGGGAGCGCGGCTGACGGCGCAAAGCTGCGTAGAGATGGGGATTGACTGCACCCTGATCACGGATGGCATGTCCGCGCACCTGATGAGCCAGGGGCGGCTGGACAAATTTATCTGCGCCGCCGACCGCCTGACACTGGACGGACACATTACAAACAAGGTGGGTACGCTACAACACGCCATCGCCGCCCACTATTTCGGTCTGCCGTTTTACGTGTTGGGCTACGATGGCCCCGACCCGCACAGCCCCACGGCGGCGGACATCATCATTGAGGAACGGGACCCCCGGCGCATTTTTGAGGCGCGGGGGCGCGAGGGCGTGGTGCGCACGGCGGTGGAGGGCATCAACGGCGCTTATCCCGCCTTTGACATCACGCCCCCGCACCTGATCGCGGCGGTGGTCACGGATCGCGGCGTCTTTCCCCCCACGCTGCTGCGCTACTACTTTCAAGTCGAATAACTGAGAACACCGAAAAACCCGGGTTCCATGATAGGAGCAGAAACCAGAGTTTTAGCTGCGCGGGGCAAGCGCGCACGATCAACGACGAGCAGACGTAAGGGCGCATCCGTTAATAGAGGCTTCGCTCGGGAATTGACGGATGCGCTGGAAGGGTTCTTGCTTGTTGGATTATCCAAAGTTAATTTTGGGCAAACCCTAAGGGAACACAACTATGATTACCCCGGTCAAAACAAATGGCCGTCCGACGGCGACAGAAACCACATCGTCCCAGACGATTCCCGTGGCAGTTAGCCCGCAGGTGAGCGTAGGCGGGGAGGCCGTGGTCCTCATGGCCGGCCCGTGTTCGGTGGAAAGTTATGAGCAAACGTGGATGACGGCGCGGGCGGTGATGAATGCCGGCATTCCCATCCTCCGTGGTGGCGCCTTCAAACCCCGCACCTCCCCCTACAGCTTCCAGGGCCTGGGGCGCGAAGGCTTGCAAATCCTGCGCCGCGTCGCCGACGAATTCGGCCTCCTCGTCATCACCGAAGCCCTCGGCGTCGAACACGTAGACATCGTCAGCCAATACGCCGACATCATCCAGATCGGCAGCCGCAACATGCAGCACTACCCCCTGCTGTGGGCCGTGGGCGAAACAAACAAACCCATCCTGCTCAAACGCGGCTTTATGTCCACCGTCGCCGAATGGCTCATGGCCGCCGAACACGTCATCAGTCGCGGCAACGACCGCATCATCCTTTGCGAACGGGGCATCCGCACCTTCGAGACCGCCACCCGCAACACCCTGGACACCAACGCCATCGCCCTCGTCAAACAAACCACCCCGTTCCCCATCATCAGCGACCCCAGCCACGCCACCGGGCGCGCCGACCTCGTCATCCCCGCCGCGCGCGCGGCCATCGCCGCCGGCGCCGATGGCCTGTTGGTAGAATTTCATCCCCAACCCGCCGCCGCCCTTTCCGATGCGGAACAGGCATTGCCCCTGGAAGCGATGCCCGATCTGGTCCGTCAGGCAGGGCGCATGGCCGCCGCCCTGGGACGCACCATCTGGCAGCCGGGCGCGTGATGACCTCCTTCGTCCTTTCGCTGGGGTACGTCGGGCTTTTTCTCATCAGCTACCTGGCCGCCACCATCCTGCCCCTCGTCTCCGAAGTGGTGGTCGTCGCCATGCCGCCGCTGGGTTATGATGTGAAACTGGTCGTGCTGACGGCCACTGCCGGCAATTTCCTCGGCTCACTCACCAACTACTTCATCGGGCGCAAGGGCGCCGACTTCGTCCTCTACCGCGCCCTAAAAATCAAACCGAGCACACTGGCCCGCGCCCAGGACCTGTATCAGCGGTGGGGTCCCGTATCCGTCTTCTTCTCCTGGATTCCCGTGATTGGCGACCCGTTGACGATTGTTGCCGGCATTTTCCGCCTCCGCCTCTCCACCTTCACCTTCTGGGTCATCCTCGGCAAATTCCTACGCTACCTCATCCTCCTCGGCATCGCCAGTGAAATCGCCTCCCTCTTCCCCTGACCCCCCGCCCCCAACCCCCAACTTTCAACCGCCAACGCCCCCATCCTATTGCCTCCTGTCCATTTTCCGCTATCCTAGAAACTCATGAACCCATTCCACTATCTGTTCGACCAACTATTCCCCCTCATTCGCTTCGTCTACGAAAAAGTACGCGGCCACGACTGGTTTCATGAAATCACCCCCCAACTCTGGTTGGGCGGCGCGCCCCACTACCCACGTGACTACGACTTCCTGGTGCAAAACCACATCAACGCCGTCGTCAACATCCGCGCCGAGCGAGAAGACGACATCGCCTTCTACCGCGCCCACGACATCACCTACATCCAGCTCCCCGTGCTGGACATGACCGTCCCCCCCGCCGACATCCTCACCACCGGAGCCGCCTTCATCCACGACCAGGTCCAAAATGGGCGCACCGTTCTCGTCCACTGCGCCAAAGGGCGGGGCCGCTCCGCCACCCTCCTCGCCGCCTACCTCATGAAATACGCACACATGAGCTTCGACGAAGCCAACGACCTCATGAGCAGCAAACGCACCCTCACCAAACTGGAACCTCGCCACCGCCGCCAACTGGAAAACTGGCTCGCCGCCGCAAAGATGACCGCGTAACCCTATGTCTACAGTCACCCCATCGCGCCAACAATACCTGGATGTCAAACGGCAGCACACCGACGCCATCGTATTCTTCCGCCTGGGCGATTTCTACGAAACATTCGATGAAGACGCCAAAACCACAGCCCGGGAACTAGACCTCGTCCTCACCAGCCGCCCGGTGGGCAAAAACCAGCGTGTGCCCATGGCCGGCGTCCCCCATCACGCCGCCGAAGGGTACATCGCCCGCCTCATCGCCAAAGGATACAAAGTCGCCCTTTGCGAACAAATCGGCAGCGACACCGTCAACGGCCTCATGCCCCGCGAAGTCGTGCGCGTCTTCACCGCGGGAACCGTGATTGAGCCGGGCATGTTGGACGCCCGCCGCCCCAACTACCTGGCCGCCGTCATCTTTGATGGCGACCGCGCCGGCCTGGCCTACGCGGACATCAGCACCGGCGAATTCGCCACCACGCAGACGCCAGACCGCCGCCGGCTGCAAGAAGAACTGGCCCGCCTCTCCCCCGTTGAACTGCTGCTGCCGGACAACGAATTTAGCCTGCCGGACGCCGCCCCGGCCATCAGCCGTATGCCCCACTGGCGCTTCGAGGAAGGCAACGCGCGCCAGACCCTGCTGCGCCATTTCAACGTGCGCACATTGGATGGCTTTGGCTGCGAGGGCAAATCGCTGGCCGTGCGCGCCGCCGGCGCCATTCTCCACTATTTGCAGGAAACGCAGCGGGGCGCAATCAACCAGATTCAACGATTGGCGACCTACAGCCTGGATGGTTACATGGCGTTGGACAGCGCCACCCGGCGCAACCTGGAGCTGACGGAATCATTGGCCGGCGAAAAGAAAACCGCGCTCCTGGGCGTGTTGGACCAGACTGTGACGGCCATGGGAGCGCGGCTGCTGCGCGAACGTCTCACGCGCCCGCTGCTGGACGTGGTCGCCCTGAATACGCGCCTGGACCAGGTGGAGAGCCTGTTTCAGGATGGGCTGCTGCGGGCGGAAACGCGCCTGGCCTTGAAGCGCATTCCGGATCTGGAGCGGCTCACGAACCGCGTCGTCGGTGGGCGGGCCACGCCGCGCGACCTGGAGAACATCGGCGTGGCGCTGGACGCCATCCCCGATCTGCGCGAACGGCTGGCGAATGCGCCCGCGTTGTTGCCGTTGGTGGAAGCGCTGGACCCCTGCGCGGAGACGGTGGACCTGATTGATCAGGCTATTGCCGCCGAAGCGCCCACGAATCTGAACAAGCCGGGCGTGATCCGGCCCGGCTTCGCGGCGGAACTGGACAGCGTGATGCGCTCCTCGGCGCACGCGCGCGAGTGGGTGGCGGAACTGGAGCCGCGGGAGCGGGAGCGCACGGGCATTACCTCGTTGAAGGTGGGTTTCAATAAGGTTTTTGGCTACTACATCGAAGTGACAAAAGCGAATACGCGGCTTGTGCCGGATGATTACATCCGCAAGCAGACGTTGACGAACGCGGAACGGTACATTACGCCGGAGTTGAAGGAGTATGAAACGCTCATCCTGAATGCGGAGGAGCGGATTCTGGATATTGAGCGGCGCGTGTTTATGGAGGTGTGCCAGGAGGTGGGGCGGGCGGCGCGGCGGCTGCTGACGACGGCGCGGGCGGTGGCGCGTATTGACGTGGCGGCGGCGCTGGCGGAGGTGGCGGCAAATCAAGATTATGCGCGACCGGAGTTGGTGGCGGATGGGGCGTTGAGAATCGTGGGCGGGCGGCATCCGGTGATTGAGCAACAGCCGATGTTGACGCGCTTTGTGCCTAATGACACCTTTTTTGATGAGCGGGAGCGGGTGCAGATCATCACGGGGCCGAATATGTCGGGCAAGAGTACGTATTTGCGCCAGGTGGCTTTGGTTGTTCTGTTGGCGCAGATCGGGTCGTTTGTGCCGGCATCTTCCGCGCACATTGGCCTCACCGACCGCATCTTCACCCGCATTGGCGCCCACGACGAACTGCACGCGGGCCGCTCCACCTTCATGGTGGAAATGGTGGAAACCGCGCAAATCCTCAACCACGCCACCCATCGCTCCCTCCTCATTTTGGACGAGATCGGGCGGGGAACCAGCACCTACGATGGCCTGAGCATCGCCTGGGCCATCGTCGAATACCTGCACAACCACCCCCGCCTCAAGCCACGCACCCTTTTTGCCACCCATTACCACGAACTCACCGGCCTCTCCGACATCCTGCCGACGGTTGCCAATTACAACGTGGCCGTCGCCGAAGAGGGGGACGACGTGGTTTTTCTGCATCATATCGTTCCCGGCAGCGCCGACCGCAGCTATGGGATTCATGTGGCGCAATTGGCGGGGCTGCCCCGGGATGTGATCAACCGGGCGAATGAGATTCTGAGAGAACTGGAGGCACACGCGCCAAATGCCGGCATTGATCCCAGCCACCTCCGCCCCGCCCAACAAATCGCCCTTTTCCCCGAAGCCAGCCCCATGCTGCAAGAACTGACGCAACTGGACATCACCACGATGACGCCGCTGGAGGCGATTAACAAGTTGTATGAGTGGAAGAGAAAGTATGCAAATAGTTAACAGTCAACGGAAAACTGTTAATCGTTCCCATGTTTCTACGACGTTCACTCCAAATCACCCTCATCGGTCTGGCCCTGTTGGCCGTCCTCTCCGGCGTCCGCATCTTCACGCGCATAGCGGACGCGCAGGGGGGCGTTGATTTCCATTCGTACTGGTTCTTCGGCCATTTCGTGCGCCAGGGGGAGAATCCGTACAGCGCGTTTGCCCGTTACGCGGAGCCAGAGTTGCCCATCACCTATCTGGATGGTTCCGTAACCACGACGCCGCCCGTGGCGCGGGCGGGTCTGGCGCGCACGCCGGCAAATACGGCCCCGCTGCTGCTGTTGCTGTCGCTGTTCTCCTGGTTTTCCTGGTCGGTGGCGCAGGGGATTTGGCTGGCGATCAATGTGGGGCTGATGTTGTGGACGCCGTGGCTGGCGCTGCGGCTGCTGCCGGCATTTCCCTCCCGGCTGCTCAGTTGGTGGGTGGCGCTGGCGTTTTACGGTTTTGCCGGCACGCGCGTGGCCGTCTGGTCCGGGCAAACCACCCTCATCGTCTTCGTCCTCATGCTGCTGGCGCACAAGAACGTGGCGCGTCATCCCTGGCTGGCCGGCCTCAGCCTGGGATTCGCCCTCTCCAAATACGCCCTGACCCTCCCCCTCGTCCTCCTCTGGCTTTACCGCCGCCGCTGGCTCCCCCTGCTGCTGGCCCTGCTCACGCAAGTAGCCGGGCTGCTCATCGTCGCCAGTCTGGACCACGGCGGCCTCTGGCAGACGCTGCGCATCTATTGGCAGTTATTCCTGCGCCACACCAACCAGCCGGGCATTCACCTGGGTGGTCTGTGGCCGGAATCCGTTGTGTGGCAGATTATTGCCGGCATAATGATCATCCTGGTCGTCCTGGCGGCATTCTGGCGCTGGCGGCAGCGGTCCACGCCCATCACCCCGTACACGGAACTATTGCTGCTCACACTATTCTCCCTGGGAACCGTGCTGGCGACCTATCACCGCATCTACGACATCGTGCCCGTCGTTCTGTTCCTGGCGGCGGCGGCCTATGCCCTGGCGCACTTGCCGGACAAACAACGGCAAATGACGCTGGCGCTAACCACGGCGGGTGTTGTGGGGCTTCTCTGCTTGCCGGGGGAGGTGATGGAGCGGATTCTGCCGGCACCGCTGGCGGCAACGTACCTGGCGGCGGCGGATGGGTTGGTGACGTTGGGGCTGTTGCTGGCGTTGGGGGGGACGATCTGGCTACGCCAGGCGCATCCGTCAATTTCAAACTTATAAGCGGATCCGCTCTGAACTATCGTCGGCGGTCTTATCCGGCGCAACTTGCCATAACGTATCGTGCAATCGCTGCCAGGCGCTGCGGATGTGAAACGGCTGATACCGGTCTTTTTTTCGCGTATTCCAGTCATGCACGGCAGATACCGCAATCTCCACATCTTGCGCCGCCTCTTCATTTGCCTGCATTAATAATGTATCGCGGGGGCAATATGCTCCCGGTTTCCGTGATAAACATGTGACCCGGTCGTACTTCTCCCGCCTGACACGCGCGCGCATAGGCGGCAAAATTGTCGGGATAAGCTTGTTTGAATTGCAGTGCAATCCCTTTTCCCATGACGCCGACGCAATTGACCGTGTTGACCAGCGCCTCTACCCTGGCTTCCAGCAGGTTGCCGCTCGTATACTCAATCATCATCGCACTTGCTACCCTTTACAGTCATTCAAACACTGTCACCAGATGTGGGGAACCTTTCTACCCTGACTGCCTTCTTTCACCGCCCATTGTAGCCGTCCAAAAACAACTTCACGTTTTCATCAGATGGCTACTGACAAGCTGTCCGCACAAATTCGCTAACTTACTGGAGTTTGGCGAATTCCACATAGGGTGATCGGAGTCGAGGCTTTAGCCGGGTCAACCCCATTGGTGATCGGAGTCGAGGCTTTAGCCGGGTCAACCCCATTGGTGATCGGAGTCGAGGCTTTAGCCGGGTCAACCTTGGTGATCGGAGTCGAGGCTTTAGCCGGGTCAACCCCCATTGGTGATCGGAGTCGAGGCTTTAGCCGGGTCAACCCCCATTGGTGATCGGAGTCGAGGCTTTAGCCGGGTCAACCCCCATTGGTGATCGGAGTCGAGGCTTTAGCCGGGTCAACCCCCATTGGTGATCGGAGTCGAGGCTTTAGCCATTGGTGATCGGAGTCGAGGCTTTAGCCGGGTCAACCCCCATTGGTGATCGGAGTCGAGGCTTTAGCCGGGTCAACCCCCATATGCGGACCGGCTGAAGCCTCCACGCCAAAAACGCCAGAGTCCAGTAACTTAATTAAAGTACCATGCGCGAGGCGCATCACAAATGGATGAAAACAATCAAGATTGCGCGGATGTTTGTTTTATCCACGTATTTTCACAGGGGACGTTAGGAACCCACCCTCCCACATGTTTTCGAAGGTGATTTCTTCGCCGGAAATGCCGGCACTCACTAAAATACCACACCATCAAAATCAACATAATCCCCCGAAGCCCGACAGGAGAATCATGGAAGGTCTCGTCTCACTTCTGGATAAACAACACGAAGCCCGCGTCCGCGCCATCTGGCGGGTACTCAAAGAGCAGTTTGGCGTCACCGCCTTGCTGCAACTGGTCCCCATCCCGCATATCTCCTATTACGTCGCCGAACACATTGACGTCAACCAAATGCAAGCCCCCCTGCACGTGATCGCGCAACAAGCCTCCCCCTTTGCCGCGCGCGCTACGGGGCTGGGCCTGTTCACACACCCGCATCTGGTGCTGTACATTCCCGTGGTACGATCCGTCGCGCTCATGGCGCTGCATGGGGTGCTGCGCCCCAGCTTCGCCGCCGCCGCCATCAACCCTGTCCGCTACTACGAAGCCGACCGCTGGCTACCCCACATTACGTTGGCGCAAGGGGACCTGGACCATGAAAAGCTGGCTCCGGCGCTACGCTGGTTCCTACAGAAGCCAATCGATTGGGAGATTACGGTGGATAACGTGGCTCTCATGGGCGGTGAGCCAGGAGACATGCAACAGGTTCACCGCTTTCCTTTTCAACCCCCTATCAGTACGTGAGGAACGCCATTCCCTTGAGGAACGGCGTTCCTGGCATGAACTGCAATGAGAAGTGCCCGGTTCTGGCAGCTTGTCGGAAAAAGAAACTCGATTCTGGCGAAATACACATAGGGTGATTGGAGTCGAGGCTTTAGCCGGGTCAACTTGGGCCGGCTGAAGCCTCCACTCCAAAAACGCCAGGGTCCAGAAAGAAAGAGGGGACGCAGATCTTGCGGATTTTGCCACCGAAAGAGCCTGAATCCGCGTTTTCCCGTGCTAATCCGCGTCCTACAGAATAGCGGACGGACTTCTCGGCCAGCCTGTTAGCGATTGCGCCCGTATTGCTCGTGGCTGGAAACCCAGTCCGACGAGGAAATAGCCGCCGCCAGGGAAAGCTCGCCCGCCAGCACCGCGCCGGCAACGATCTCCGCCAGCTTGTTTACCTTCCCCTTGCCATAGCAACCCAGTAGTTCCAGGCATTCCCGCTGCGTCGCCAGGCTCGTGCCGCCGCCGTAGGTTGCGACAATCAGCGAGGGAATAGTGATGGAAATGTACAGGTCGCGCTCAGGGGTCAGTTCGGTATAAAGCACGCCCGCGGACGATTCGGACACATTGGCGACATCCTGCCCCGTGGCGATGAACATGGCGGTGATGGCGTTGGCCGAGTGCAGGCCGTTGTTGTTGGCCCCGGAGAGAATGGCCCCGATGTTGGCGACGCCATAATGGTAGGCCAGCCCTTCCGGCTCCACACGCATGTTCTGAATGAGAACGTCCCGCTTGACCACGGCTTCGGCGGTGACGCGCTTGCCGCGCGTGCGCATGATGTTGATCTGCGAGGCTTTCTTATCCGTGGCGAAGTTGGATTCCAGGTAGAAGTGCTTTACGCCAGGATAATTGTCCAGCACCCAACTACAGGCGGCGAAGGTGGCCCGCCCCACCATGTTTTGCCCGGCGGCATCGCCCGTGTAGTAGTTGAAGCGCAAATAAACGAACTTGTTCGCCAGGTAGGTGTCAATGTATTGGAGTTTGGCGACGCTAGACGTGGATTCCGCTTCGCGGCGGATGGTCTGGAGGTTTTCCTGGACCCACCGGGCGAACTCGCGTCCCTGGCGGGCATCTTCAAAGACAAAAACGGGCGCGCGCTGCATGGCGTCGCCGACGACGGTGCATCTGACGCCGCCGCTGAGGTTGAGGAGCTTGATGCCGCGATTGTAGGAGGCGACGAGTGTGCCTTCCGTAGTGGCCAGAGGAATGAGAAACTCCCCTTTAGCGTTTTCGCCGTCAATGTGCAGTGGTCCGGCGAATCCCAACGGAACCTGAGCCACGCCCGTGAGGTTTTCGATGTTGCCTTTGGTGGCTTGCGGGTCGAAGGTGAACTGCGCGACATGATTCAATCGGGCGCCGGTGAATTGCTGTACGAATTCCTGCCGCTTTTTGATGATGTCGGCGCCGTAGTCATCGGCGCGGTCGCGCGGAATGCGCAGCAGGTGTTCGTCATCGGCGGAGATGGCGTCCTCGACTTCCAGTTTGAGTTTGCCGAAGGGCGTGGTTTTGAAGCGTATCTCCAGTTTGTGTTTGCCGTTGGGCAGGTGATCGACGTTCGCCAGGATGTCCAGGGTTTCGCGCAAGGGGAAGCTGACGGGATTGCGGGCGGAGACGTCGGCGGGGTTGATGGTTTGATCGTGGTTGAGTCTGATGGCGATTGCCGGCATTGGCACTTCCACCCCATCAATCAAAACCTGGCCCACCTCGGTCAAATAAGCGTCGCTGAGACGGTTCTTAATCGAAAATTGCACGCCGCCTTCAACATTCTTGAGGCTGCCAAACGTGTAAAGCTGTTTCAGCAAGAGACTGGGAATCAAAGCCATGTGACATACTCCTGGGGTAGTGGATAGTGGTTAGGACTGACGATGAAATAAAGTACGGAATGGCATCGTCAGTTTGCAGGAACGGTAAGGAAACAACTTCGCTGTCTTATTTGATTTCCGTTCCTTAGTTGACAGTTGAGCGCTGGTCGTCGATAGTTAATTCGGCACAAACCCATCCCCTATTAACCATGCAACCATTCACCCATTGTGACTATACAGGTCATCTGCCCAGATTGGACCAATTTGCTCTGGTTGAATCTTATTGATGTCTACAAAATTGGTCCAATCTCTCGGAGACGTGAATAGTTACCACCCATTAATCATTATCTTCCTCTTCTTGCCCTAGCAGGCGGCGTTTGACCTGCTGCGCCTGGTTTTGCAGCGAATAGTTCACAAGGAACCACATCCCTTTCCAGGTGTCGATGTCCAGCAAGTCTTTGGGCGTCGCCCCCTCAAACATTTGCTGCAAATCGGCAAACGTAGCCGCGCCGGGCAGGCGCATGAGTTGCTGCCGCACCGATTCGCGCAAGGGTTCCGTCTGGTTTTGCACGGAGTAGTTGAGCAGGAACCACATTCCCTTCCACGTATCCAGGTCCAACAGGTCGCGGGGAGATGCGCCTTCGAAGCTCTGTTGCAGTTCGCGCACGATTTGCAGCCGCGCTTCGGGGGTAAAGCGGTGTAGATTTTCTTTGAGCAAGGCGAGCATGCCCTGAGGGGTGAAGGGGGGCGGGGTGTACCCTTCAACCAGGGCCTGCACTTCTGCCGCGACCTGGTTCAGTTCCTGCACCAGTTGACGGAAGGCTTCCTGTTCAGGGGTAGCGGGTTTGGGGTCGGCTGCCGCATCCAGGGTCTGGTGGATGTGGCAATAGCTGGAATGGGGACGGGCGTTGTTTTTGCATTGCGTGCCGGCACGAGTAATACCCTGGCACTGCTGTGATTCATCACTCATAGTCTCTCCTTCATACCTTGTAGGGCAAGTTTCTAACTCACCCTTGTCAAAAATGGGACGCAGATAAAACGACAATCCGCGCAACCCTGATGATTTTTATCCATCGCTACGCGGGTTGAGTATGGGTCTGGGCAAAAGCGGGAATGACGGCCCCGCGAATCAGGTCGGCGGCTTTTTCGGCAATCATGATGGTGGGGGCGTTGGTGTTGCCGTTGATGATCGTGGGCATAATGCCGGCATCCGCCACGCGCAAACGACGCACCCCACACACCCGAAGTTGGTCATCAACCACCGCCAGCGGATCATTCCCCATCTTGCACGTCCCCACAGGATGGTAAAGCGTTTGCATGGCGGTACGCACAAAAGCCCGCAGCCGTGCATCATCTTGCACCGCCGCGCCCGGCGTGATCTCCGCGCCGCGAAAAGGTGCAAACGGCGCGGTCCGCACGACGCGGCGCGCCAGCTTGATGCCATCTAGCAAAGTCCGCCAGTCCGCGTCGGTAGCGCAGTAGTTCGGCTGCAGCAGCGGCGCTTGCAGCGGATCGGCGCTACGCAAAGCCAGGTAGCCGCGACTTTGCGGACGCACCAGCGTCACGCCAATGGTGAAGCCGTGGCCGGCGGGGACAACAAAGCCATTGTCGATGAAATAAACGGGCGCGAAGTGAAACTGCAAATCAGGCCGCTCCTCACCGGCGCGGGTGGGGATAAAGGCACCCGCTTCGGCAACGTTGGAGGTGAGCTGCCCCTTACGCAGGAGAAAATAACGGGCCAGGTTGCCCGCGCTCTCCGCCGTGGAGAGGGACACGGGCTGCGTGCAGGCATAGGTAACGGCCAGGGCGGGGTGGTCCTGCAAGTTTTGCCCCACGCCGGGGAGATCGACCCGCACGGGAATGCCCAGGGCGCGCAGTTGGTCGGCGGGACCGATGCCGGAAAGTAGGAGAAGTTGGGGCGAGTTGATGGCGCCGCCGCAGAGGATGACTTCGGCGCTGGCGCGGGCTTCCTGTTTGCTGCCCTGATGCAGATATTCGACACCAACGGCGGCGTCTCCCTCGAAAAGGATGCGGGTCGCGTGGGCCTGGGTGAGGATGGTGAGGTTGGGGCGGTGGCGGATGGGCTGGAGGTAGGCGTCGGCGGCACTGTGGCGCGCGCCCCGTTTTTGCGTGACCTGGTAGTAGCCGACGCCTTCCTGGTGCGCGCCGTTGAAGTCGTTGTTGGCGGGGAGGCCGGATTCAATGCCGGCATAAACAAACGCCTGCGACAACGGATTCGGATCGCGCAAATCGGCCACATTCAATGGGCCGCCTGTTCCATGATACGCCGACGCTCCCCGCTCCTGATGCTGCGCCCGCTTGAAATAAGGCAGCACCTCCGCATAGCGCCACCCCCGATTCCCCGCCGCCGCCCAATCGTCGTAATCCTGCCGATGCCCGCGAATGTAAATCATCGCGTTCATGGAACTGCTGCCGCCCAACATCTTGCCCCGCGGCCAATACAGTTGCCGCCGATCCAGATGCGGTTGCGGCTCCGTCACATAATTCCAATCCAATTCCGTCTTGAATAACTTGGAAAAGGCCACCGGCACGCGCACTTCCGTCCTCTTGTCGGACTGCCCCGCCTCCAGCAGCAGCACCGTCCGCTCCTGATTGGCGGAAAGACGATTCGCCAGCACGCAGCCAGCCGAACCAGCCCCAACGATGATGTAGTCGTACATGCTTTTTACTCGTGATGGCGCAACAAACAGTCACGCGCTCAGGCAAACGTCAACAACTCTGGCGGCTACAATGATACCATTGTCTGACTGAGAGGCGAGTAGGGGCTAAGGGCGAGTGGCGGAGGCGGGTGCGACGCGTGGCCATCTGCGTCGCACCGGGGTTAGCGGCGTCTGTTGCTTCTGCTGCGCTTCGGACGCGGCGGCGGCCGATTTTCTTCGGCGGCCGGGGGCGTGGCCGCGGTGTGTACGGCGCTGTGGTAATAATCGTCCAGGAGCATCGCCATTAACTGCTGCATTTGCTCGTCTTGGGCTAATGCCGGCATCAACGGCACAAAACGCTGCATTCGTTCAGTCTGCAACTTATCCCGTTCCCGCAGCCGCGCTTCCAACAAAGCCGTCGCGCGCTGCGCCACGATCTGCTGCACATCCTCGTCCGTGGGCAAGGGGCGCTCCTGCAAATCAATCTGGTACGTCTTCGCAATTTGCCGCAGCTTCAGCTTCTCCACCACATCCACCAGCGTGATCGCCTCCCCACTGGCCCCGGCGCGCCCCGTGCGCCCCGCACGGTGGATATAACTCTCCGGGTCCTCCGGCGGCTCATACTGGATAACGTGAGACAAATCAGGGATGTCGATACCGCGCGCAGCCACATCCGTGGCCACCAGGAAGCGTAGCGTTCCCTGGCGCACGCGCTGCATCACCTGCTCTCGCTCGTGCTGGCTCAAGTCGGCGCTCAATTCGCCCGCATTGTAGCCAAATCGTTGCAATACAACGGCCACATAATGCACTTTCGCTTTAGTATTGCAAAAAATGATGGCCGATGTGGGATTTTCCGCCTCGATCAGGCGCACCAGGGAGCGATCCTTGTCCATCCCCGGCACGGTGTAAAAAACGTGTTCCGTTTCCGCGACATGGACCTGGTCCTGGCTGAGGCTGAGCATGAGCGGGTCGCGCAGGAACTCCTTAGACAGCCGGACGACGAATGGGGGAAACGTGGCGGAAAACATGTGGCTTTCCACGCGGTGGGCCGGCATGTGCCGCCTGATCTGCTTCATGTCCGGGTAAAAGCCCATGGACAACATGCGGTCCGCCTCGTCGAAAATGAGGAGGCGCAGCGACTCCAGAGAGAGGGAGCCGCGCAGCAGATGGTCCAACACGCGCCCCGCCGTGCCCACGACGAGGTGCGCGCCGGCGCGCAGGGCGTCAAGTTGCGGACCATAACGCACGCCGCCATAGACGGCGGCAATGCGGATACCACGGTCGGCCAGGAGCGTTTGCGCGTCGCGCGTGACTTGCAAAGCCAGTTCGCGGGTGGGCACGAGGATGAGTACCTGGCAGGCGTTCTGCAAGGGATTGATTTTTTCCAGCAGGGGCAGCACGAACGCGCCCGTTTTCCCGCTACCCGTGCGCGACTGCACCATGAGGTCTTGCCCGGCCATGATGTAGGGAATAGCGCGGGATTGTACGGGCATCAGTTCTTGCCAGCCCGCGTGGTGGATGGCGGCCAGCCAATGGCCAGGCAGGTCGCCGATTTTCACTTCTGGCAGAGAGAGGGCCGCTTGTTCAGCAGCGGCCAATGGCTCTACCGTTTCTGAGGTCGTTGTCATTAAATTCTCCATGCGGACAGCAGATGTTCAGAGCTTCCTGGAAGCTCGTTTTCCGGTAAGAAAGCCTTTCGTGATAGCTTCCGGGAAGGGGGGGTGAATAGTCGCTATTCTCGCTCGTAGGCCGCGCGCCGCCGCTCTTGCTTGATCTGGCCGCGGCGGCGCTTGGCGCGGAGGCGGCGTTCACGGGCGGCGGCGGTGGGCTTGGTTTTGCGTCGCTCTTTGGGTGGACGGCTGGCGGCGCGGATGAGGGCGATCAGGCGTTGGATGGCGTCGGCGCGGTTTTGCTCCTGGGTACGAAAGCGGCGGGCTTCGATGATCAGGATGCCGTCGTTGGTGAGGCGGCTGCCGGCATTTTCCAGGAGACGCGCGCGCACGGATGCCGGCAGCGATGGCGAATTCACCACATCAAAACGAAGCTGCACCGCCGTCGCCACCTTATTCACATTTTGCCCACCAGGCCCGGAAGCACGCACAAAATCCAGTTGGATTTCTCCGTCTTCCAGGCTGATGGTTTCCGTCACAACTATCATGAGAACTCCAGAAATCAGGCGCGCTCAATTGTCACGGATTGCTTATGCACGCGATAGCTGCCCGCCTTATCCAAAATCTGCGCCACGAACTCCTGGGGCACATCCACCAACGTATGCTGCTCCTTGATGGAGATTTTGCCAATAGCGCGTCCCGGAATATTGGCATGATACGCGATCATCCCTACCACATCGTTGGGACGCAGGCCATGCGCTTTGCCCCGGCCCAACGTGAGGCGCACCATGCCCGCTTCGTGCGAAACGCGCCCTTCCTGGCGAACCTTCGCGCCACGGCGTGGCCCGCTTTCGCGGCGATTGGTGACCTGGGTCAGATGCACCTCGCTGACCGGCGGGATGGGGCGCTGCTTTTCTTCCGCGCGCGCCACTTTCAAGGCGGCGGCGGCGATTTCTAGCGGATCGTACCCCTCGGCGCTCAATTCGGTGACGATTTCTCGCTCACGACGACAGCGGTCGCGCTGCAACCAAACACGCATCTGCCGCAGCAGTTGGGACTCACGATGTGCCTGAATTTCGGCCACGGTAGGCAGGGTAGTGAGGGTCATCTTTTGGCGTGTGTAGGATTCGATACGCTGCAGGCGGCGGCGTTCGTTTGGGGTGACGAGGGAGATGGCTGTGCCGGTTTTGCCGGCACGCCCCGTGCGCCCAATCCGGTGTACAAACAGCTCCGGGTCCAGCGGTAAATCATAATTGAACACATGAGAAACATCGTCGATGTCCAACCCACGCGCCGCCACGTCCGTAGCAACCAACACCGTCAACTGGTCCTGGCGGAAACGGTTCAGCACCTGCTCCCGCGCATCCTGGCTCAAGTCCCCGTTCAACGCTTCCGCGGAAAAGCCCCGGGAGACCAGCTCGTTTGCCAGCGTACCCGTGCCGGCACGTGTGCGCACAAAAACAATAGCCCGCGTGATCGTTTCCATTTCAAACAGGCGTGAGAGGGCGGCCAGCTTGTCATCCTCATTCACCAGGTAATAGCGCTGCTCTATGGCGGCCACGGTGCGCTGCTGTCGCTCAATGGTCACAGAGTGGGGATTTCGCATGTAACGATCGGCGAGGCGGCGGATTTCTGCCGGCATTGTCGCCGAAAACAGCGCCGTTTGCCGTAAGTCGGGCGTCTCATTCAGGATCGTCTCAATATCCTCAATGAAACCCATACTCAACATCTCATCCGCTTCGTCCAGCACCACCGTGCGCACCTGGCGCAAGTCCACCTCGTGTTGACGCATCAGGTCCAGCAACCGTCCCGGCGTACTCACCACCACATCCACGCCGCTACGCAAACGGCGCACCTGCCGACCATATGGCTGACCACCATACACGGCCAGCACGCGCACATTTCGTCCACGGCCATAGGCAAACATAGCATTGGCCACCTGCATCGCCAGTTCCCGCGTGGGAGCCAGCACCAGGCTTTGCACTTGCCCTAACCCGGCCGTTAGATTATGCAGAATCGGGAGCGCGAAGGCGGCGGTCTTGCCCGTGCCCGTCTGTGCCTGACCGATTACGTCCTGGCCGGCCAGCATGATGGGAATGACACCCGCCTGGATAGGGGTAGGGGATTCGTAGCCACGATCGGCTACCGCCTGCACCAGTTCCGGGTGCAGGCCAAAAGATGAAAATTCAGTTGTCACGGAAATACTCCTACGAATGGTGATGAATCAGCGGTCTGATCTGACCCTCGCGGGTCAGACCCCTCAAGTCTGCCAACAGGCGACCCATCCCAAAAGTAAGAGCCTCTCTGTTGCAAAAAAGTGCCCGACCAGAAATGGTCGGGCAACCACCTGACTTATTCAAAGCAAAATTGCGGGGTAGCTGCTAACCCGCTTGTGGGTTGAGCTTGTCGAAGCCCATATTGCCTGCGACAGGCTCAGGCAACGGACTAAAAGCTCAGGCAACGGGTAAGTAGTACATTGTGGGCCTAAATCCAGGCCACTAACATAGTATAGCACGCTTGCAACGGCTAAGCCAGATTGGACCAATTCTCTCTGGTGAAAATGGCCATGGCGCGCGTGAAATCGGTCCAATCTCCAAAAAGCGTGAGTAGTTACGCACGCTTTACCATACAGGTAAACCGGTCAACCCGCGCCGCTGGCCCCGCCGCCAGCGGCCCCTGCCGCTGCCGCGCCCCCCGCCGCGCCCGCGGCACTGCCGCCAGAAGCGGAACTGGCAGCAGCCATGGCAACGAAGGCGGCCATGCCATCATTCGGCACGGTGGTGAGGGCGTGGAACCAGGGGGGTAGTTTGGTCCACCCTTTTTTCTGGAAGTAGCGCGCCCAACTGGCGAGGATGCCAAAACTGGCGGCATAGGGTAAATAGTGATCGAAGATGTCGCCGCGAGTGGGGCCGGCCTTGTCGCGAACGACGCGCTTGAGGTAGTCGCCGAAGCCGCGCCACTGGGCGGCCAGCGCCAGACCCTGTCGGCTAAGCGGATAGATTGTGCCGACAATGATCAGCGCCACGAAACCCACGATGACGACGCTGCCGGCAAAAAGCAAAGGCCACAGACCGTAGTTGTCATAAAGCAGCAGAATGGCGGGGACGACCAGAACCAGACCAACCAGGATGAGGATAAATCCCGTCGCCAGCCAGCGCCGCCGCGCCTGCTGCCGCGACGCCTCCAGAAAGCCGGCGGCCTCCACCTCCCCATAAAGCGTGTCGCTGAATACCTCCCAACGCCGTGAGGAAACGCGCTGGCTCAAGTCAGACAACATCACGCTACGCTGTAGCCCTTTTCTGTCCATGAAGATCAGGGCCAACAACTGCTGCTCGTGCGGCAGCAGGTCGGTGGGTTCTTGTACCAGATTGATCACGAAATCGCGCGAACGGTACCATTTCCGTTGTGATTCCTCTTCGATTGTCAGCACGCCGCGCCGCGCCAGTTGGAAGATGGCGGCCAGGGCCGCATCCCAGGTCGGTTTCGCGCCCAAGTTGACGATGACGTTGACCAGGGCGGGTGGCAACGGCGAAGGGGGTTCGTAGAGCAGAGCGTCGGCGCGCGGCGTGGGTTGGCGATGATTGGCGCTGAGGGTGACGATGGCGGCAATGCCCACGAAAAGGAGGGTCAGGGATGCGGCGATCCAGTAGGGGGCGGTGGCTTGCCGTGCGGCTCGCTGCCCCTGCCAGGCGGGTGGGTTGCTGACCAGGCTGCCGCCGGGGAAGCGCAGGTCAATGACCAGGGGGGTGTTGGGGGCCAGGTTCTGTTGTGTGAAGGTGACGAGGCCGGGGGTGGCGTTGATGCCGGCATTTCCCATCATCAACCCTGGCTGTCCAATCAACGCGGCGCGCGACGGATAGTGGACGTGCACCGTGCTGGAGCCAATGCCATACTCATAACTATCCGGCAGCGGCTGCCAGATCACCGCGTCCTGCTCCCCCTCTTGCCGCACCAAACCCAGCATGGTGTACGTGAGGACAAACGTGCGGCTGGTATCACTCGTTGGCTCAAAATGCCACGTCACCCGTACCGGATTCCGCCCGCTGATTTCCACCTGACCTGGCTGGTCCCCCAGCGGCAACGGTCGCCCGTCCAGCGTGGCGGCCAGCCCCGTAATGCCATCCGTGTGGTCCGTGGGGAGTTCGCGGAAGACATAGGTGAAAGGATCGCCGTGGAAGTTAAACACGACCGTTTCCGTCACCAGCAGCGAGCCGTCCGACTGGACAACCGCGTCCACATCAAAACGGCTGGCGTCATACCATTTAGATGACTGCGCCGCGCCCAACGTGAAAAACACGCCTATGACAGTGACGACCAGCAGCCATTTGCGAGACATGAGGACCTCCTTTGGGAATAGTGGTCAGTGATTGGTGGTCAGTGGTTGGTGGTTGGTCGTGCCAGCCCATTCGCTTTCTCTTGGATGCTGATTGGGCAAGGCACACCCACAATTTCTATACGCTACCACCGGGGGCGGGTTGCGTTGGCGGCAGCAAAAAGGCCCGATGTTGTCATCGGGCCTCTTTTGGGGCTTGCGAAAAACCCGGTTTTTTCAAAAAACCGGGTTTTTAGGTCGTTTACTTCAGCATATTGCGCAGGACCGTGTGCAAAATGCCGCCGTTGCGGTAGTAGTCCACTTCCACGGGCGTATCAATGCGGCAGGTCGTCTGGAAAGTCACCACGGAGCCGTCCGCCTTTTCCGCGCGTACGGTCACGTCTTGCAGCGGTTGCAGGTCATCATTGAGATCGACGGTGGCGAAAACTTCCGAGCCATCCAACCCCAACGACTGCGGCGATTCTCCGGGCTTGAACTGCAAGGGCAGCACGCCCATGCCCACCAGATTACTGCGGTGGATGCGCTCATAGCTCTGGGCGATGACCATACGCGCGCCCAGGAGGAGCGTCCCTTTGGCGGCCCAGTCGCGGGAGCTGCCCATACCATAATCATTCCCCGCCAGCACCGCCAGCGGTGTCCCATCCGCCTGATACTTGACGGCGGCTTCGTAGATGCTCATTTGCTCGCCGGTGGGCAGGTAGGTGGTCCAGCCGCCTTCCGTGCCGGGAGCCATCTGGTTACGCAGGCGGATGTTGGCGAATGTGCCGCGCGTCATCACACGGTCATTGCCCCGGCGGGAGCCGTAGGAGTTGAACATGGCCGGTTCCACCTGATGATTTAGCAGGTATTCGCCGGCGGGACTGGTGCGGGAGATGGCTCCGGCGGGAGAGATGTGGTCCGTCGTCACGGAATCGCCCACCTTGACCAGCACACGCGCGCCCTCGATGTTGGCTATCGGGCGCGGATCAGGGCTGAGGCCGATGAAAAACGGTGGTTCCTGGATGTAGGTCGAGTTTGGGTCCCAGTTGTAGATGTCCCCGCCCGCCGTGGGGATGGTGTTCCAGGTTGCGTTGCCAGTGTAGATGTTGCCATACTCTTTGTTAAACATTTCGGCGGTGAGTGAGTGCGCCAGCGCCTCTTGAATTTCGGCGTTGCTGGGCCAGATGTCGCGCAGGTAGACGGGCGCGCCATCTTTGCCCACGCCGATGGGATCGTTGGTCAAATCAATGTCCACCGTGCCGGCAAGTGCGTAGGCGACCACCAGCGGCGGAGAGGCCAGATAGTTGGCGCGCACCTGGGCATGGATGCGGCCCGCGAAGTTACGGTTGCCGCTGAGAACGGCGGCAGCCACGATGTCGCCATCGCGCACGGCGGCGGAAACTTCCTCCGGCAGCGGGCCGGAGTTGCCGATGCAGGTGGTGCAGCCGTAGCCGACGATGTTGAACCCCAGGTCTTCCAGGTAGGGGATGAGGCCGGCCGCTTGCAGGTAGTCGTTGACGACTTTGGAGCCGGGCGCGAGGCTGGTTTTCACGTATGGTTTGACTTCCAGCCCTTTTTCCACGGCTTTGCGCGCCAAAATGCCGGCACCCAACATCACGCTGGGGTTAGACGTATTCGTGCAGCTTGTGATCGCGGCAATGACCACGGCCCCATGCCCGATTTTCGTCACATGCCCGTTGCGTACCACGCCGGTGCGGTCCATGTCCGCCTCGCCCAGCGCGTACCCACGCTCCTTCACAGGCGCGCGCAGCGCCTGCTGAAACGTCTGCTGCATATCCGCGAGGCGGATGCGGTCCTGCGGGCGCACGGGACCGGCCAGGCTGGGTTCAACCGTGCCCATGTCCAGGGTCAGCGTGTCGGTGTATTCCGCTTCGGGCGCGTCCCCTGTGTAGAAAAGCCCCTGCGCTTTGGTGTAGGCGGCCACGCGAGCGATCAACTCCTCCGAACGTCCGGTGCGGCGGAGATAGTTGAGTGCCTCTTCGTCCACGGGAAAGAAGCCCATGGTCGCGCCATATTCGGGGGCCATGTTGGCGATGGTGGCGCGGTCCGGCAGGCTCATGTTGCGGATGCCGGGACCATAAAACTCCACGAATTTGCCGACAACGCCTTTCTGGCGCAGCATTTGCGTCACCACCAGCACCAGGTCGGTGGCCGTGGCGCCTTCGGGCAGGCGGCCCGTGAGTTTGAAGCCGATCACCTCAGGCGTGAGCATGTAGATGGGCTGGCCCAGCATGGCGGCTTCCGCTTCGATGCCGCCCACGCCCCAACCGAGGACGCCGAGGCCGTTGACCATGGTCGTGTGCGAGTCGGTCCCGACGAGACTGTCGGGGTACAGCACCTCTTCGTCACCATCCGGGCTGGACATGACGACTTGCGCCAGGTATTCCAGGTTGACTTGATGCACGATGCCGCTGGCGGGGGGTACGACTTCGAAGTTGGCGAAGGCGTTTTGGCCCCATTTGAGGAATTCGTACCGCTCCCGGTTGCGCTCAAACTCTTTTTCGGCGTTGATGAAGAGGGCGGCGGCAGAGCCGAAGGTGTCCACTTGTACGGAGTGGTCAATGACCAGGTCTACGGGAACCTGGGGATTGATTTTCGCGGGATCGCCGCCCATGCGGGACATGGCGGAGCGGAGCGCGGCCAGGTCTACGACGGCGGGGACGCCGGTGAAGTCTTGCAGGATGACGCGGCCGGGTTTGAAGGGGATTTCATGCTGACCAACGGCTTTGGGGTTCCATTGGGCCAGTTGGCGCACATGGTCGGGGGTGACGATGTAGTCGTCGCAGTGGCGCAGGAGGGCTTCGAGCAGGACTTTGATGGCGTAGGGAAGGCGGTCAATGTGGCCGATGCCTTCTTCGCTCAATTTTGACAGGCGATAGTACACCTGGTTGTCGCTGCCGGGGAAGGGGGTGCGGGCATGAAAAATGTCAGTGTAGCTCATGGTATACCTCTGTTTGATTAATTTTCACGCGGTGGTGCGTGGTTGGTTTCGTTGTAACGAATGCCGGCATTCGCATTATAGCGCATTTTCAAAAGGTGTGTCAGGCGCGGCGGCTGAAGGGGACACGCTTTGCTAAAAATTGGGTACAATGGAGCGGTATTTTGTGACGCTGCCGGCATTTTGCCCCTCATCCACCACACGGTCAAAAACATGGACATCTCCCTCATCGGCTTTCTCGTCATGGTCATCGTCCTCTTTATCGTCGTAGGACGGTTTACCCGCGTCATCCAGCAGATGGCGCGGAACCCGGAACTACGCATCTTGCTGGTAGTTGTCCTGGCGACGCTGGCCTCGGGGATGTTTTTCTACCGCCGTTTTGAAGGGTGGTCACTGCTGGATTCGTTGTACTTCAGCGTGATTACGCTGACGACGGTGGGGTATGGAGATTTTGCGCCGCAGACAAATGCCGGCAAAATCTTCACCATCTTCTACATCATCGTCGGCCTCGGCATCCTCGCCGCCTTTATCACCACCGTCGCCAACATCGCCATCGAACAAGACAAAGCCCGCGCCGCCCGCCGCAACCAATCCGCCGACAAGACACAAGACCCGCCAACCACCGACTGACAATCGCCAACTCGGAGAATCTCATGCCCCAAACCATCCCCTTTTCCAACGTGGACGCCGCCTGGCTGCAAATGGAAGACCCCACCAACCTGATGATGATCACCGGCATCCTCCTGCTGGATCGCCCCGTGGACTTCGCCCGCCTGCGCCAGACCCTCGAATACCGCCTCCTCCCCCTCAGCCGCTTTCAGATGCGCGTCGCCAAAAGCCGCATCCCCTTTCAGTTACCCAAATGGGAGCGCGATCCCCACTTTAGCCTGGACTACCACCTCCAGCGCATTGCCCTACCCGCGCCCGGCAACCAGGCCACCTTGCAAGAGCTAATCGGTAACTTCATGAGCACCGGCCTCGACTTCTCCCGCCCCCTCTGGCAATTCCACCTGGTAGAAAACGTGGGCAATGGCTGCGCCCTCCTCGGTCGCATTCACCACACGATTGGCGATGGCACGGCCCTGGTAGCCGTCATGCTCTCCATGATGGACTTCCACCCAGACATGCCCTTGAAGCCCCCGCCGGACAAAGCGAAAGAGGAAAAACCGTGGAATCCCCTGGCCACCTTGTTGAATCCCACCCTGTCGGCCTGGAAAAACTCACAAAAAATGGTCAATTCTGTGTGGAGCGAAAGCGTGGAAGCGATGCTCAACCCCGATCACGCTCTGGAACTAACCGGCAAAGCAGTCAAAGGGGCGGCCACCCTGGGCAGACTGCTGCTCATGCCCCCCGATCCGCCCACGATGTTCAAAGGGGACCTGGGCGTGCAAAAACGCGCCGCCTGGTCCGCCACCGTTCCTCTCCGGGATGTAAAGGCCATTGGCAAAGTCATGGACGCCAAAGTCAACGACGTCCTGCTTACGGCCATGACGGGCGGACTACGCCGCTACATGATTCGGCGCGGCGACCCTGTCGACAGCGTTACTTTCCGCGCCGCCGTCCCCGTCAATTTGCGCCCAATGGAGCGGGCGCTGGAATTGGGAAATGAGTTTGCCCTGGTCTTCCTCCCCCTACCCGTGGGCATTGAAGACCCGCACGACCGCCTGCTGACGCTAAAAAAGCGCATGGACGCGATCAAGGATTCACCGGAAGCGGTGATCACGTTTGGCATTCTCAACCTGTTGGGCATGTCGCCGCAGCAAATTGCGGACCAGATTGTGGCTTTATTTGGGTCCAAAGCCACCGCCGTGATGACCAATGTGCCCGGTCCGCGTATGACGCTCTATCTGGCGGGAGCCGCCGTGGACAACATGATGTTCTGGGTTCCGCAATCGGGGCGGTTGGGATTGGGGGTGAGCATCATGAGCTACGATGGCAAGGTAACGTTGGGCGTCGCCACGGATGCGGGGTTGATCCCCGACCCGGACGCCATTATCACCGGTTTTCATGAGGAATTCGCGGCGCTGATGGAGATGGTGCAGCAGGCAGAAGCGGCCCCGGCGGCCCCGGTCGATGACAATCTGGCGCAAACGATGGCGGCTCTAAGCGAATTGGAGGAGCGGCTGGCTCAGCAGGAAGCAGCCGTACGGATGGAGATAGCGCCCATTACGCGCTGTCAGGGCATGACCAAAGCCGGGCAGCCCTGCCGCAATCGCCCCCTGACCGGTTCCGACTACTGCCGCCTGCACCAACCAAAGAATGCGGCGATAACAGACGGCGAAGCATAACAGGAATGGCGTTCCGTAGCCGAAGCCCTTCCTACGGCTGCAATTTGGGATTGTTCCGATGGCGGTCGTGGTCGCGCCGGGTTTTCTTTTCCAGGTTGCGCGCGAAGGCGGTGGTCAGGTCCACCCCGGTCTGATTCGCCAGGCAAATAAGGACGAAGAGGATGTCGGCCATTTCGTCCCCCAGGTCGCGGTTTTTGTCTGACTCCTTGAAGCTCTGTTCGCCAAAGGTGCGGGCAAAGAGGCGGGCCAGTTCGCCCACTTCTTCCATGAGGATAGCCAGATTGGTCATTTCCGCATAATAGCGGACGCCGATGGAGCGAATCCAGTCGTCGGTGATTTCCTGGCATTCACGCAGGGTCAGGTCAGGCATGGGCATGGTTCCGATAAGGGCGATTTACAAAGGACGAATCACGAAGGACGAAGGATGGGAGGGGCGATTCCGACCACTATTCACTATCCACTGACCACTATTTTCGTGAGAAACGCGCGCTACACAATGGTCAGCTCTCTTGCCAGCGTTTGTTTCGGATCATATCCGCGAAGAAGCCAATTTCCTCTTCGTCTTCTTCCAGCAAATCGTTGACCGTTTCCGCGGTCAGGCGCAGCATATCATCGTCGTAGGGTTGCAGCCCCATTTTTTGCATTTCCTGCCGCAACTGCCCGACGTTGATGGCAAGGGTGCGTACATTTCTGCGCTTCCGTTTGAGAACCTGAATGGCGATTTCTCCCAGGCGGATTGCCAGTTCCTGGAGCTGCTGATCATTCATCAGGCCGCGCGCCTGGGGGGCAAGGCTGGCATTATCATAAATCTCGTTTGACAGGACGTAGTGGAAAACTTTCTCGCGCGTGCGGTTTTCCATTCTTTTCCAGAAGCGGGTGGTAGGGATAGTGTACTCTTCCTCGTCGTCTTCCTCCCAATCCTCGTAGTCGGGCAGGTCCACGAAGGAGTTGGTATGCGGCCCGCCGAAAAAACGGACGACACTGAAGATAACGGCGAATGTAGCCAGCATGGTGAGCAAGGATGCCTCGAAGAGGGTGAGGGGCAAAAAGCGGCTCCAAATCCAGCCCCAGCCAAGCGACCAGCCAAATAAGATCGCCATGGCAAGGATGCCGGCAATGAGAACGACAAAGAAGCTGGCTATGGGGCCGGGAAGGTTGTTGGGATTTGAGGGCGTTTTCATAAACGATCCTTGTAGAGGGTTGTATCGCGGTAGGGGCAAATGCCGGCACGGATTATACCAACAAAACATGTAAAGCAGGTAACGACGCAGTCTATGCGCACATGTGCCCACAAACCTTCCCGGAAGCTCAATGTCCGGCCAAAAATGTTGCAAAATGCAACGCCCCTTACATTCTAACAGCTTCCGGGAAGATGAGGGTGCGTCGTAAACAAAGCAGAAAATCGTCAGGGTCTGGCGGGGGGGGATGGGGGACGGCGCAGATCGAAGGTGTCCGTGGTGCGTGTGTAGCTGTTGCCGGCAAGCCGACCAATCGGACGCAGCCGTTCCCGCGAAATGTAGCCATTCACGTAGAGGTCATCGCGGACGTGGATGCACTGCACCGTGCCGAAAATGGCCGCCCCGCCCCCCGGCTGATCGCTAACAACGACAATCCGTTGCAGTGTACACTCAAAGGAAACGGGCGCTTCGGCCACGCGCGGCACGGGGATGGTTTCACTGGCGGCAGGCGTGACGCCCGCCCAGGCGAATTCCGATTCGCCCGGCGGCAAAATCGCCGCCGATAGATTCATAGCCGCGGCGGTTTCCTCGTTCGTCAGGTTGATCACAAATGCCGGCACTTCCTCGATATTGCGCCAGGTATCCTTCTTGCGCCCGTCGGGATGCAAGCCAGGGCAAAACATCAGCGTCATCGGGTCCGGGCAGACCGCCGTAAAATAGGAAAAGGGAGCCAGATTAAGCCGCCCTGACGCATCCATGCTGCTCACCCAGGCAATAGGGCGGGGCAAAATCGTGCCAATCAGGAGTTTGTAGCGGTCGTGGCTGACGAGGTGGGCAGGATTGAGGATCACGTTCTGGGGAAAGAAGGCGCGACACGCGTTGGATGCGCGTCGCGCCAGGGAAGGGAAGGATATTCTCAGGCAGCAGCCTGGTGCATATACGGTAGCCAACTATAAACGTATTGCTCGTCTTCATAGCCACGCGCGTAGGTGGTCATGCGCAGGGGGTGAAACGTGTCAATCATGACGGCCAGCTCTTCCGTGCGTTCCTTGCCAATGGAGCCTTCATACGTGCCCGGATGCGGCCCGTGCGGAATGCCGTTGGGATGGACCGTGAAGGAGGCACGGTCAATACCCTTGCGGGACATGAAGTTGCCTTCGACGTAGTAGAGTACCTCGTCGGAATCGACGTTGGAGTGGTTGTAGGGGGCCGGAATGGCCTCCGGGTGGTAATCAAAGAGGCGGGGCACGAAGGAGCAGATGACGAAATTGGGACCGTCGAACGTCTGGTGGACGGGTGGTGGCTGGTGGACGCGCCCCGTGATCGGTTCGAAATCCTCAATGTTAAAGGCGAAGGGCCACAGATGTCCATCCCACCCGACCACGTCCAGCGGGTGGTGATCGTAAATGTAGCGGGTGATGCGGTCGCGCGCCTTCACATGCACGGCGAATTCGCCTCGCTCGTCGTAGGTGACGAGTTCATCCGGGGGGCGAATGTCCCGCTCGCAAAAGGGGGCGTGTTCCAGGAATTGGCCGTAGTTGTTGATGTATCGTTTCGGTGGTTCGATGTGGCCGAAAGCCTCGGCGACGAGGAATCGCTGCGCCACGTCTTCATCAGGAAGGATGCGCCATGTCACGCCCGTGGGCATGACCAGGTAGTCACCCGGACGGTAGCGCAGGCGGCCAAACTGACTTTCCAGTACGCCTGTGCCGTCGTGGACGAAAATCATCGTGTCACCATGGGCGAAGCGATACCAGTAGTCCATGGGTTCGGTGGGCCGGGCAATGGAGACAACCACATCGTTGTTGCCCATGAGGGGAACTTGCCCGGTGATGGCGTCGCCGCCGGGGGGGATGGGGGCGGTGCGGAAGTGGCGGTGGCGCAGGGGGCCGCCATCTTCGTAGGGGATCTCGATCTTGGTTTCCAATTCAACCTGGCGCACGGCGGTGGGGGGGTAGATGTGGTAGAGGATGGATTGAATGCCGGCAAATCCGTGAATCCCCATCACCTCCTCATGATACAAAGCGCCGTTCGGCTGCCGAAACTGCGTGTGTCGCTTATGCGTCACCTGGCCCAATTTGTAATAGTAAGTCATCTCATGTCTCCGTTCGCGGTTGCGACGCACTTTGGCGGCGCGTTACCCTATTATCCGTTCTTACAGATTGCCCCGCAGCGCCTGTTCCCGCTCCAGCGATTCAAACAGCGCCTTGAAATTGCCCTTGCCAAAGCCCCGCGAACCATGTCGCTCAATAATCTCGAAAAACAGCGTGGGGCGGTCCTGCACCGGCTTGCTGAAGATTTGCAGCAGATACCCCTCTTCATCCCGATCCACCAGGATACCCAGGTCCGCCAACTCATCCACCGGCTCGTCAATTTTGCCAACACGCGCTTCCAGGTCCGCATAATACGTCGTGGGCACGCGCAAAAACTCAACGCCATTGTCGCGCAACTGCTTCACCGTCGCTAAAATGTCGCCTGTGGAGCAGGCAATATGCTGCACGCCGGGACCATAATAGTAGTCGAGGTATTCCTGAATTTGCGATTTCTTTTTTCCTTCCGCCGGTTCGTTAATGGGAAACTTTACCTTACCCGTGCCGTCCTGCATCACTTTGGACATCAGGGCGGAGTATTCCGTGGAAATGTCCTGGTCGTCGAAGTGGATAAGCTGGCTAAAACCCATCGTCATGGCGAAAAATTCCACCCAGCGGTTCATGGCCCCCAGTTCCACATTGCCCACCATGTGGTCAATAACCGCCAGCCCCAACCCCTTGTGCCGCTGGCGTGGCGTGGTTCCGTTGCCGAAACCGTTGCGCGCCACGTAGCCGGGCGCAAAGGGGCCGTTGTATGCCGACCGGTCCACGAACTTGATCAAGGTGTCGCCATAGGTGCGGATGGCGGCGTAGGAAAAGATGCCGTGTTCATCCTCGACGCGGGTAGGGGGAATGGCTCCCGTCGCGCCCCGCTTCGTGGTCTCGCGGTAGGCGCTGGCGGCGTCGGGAACCTCTATGGCGATGACGGCGACGCCATCCCCATGCAGGTGGCAGTGGCGAGCAATGGGGCTGTCCGGGCTAAATGAGGTGGTCAGCACCAGGCGGATTTTGCCCTGCTCCATGACATAGGAGGCGTTGTCGCGGTTGCCTGTTTCCAGGCCGCTATAGGCGGTGTTGGCGAAACCAAAGCCGGTGCGGTAATAATGCGCCGATTGCTTGGCATTGCCGACGTAAAGCTCAACGTGGTCGATACTTTTTATAGGCAGGAAGTCTTCGGACATGGGGTTCTCCTTTAAGGGATGAAGGATGAGGTATGAGGTATGAAGATTGTTCAGGCAAGGATTCGGGCCAGGCGGCGGATACCGTCTTCGATCTGGTCTGGCGGGCAGTTGGAGAAGCTGAGGCGGAGGCAGTGGCCGGCATCGATGCCGGGGGCGGCGAAGGCGTGGCCGGGGATGTAGGCGACTTTTTCTTCGGTGACGGCGGTGTCCAACAGGCGAACGCAGTCGATGTCGCGCGGAAATTCTACCCAGATGAACATGCCGGCATTGGGCCGGGTCCAACGCGCCTCACCAGGGAAATACGCCTCCAGCGCCGCCAGCATCACATCCCGTCGCTCCTGGTATGCCTGCCGTAAATGGGCCACATGTGCCGGCAACCACCCCTCATCCAGATAACGCGACACCGCCCGTTGCGTCAGCGCCGATGTCTCCAGGTCGCCCGCCTCCTTTACCACCGTCAACTTCGGCGTCAACGCCGGCGGGGCCACCATCCACCCCAACCGCAGCGCCGGTGCCATGATCTTGGAAAACGAACCGACATAAAACACCCAATCCGGCTCCAGCGCCCGCAGCGGCGGCAGCACGCGCCGTTCGCCCCCCGGCTGGCCGTAAATGAGGAAGCCATAGGCATCATCTTCCACGATGGGAACCCGGTAGCGGCGCGCCAGGTCTACCAGTTGATGCCGCTTTTCCAGGCTCAGGCTCACGCCCAGCGGATTATGCGCCTCCGGGATGACGTAGATAAACGCAGGGCGCGCGCCTCGCGCCAGCAACGCGGCCACGGCGTCCACATCCATGCCCGTGCGCAGGTCGGTGGGCACGGTGAGGAGGTGTGGCTGCATGGGGGCCACCACCTGCTGAATGCCGGTGTAGACAATCTCTTCCAGCAACACCTGCCCGCCGCGATTGAGCAGCATTTGCGCCAGCACGTTCAGGCCTTGCTGCGCGCCGGTGGTGATGAAGATATCCTCGCTGTCGCAGGCAACGCCGCGCTGCGCCATAAGGGCGGCAATATGCGCTTTCAGGGGGGGATAGGGAGGGCCGTATTGCAGGGCGCGGGGGTCGTGGGTAAGGACGTGGGCGAGGGCCTGGGCATATTCGGCGTTGGGGAAAAGGTCGGATGCCGGCAATCCCCCCGCAAACGAAAGCACACCCGGCCGAGACACCACCGCAATCATCTGCCGCAGCACCGAACGCTTCATCGTCCGCGCCCAATCCGCCAGCGGCAAATCCGCCGTCTGAGCAGCAGCCGTCCTCGTCATGTCAATCATCATTCGCTTCTCGCTCCTCGGCGCACAGCGGCAGCATCGTCGTCGCCTTAATCTCGCTCAACACCACGCTGGTGCGAATCTTGTCCATGCTGGGCACGGGCGTCAGCGTCTCCATCAAAAACTGCTCCAGGTGCGCCGTATTACGTACCACCACTTTCAGCAAGTAATCATACTCTCCCGTCAGATGGTGGCACTCCAACACCTCCGGCATCCGCCGTACTTCTTCCTTAAAGCGCGCAGTCGCATCCAGTTCATGGCGGCGCAGCGTCACCTGCACAAAGCAGAGCATGTCAAACCCTACCGCCTCCCGGTTCACCAGCGTGGCATACTGCTGAATCACGCCCGCCTCTTCCAACTTGCGCAATCGCTTCTGTAGTCCCGGCGGCGACAACCCCAGGCGGCGCGCCAACTCCGCATTGCTGGTGCGCGCATCCGCCTGCAAATCGCGCAGCAAGGCGCGGTCGATCTCATCCATTTCCACGGCCATATAAACGAGATTCCTCACGGCAGTTTAGAATACAAACGAAATTATAGTCTCAAAGAGCAGAAAATCAACCATTTCGGGCAAAATGGTTTGGTTTCTAATTGATAGCAAAAAGGGAGGGCATTCCATTGAAATGCGGATAGCGCAGGTTCAGCAACCCATCGTCACTATCACGAACAGCCCCAGTCCCCCCTCAATTTGTGTCATTCGGGCAGTTCGCGTCAAAACAAATCCGCGTCCTCCCACTCAACCACGAGCAGCCCACAAAATGGCGCGAATAGGCGCGGCATTGAGGAAGGTCTGTCGCAGTTCCTTGTCTTCCAGAGGGTAGGCGATTTGTTCAATGACTTCGGCGGCAATGCGATAATGAACACGGGTCAGGTCTGGATTGCCGGCAATCTCCGCCATCGCCGCGTGCAACTGCCACAAGAGAAAACGACGCGCTGTCTCGTGCGCAATAAAAATAGCCCGCTGCCACAACTGCTCCGCCGCCGGCGTATCTCCCCGCGCCTGTTTGCACAACCCCAGCGCGTGCAAGCCATCCGCCAGATAGCCACGCATTTTGTTCGTCTCCGCCAGCCCAATCAACTGTTGCGCGCGCGCCTCCGCCTGCGCCAGTTCCCCGTTTTGTTGCTCCGCCAGCGCCAGCGAATACAACGTCTGCAGCCGCTCATCCTGCTGCCCCACTGTCTCACTCATCTCCAGCGCCCGATGGAGATACCCCAACCCCTCCGGCAGCCGCCCCAGGTACATCAAATCCACCCCCAAATTGCGGCACAGATCCGGGATGCCGCTGCGCAACCCCGCCCGCTCCGCCAACGCCAGCCCCTCCTGGTGACATTGCAGCGCCTGCTCCATGTCATACAACTCCTGGTAAGACTGGCCCAAATTCCCCAAAATGATGGCCGTCTCTCGCGGTCCTGTCCGGCGTGCCAGTGCCAGGCTGCGCCGGAAAGCGGATACCGCCTTATCCAACATCCCCAATCGTGCATACGTGATCCCCAGTTGATTCCCCACCCGCGCCTGCTCCATTTCGTCGCCCAACTGCGAAAAGAGCGCCAACGACCGCCCCAGGTTCGTCAACGCCTCCTCCAGCCGCCCCAAGACCACGAACGCGCCACCGATGCCGCTCAAAGCCGTCGCCCGCCCGGCGGTGTCATTTAGCGCCTCCGCCAGTTGTAGCGCTTCGTTGTGCGCCGCCAGCCCCTTCAACGGCTGCCCCATCTGCACGTGCTGCCGCCCAATCAGCACCAGCGCGTCCACGGCCCGTTGGCTGGAACCTGCCTCCAGATAGTACTGCTGGAAGCTGGACATGGCCGCGTCCTGCCGCCCCAAAATGTGCAGCACCAAACCCTGCTGCCGCAGCGCCCGCAGGCGCGTGGGCTGCTCCGCCGCCGTCGTTGATTCCGCCAGGACGCGACGGTAGCCCGCCAGCGCCTCTTGATACGCCTGCCGGCTCTGCGCCTGCTCGGCTTGCTGTAACAGTTGTTTTAATTCTTCAGTGTTCATAGAGAAGAAGGGTTGCCAGACGCGCCTATATTTTTGAGGAGAGCGTTACGTTAATTATGCTATCGTGGGAAAGTCCGGTAGGCAAGAATTCGGTCAACTCATGCCTGTGACCGGCAACTCGGGAATCAGAAGCACCTCGCTTGTTCAATTCCACTGCTCTTTGATACTTGGATATCTTCCCGGAAGCTCAATTTCAAACTTCCGGGAAGGTGGTCGTGAATAGCTGCAAAGAATGCCGTTTTGCGCGCAAAGTTCTCACGGCAGGCTATAATATAATAACCTAAGTTGCCACTATAATGAACTACGGTGAGAAAGTGTCATTTCGAGCCGTCTTCGGCAAGGAAACCCGCGCAATTGACAAGTTGAGCAGGACTCCTCGTTACACTCGGAATGCCAACGGGGTAGGTAGCAACTTGGGTTAATGATATTCTAGTTTGCCTCGCTCGCCAGTTTTGTTGTCTCAATAAAGTGGGGCGAAGTTGGTTGAGCCTGTCGAAACCAACGGCCTTCGACAAGCTCAGGCCGCGGTTCCCCCGAAATATTGAGAAGTTACTTGTAAAGTCAATCAGGAGGGTTTTCCATGTCAGCCATACTTCCTGCAATACCTGGGGATTCGCGGCCACGCACACCCAGGCGAAATTTGCTTCGTCTGGAACAAGAAGTTGATGCCCGCGGCGCTGCTTACGTTATCCTGGCGCTGGATATGAGTGCCTTTGTCCCGCCGGAAAGCCACCCCATCTTGCTCAATCTGCGAGGACGCAAAGAATTCCACGATTTTTTACGCCAATTGGAACTCAATGATCCCCGCTTTGTGCGCAGTTCCGCCTACATCGAAACCGAACAACGAGGATATGAGTTAGGTGTATTTAATCGCATACTGGCCGAAGAGAATTTTCCTCCTACATATCAGTTGAATAAGAAAGCCGTCAGCTTTCCGCCCGAACTGCTGAATAATGTGCAGTTCAAAGATCGCTTTCTACGCAATATCTGGAACAAATGGGATGCCTGGTTTCGACTTTCAGGTAATGGCATTGTCACAATTATCTTGAAACGAGATATTGCCAGACCCCGCACGTTAATATCCCTTTCGCGTGATGTAATGGGACTGCAAGGCTATTTCGATATGGAGAGCGCTCGCACCAAACGCCAGGAGCTTCTTTCCGACGCTGACGATCCCGCCAATCAGGAACGTATTGAGTCAATTGATCAATTTGTAAGTTGGGTGCGCGATCACGCCGTAGTGGAGATGGAGCGAGAGTTCCCTGCTGTTGCATGGCAGATGGCGGTCGAAGTTGTGGGACAATTCGTTGAGGCTTGTCGGGGCAAGCTGTGCAACACCAATGCCATCTTTCCATTTGAACTTCCGCTGAGCCGTGTACCAGATCGTTCTGGTGTGGGCAGTATTCGGGAGCAATATATGATCTTCAGTTTTAACGAGATGGGTCACTACAAATGGGATGAGAAAAAACGCGATATACTCACACCGTCCGCCATTCTTACAAATACACATTACGGACGGACCATTGCCGGCCTTCTCGAAGGTATCATTTTACAGGGTAAGAAGGATTACTTTTACCCGCCGCATAATACCCAATCGGTGCAGCAGATTGTTAAACGAAACGTGGTTTCCTGGGACAATGAGATGTGCATTATTACCGACCAAAGCACCATTATCTATCCCTATATGCCACGAACCGGACAACAAGTGGTTTTCTCCGCCCACCATATGGATTATGCATATTATTGGGAGTGTGTGCTGCGCGCATTGGAGTTTGGCGTGGAAATCAGATTACTGGCGCAGTTGGCGCAGCACATGACGTCCGCCTGTCTTGGCAAGGCGCTGCCTGTCTTGCGGGACAATGGTGTGTATCCTGATGCGCAACAACTCTTGGAGTTCGATACGGAGGCGGCAAACGTAACTCGACTGCTCTCTCATTTGCGGACTATCACGTCTCCCTGGGCTATTGCCCAGGCGAACTACGCGGTAAACAAGCTTGCGCATTTCATGGAGCAAACTGGCGTTCCTTCGATCTTGTCCAGCGCGGAGGCAAACCTGGCCGACCTCAGTAACCTGATTGAGCGCAGCAACGAAGGGCGTCTGCAATTAGAATCGCAAAAACTTAACGAACTTGCTTTATGGCTATCGGTCATATTTGGAGGTCTTACCTTCAGTCTGGCAGTTCTTACCTTACCTTCCTTTATTGCTGACCTCTCGACATCCAATCGCTGGTACTATGGGTTTCTGGATCCATTGGGAGAGATATTAGTGTTATTCCTGGTCATTCTCGGGATTGTCATGATGATTGTAGCAGGAGTGAAATTATTGCAGCGTTGAGTCTAGACAGATTCGAGAGATATTGCATCGCATAGAGTCCGCACTGTGCGTGGACAGGCGAGAAAGATGCGCCGTGCGTTTTTTTGTAGTCTTGATGTGGTGCGCCGGTCATCTGGTCCAATTGACCGGACGAGATAGCCCCCTGTCATACAACTCCGGCTGCCGCGGACGATAAAAATCTCGAAGAGTGACTGTACAGGTCATCTGCCCAGATTGGACCAATTTGCTCTGGTTAAATCCTGTTGATGTCTACAAAATTGGTCCAATCTCTCGGAGACGTGAATAGTTACCTCTCACGTACGGTTTTCGTCGGTTCAGGCCAGGTGGGCTTTGATGGCTTCGGCGACGGCGTAGGGGACGCCGGGAACGGAGGCGAGTTCTTCCACGGTGGCCTGGCGAATATCCTCCAGCGAGCCAAACTGCTCTAGCAGCAGTTTGCGCCGCTGTGGCCCCACGCCAGGGATGCTGTCCAGGATGGAAGCCACTCCTGCCTTTCCCCGCCGCTTGCGATGCCCCTCGTTGGCGAAACGGTGCGCTTCGTCTCGCACTCGCTGCACCAGGTAGAGCGCCTGCGAGCGGCGGGAAAGATAAACGCCTGTAGGCTGGCCGGGCAGGAAAAGTTCCTCTTCCTGCTTCGCCAGCCCGGCTACGGGTACTGCGTCTTGCAGCCCAAACGCTTGCAAGACTTCTACGGCCATGGCTAACTGCCCTTTTCCGCCGTCCACTATCAGCAAATCCGGCAGGATGGCCCAGGCGGTTTCCTGGCGCGGTTGTCCAATTTGGGCGGGGTCGTGTAGTTCGCCCGTGCCGGCATCCATGTAACGTTGAAAGCGGCGCGTCAGCACCTCCTTCATCGCCCCGTAATCATCATTGCCCACCGTCTGCACATTAAAACGGCGATAGTCGCTCTTGCGCGGTGCGCCCTGCACAAACACCACCATGGAGCCAACGGGAAACCGTCCCTGCGTGTGGCTGATGTCATAACATTCGATGCGCGCGGGGGGCGTGGGCAGATTGAGCGCCTCTTGCAGTTCACTGATAGCCTGCACATGTTTGGAGCGATCCGCCGCCCACTGTTGCCGCAGAGTCCCCAACGTATCCACCGCATTCTTCGCGGCCATTTGCACCAGTTCCCGCTTTTTGCCTCGCTGGGGCACCTGAATAGAGACTTTCGTGCCCCGCTTCTGGCGCAGCCACTGCTCAATTATGCGCGCCTCATCCACTTCGTTGGGCAGCAGCACCTCTTTGGGTACGTGCGCCGCCTCATCGTAGAATTGCGTGAGAAAGTCGTGCAGGATATCCCCATCCGCTTCGTCGTCCGTGCCTTCGAGCAAGAAGTATTCGCGCCCGATGAGCTTGCCGTGGCGAATGAAAAATATCTGCACGCAGGCGTCCCCCTGTTCGCGGGCAAAGGCGATCACGTCCTGGTCCGTGTTGGCGGCGGCGATGACTTTTTGTTTGGCGACCACCTGCTGAATCGCTTTTAGCTGATCCCGATAGAGCGCGGCCTTCTCGAAGTCCAGCGATTCGGCGGCGCGCGTCATTTTCCGTTCCACTTCCTTGGTGATGTGGTCGGAGCGGCCATTGAGGAAGTCCATTAACTGCTGGATCATGTGACGGTATTCCGCCTGGCTGGCCGCGCCAATGCAGGGGCCGCCGCACAACTTGATGTCGAAATAGAGGCAGGCGCGTTCATCCTGGCCGGTGATGGCGCGGTCGCAGGTGAGGTAGGGGAAGATGCGGCGCAGCATTTCTAGCGTCTGCTGCACGGCCCACACGGAGGTGTAGGGACCAAAGTAGCGCGCGCCATCGCGCAACATGCGCCGCGTGACGGTCACTTTGGGGTAGGGGTCTTGCCAGTGGACTTTGATGTAGGGATACCGCTTGTCGTCTTTGAGGATGGCGTTGTAACGGGGGCGGTGTTTTTTGATCAGCGTCATCTCCAGCAGCAGCGCTTCCAGTTCGCTGTCCGTGGTGATGATTTCGATGTCCGCTATCTCCTGACGCAGGCGTTGGGTCTTGGGGTTGTCAACGCTGTTTTGGAAGTAGGAGCGCACGCGCTGGCGCAGGTTGACGGATTTGCCCACGTAGATGATCTTGCCGTTTCGATCCTTGTGCAGGTAGACGCCGGCTACGGTGGGCAGGTTGTCGAGGATTTGTTGGATGTGTTCCGAGGGCGTGAAACTCATGGAGGGGATTATAGCGTGTTTCTATGGGTCGGTCGCTTTTTTCGAGAAGGGCGTCAATTGTGTTATTGTATGCCGGCATTCTTCCCGCCAAAATGATTCCGTCCCACCGCCTTCGCGCAAAGGAAAATCAGATGAATGAGCATCCCCCTTCTTCGCAACCAAACGTTTTAGGCGACACCAGTTTGCGCCTGGGCATTGCTTCCACGGCGCTGGTTTTTGCGACGGGCCTATGCGCCCTGTTAGGCGCGCGGCAAGGATGGCTGCAACTGCTGGCCGTGCCCCTGTTCGTTTGCGGCGCGACCAGTGCTTTTCTGGGGCTGCTAGGCTTTGGCCTGGGCGCGGCGGGGCTTTTCAACAAGGAGCGCGCCCGCGCCACGGCTGCCGTCGGTCTGGCTCTGGGCATGCTTGGCGTTTGCCTTTTCTTGTTGGTGTTGCGCGTCGTGGGCGGTTGACGCCGTGGCAAAACGCCCGCCGCTTCGCCGAACGTGTTGATGTCAAAGTTGGTTTGAGACTTATGTTGTCTATTTTCAGGATAGGGCCGTGAGTTGCTCGTCGATTGCCGGCATTGTCCGCACCACCCCCGCCGCATAAACCTCCGCCATCCGCTCCAGATTTAGGAGTTGCGTGATGGCGGATTGGGCGATTTGTGCCGGCAAAAGCGCATGAAAACGCCCCAATTGCAGATGGTTCACCAGGCGCGCGCTCACGTCCCGCGCCGCCTGCCGCGCCGCCGTCGCCGACCACGGCGGAAGCTGCGTCAGCGGTCGCCGCAGGAATAAGGCATACTCATTGACGTGTTCCGCCGACAAGCCCGCCTGCAGCAGGATGTCCGCCAGCAGCATCCCCCACACCGTACCCCAAAAGTGAAACAGCCAGGTCCCTTCCGCCGCCGCCAGCGTGACGAGAGTGCCGCGCGGAATGCCCAGCAGCGCGGCGACCGTCTGCGTAATGTTGAAGGGGACGGCGGCGTAAGATTTTTGGAAGCGCAGGATGTCGTCCGGTTGGCTGTGCGCGGGCGCGGGGGCGAGACCGAAGCGGCGACCCTCGTTCCAGACGACCTGCATCGCTTTGCCGCCGAGGAGGAGGACGCTGCCTTTTTCGTAGCTGCGTTCCGTCTGACCGATGGTTTTCCCGGAGAAGGCGTCAATGGCAAATGCCGGCATCACATCCGTCCCAATATTCCCATAAATCTCATGTCGGTCGATCAACTCCTGCAACTTCTCCCCAGGCCGCCACTCCCCCATGCGCCCCGTCTGCAAATAGCCCGCCCACGTCAACTGCGAGATAATTTCCCCCACCGCCTTGCTACTCACCTCCTTCGGCGCGATGCGGCGCACATCCGCCAGGCGCACGCTCCCCGTCGGGCTTTGCTTCAGCAGGCTAAAAACCTGCTGTGCCAGCACCGATGGACGGAAACCATAAGGCGTCACATCCGATGGCGGACGATCATCCACAAAATGCTGCCACGGACCGCCCGCCACCCGCCATTCGCCGCCCGCCAGTGTCAATAATGCCTCGAAACGCGCCCACTCGCCCGGCGAACGTGGCATACACAGCACTTGCGTCTCCGCCGCCCGCCGCCCGCCGCGCCCTATCCGCTGCAAGAAAGAGGTCAAATCCGGCGGCGCGCCCAACAGAACCACATCGTCTACGCTGCCAATGTCAATCCCCAACTCCAGCGTGCTGGTGGCCACGCACACCGCCACCGCCGCCGCCGCGAACCGGTCTTCGACTTCCTGCCTCATGCCGGCATCCAGGTTGCCATAATGAACAAAAACCTCGGCATGGTGTGGCAAATGCCGGCGTAAATAGGCCGCCGTCTCCTCCACCTCGTCTCGCGAGTTGCAAAATAGCAGGGATTTGAAGTTGGCCCGCCGACCCAACGCCTGCGCCAGTTCGTCCAGCCCATACAAAGGGCGAATTTCCGCCCGGATGGCGCGCCCGCCGGGGACGTTGATGATGACGCCCGATTGCAAATAACGGCCGGCGATGCCCTGGGGATCGGCAACGGTGGCGGAAAGGGCGATGCGTTGTAGTGGCGGCGCGTCTGGTTGGGCGTAGGCGCGAATGCGCTCAATGCGTGGCAGCAGGCAGCGCGTGTGGTCGCCGCGTGGGGTGTTGTCCAGCAGGTGAATTTCGTCGAGGACGATGGCTTGCAGGGTGATGAAGGCGCGTGGGTCGCGGGTGAGGAGGGCGTCGGTGGATTCGGGGGTGGTGAGGAGGATGCCGGCATTTTTGGCATCCACCGGACCTGTATCTCCCGTTTTCATGGTGAGGGAAATGCCGGCATCCGTCAGCGCCGGTCGCAGCCGTTCATACAAATCCCGCACCAACGCCCGCGTGGGGCAGATGTAGAGAATAGTCAGGCCAGGCTCGTGCAGCCGCGGCCAATACCGCTCCAACAGCGGCGCAATCACCGCCTCCGTCTTCCCCGACGCCGTCGCCGCCACCACCAACGCATCCCGCCCCCCCAGAATCGGCGGGATCGCCTGCTGCTGCACAGGCGTAAACTGCCCAAAGCGGGCAAAAAACAACGGCCATGCACGCGGGATTCGCTTCTTTACCTCCCGCGCCTCCAAAATATCAGCGCACACAAATCACACATTGAGCCTTTTGTTCGGATCACGCTTTGAATGATCAAGAGTACCCGCAAGATCTGCCTCCCCTAAATGATTGCGACCATTGCGATCGAAGACTTCAAAATGTGCTGCATTCCCCACATGTAAGTTATCGACATACCAAATGTATCCCGTACTTTTTTCTCGGTAAAGTATACGCCCCCCCTGACGGGGCAACTGTGTCCTATCAAAACGGTTGCTGTTTCTTAGAATTGTTTGAAAATCTAAAGGAGGTGTATTCGAGAGAACACTATATTCTCGCCGACTTATCCGAAACGTTTCTTCAAGCCACCTTTCTAGAGCCTCTTTATGATCGACACAATCAATGTTGGTAAGAGAGTCTCCATTTTTATCAATTGTGAGCGAGGTTTCACTAGCAAACCTCGATTCTGGAAGATTTATCAAAAGCCCATGTTGAGTCATTCCACAGAGAATACGTTCTCCTAACTCAGCTATGCTCGTGTCCGTAACAAGCTCTTGCATGCATAGGAATATATCTTCTGAAGAATGCACTCTTTCTTGGGTCCAGTCACGTACATTTAACTTGTTATTGAGAACGTTCCTTACGCTTATTCGCAGATCTTTCCTTTTAACACCGTTCAAACTCGCGATAAACGTTTTATTTCTTGTTGCTTGGTAAACATGCAACAGATCACTGCGTTGGTAAAATTGATGTTCTACTGTGCGAAGTCGATCAACAACCTGGAAGAAAATCCTCAACGCTATCTCAAAGTCATCTTGTGTTGCAAACTGTCTGTGTAAAGAACACTCATTTATGAAAACTTCCATATCTTATCCGAACAAACGAGAAAAATCTTTATCCAATTGATCAAAGAAATCATTTGGCCAATTCTCAATACTGCCATCATTACCAACAGGAATTTGTGTTACTGAAGGTGTTTCATGACCAGCAAAAAACAGTACATTCGTCATTTGAGATGTAAGAAACTTATCCAAAACTGATAATCTGACAGCATTCAAAATATGATCACTGTGCGTTTCAACAAAAACCTGAACACCTGTCCCACTTAAGCGAGTCAAAAATTGAATAATCTGCGATTGTGCAAAGGGATGTAAATGTGCCTCTGGGTTTTCCACTATAAGCATTTCTCCAGGTCGTGCTATTAGACCTGATACTATAATAGGTAATGCGTAGCTATAACCAAAACCCACGTTTGCTGGTTTGTACCCTTTTGTAGGTAATTCGTCGGCACGCAATGTAAGCAAAACCAGATTTGCTTCAGTTGGTATCAGACTAATCCTGGCTCCATCAAATATTTGACTTAGCCAAGCCTGGGTTTGGTCAAGTAATGTGGGAGTTGCACCTTTATCATGACAAATATCCTCATGTACTCGATTGTCTCTCATTTGGTATAGTAAGTAGGGAGCATATTCTCCCCGTCGTCCTACGTTTGGGAAATCGGCAAAACTTTGTTTAGGGTAGAAATCACGCGGACCAATACGATCAGCAGAAACATAGTGAATCCTGGCAAAATTGATTTGGTTATCCAAAGGGGTTAAAGAGGTTGATTGGGAATTGGTTCCTGTATGAATATTGCGAGGAATAAGGTCTTGCCACAGGAGTGGGTTATTGTGGGGTTGAAGAACATGTTCTCCAGCTTGCAGTCCTGTTTCAATGTAAATTCTGGGATCATCTGAGACTTCTGAAATTATCACCTTATGTATTTGCATACTCATTTCATCAGCTTCATTTTCATATAAATGATAGTGAAGCTGGACACCATCAAAACAAAACTTGATTTCTACAGCATTTCTCTGTGAGATATTGCTGTTACGAACATCGTTGAAGTTCCCCAGATCCACGCAACTACCATTAAAAATCAACCTGTCAATGGCTCGATTGTGTTCTATCGATTGGCGCATCAATAGCAAAGCCTGCAATGAAGTAGACTTACCACGCCCATTTATACCTGTAAGCAAGTTAAAATTGCTAAACGGAATCAATGTTTCCTTTTCGAAACATTTGAAATTTTGCAAGCTGATTTCCTTTAACATCAAACTGTCCCCAGTATTTTTTGCGTCAAATTGAACCTGCGAATAACTCGCCTTGTATCACCTGTCGAAATTCGAACGGCATCCACATAGTCAGGATTAGAAAGCAAAGCATCGAAATTTCGTTGTATCTTCTCTTTATTGGATTGTAAGAATGACTTAGATTTTTCAGCAAAGAAGCAGGCAACGGATTCCAAAATGGCAATATTTATTCTTCCTCTCGTAGTATCAGTTGGTAAACGGAAGTTCTTAAACCCAAAAAAATCATATGTAAGAGACATGGCCTCTTCAAATTCCTCTCGCAAATGATTTAGTTCCCCATCAGTCATTTTGTTCATTCGTTCCATAGCTGCACCTAAAAAGGCGTCCATATCATTGTTGTAATCGTTCTTATAGTCAAGAATCCGAAAAGCAAGGAATCGCAAAACAGCTTCGCGATCTTTCATTCTTGTAGAGGCAATACCATTGTCAATAGCTTTTCGGAACGTTTCATGCTCCGCGAGTTCCTTGAGAAGTCTAGTTGCGGGGCCAATATAGAAGCAGTTCCTGATTTCCTGGCGAGTCAATTGAGTACCACCAGTATTAATTCTATGGAAAATATCATAAACCATTTGCAAAGGCACTGATGGTTTTATTACATATATGAGAAGTTTTCTGTCCTCTATTTTAGTTTGATACTCAGCGTTTAGTTTGTTAAAAGTACAATTATTCAGGTCTTTCAGAACACGCAGTTCACTTAGAGCAAATTCATTATTCACGAATTCCTGTAGTGTCGAAGTCCGTTGCAAGCCATCAACAATAATATATTGGCCGCTCACGGATTGATTAACATATAAAGGAGGCAATGGGATGTTTAGTAGAACCGATTCAATAAACAACGACTTCTGCTTTGGTTTCCACACTAATTTGCGTTGAAATTCAGGATCAATAATTAAAAGCTCTCGTTTCAACTTCCTTAACCACTCAAAAACCGAATGTGGATCTTCCCGTATGTCTACTTCCTTTGGCATGTCATAAGGATAAATAGAACCGCTTTCAAAGGTTTCAGCCTCTTGTGTGTCTTCGTCATCTACAATTCGGGTTGAGGCTTGAATATAACCTGGAATAGAGCCTATTCCACTTGGTATATTGACTCTTTTACCAATTTGAAGAGCAGGGTTATGAGTATATTCTTCTTCTGTTTGGAATAGAATATAACCATTAGCATCAAAATATGCTCCTGGGAATTTCTGGAGTGGGTTATAGAAAGTGCCTAGTTCATGGTAAAGAGCGTGTTGCGCTTGGACTTCCCATTCTTGATTTAATAATTGCCCTGTAATCCGTTCCGTCTTGCCATCACTAAATTCAATTTCACCATTCGACATTACATTACTCATGATCTCGTACCTGATACGCGGTTGGATATTGTTATTGTATCTGAGTGTGCAGCTCCTCCAGCAGCGTGGCGACGTCGTAATCGGGGTAGAGGTACAGGAGGTCGAACAGTTCCACGGCCAGGCGCACCACGCTGCGCATGGAGAGGCGACCATGACGCAGACCCTGCGCCAGGTGTTCGGCGGCCCCGCGCCGCACCTGTCCCTGCCGCTCCCCAGGCTCGTAGCCGTATGCCTGCGCATGGTAGGTGAGGATGCGCTGCAAAAACTGCCCCATTTCCTGCGGCTCCGCGCCCGGCTCCAGATTAAAGATAGCCTCCTCCGGCAGCCAATCGGTCAGAGCCAGGCGATTGTCGCTGCGCGTGACGGTGAAGAGGAAAAAGAGCGACTGCCCCTCGTCGTAGGCCATGGGATAATTGCGCCAGCGATGTTGCGGGAACTCATCGGCGCTAATGCGAGCCTGCTGCTGGCGCAGGGCGGCGTAGATGATGGCGCGAAAGAATAAATCGGCTTTGGGTCGCTGGTAAGGGCGCAGCAGCGAATAACTCTCTGCCTCGTCCACGAGCAGGCAGACGCCGCTGTAGCCGGCAAGTCGCGCAAGGACGCTGACGCCCGTGAACAAGTAGGCGATCTGGCGCGCGTTGTGGCCGACCTTGTAGATGCTGGGGAATTTCACGCCGCGCGGCAGCCCTTTGTTCATCGTCTTGACGCGCCGCCCGCCCATGAGCCAGTACATCCACGCCTTGCGCTGGCGGGAAGACGTGGTGTTGGCAATCGCTTGCAGCCCAATGACCAGCGGATCAAGCCCGGCAGGAGATATTTCCGCCAGTTGCGTCACTACGCGCCCGGGATTGGTCGTTTTCGTGAGCAAGGGCGACAATCCGCGCTCGTCGGTGTCGGGATAGCGAATGTGCTGCATCGCTTCGCGGTAAATGTCGAAGGCGCGATGCGGCGGCAATTCCAGCAGGTCCAGGCTGACCGTGGCCACGAGGAAGTCCCGCGCCAACGCCTCCTGCGCGGTCAGTTCCACCAGGTGGCTTTTGCCGAAGCCATATTCGCCAATGACGGCGCGCACGGCTCCCCCTTGCTGGTGCGCCTGGTTCAGGCCGTGAATAACGCTGTCGCGTTCTTTTCTCAAGTCTACGGTGAGTTCGGCGACGTGTTGGGCGGGGGCGATGCCCATGCGCAGCGATTCGATGAGTTGGCGCGCCTGTAGGCGGTCGGGGGGCATGGGGTCTGGAGGCTGAAATAGCATTCCCAGGTCTGGTGTTTTCGCCTCGGCGGGGGAACCGTCAGATTCAAACTCATGACGGGGACGGCGAAAGCGAAAGCCACTTTCAAAACGCACCAGCCACTCCGTGCCGTTGCGGTATTCGGCCACGATCTGGCCCGATCCAAATTGAGGGTGTTCAACACGGTCGCCAATCATATAGTTCCGAACCAAAAGAAACCCGGTTTTTCTAAAAAACCGGGTTTCCGGGATGATTAGTAGGGGGGCGTCTCGCCGCCGGAGAGTTCCTCGGCCTGGCCGCGCAGCAGCGCCTGGGCTTCCGCTTCGGTGATGGTATGCTCCTGGCCGAAGTGTTGGCGGGAGAGTTCCACGACGAAGGATTTGACGAACAGGCGGCGATGACTGATGTCCAGAAAGACATCGCGGGAGACGTTCGCCAGGATAACGGCATTGGCGCGCTGGATCGTATGGTCGAGGGTGACGGCGTAGGCGGTTTCAAAAATGGGGACCAGCTTTTCGCCAATGGTCTGCATCAGGTCATCTTCACTGAGGTCGAGATGGTCCAGGCTGATGAGGGGGCTGAAGTGGTTGGCGCGGCTGAAGCGTCCTGGAGCGCGCACGCGCTGCTGCAAAGCGGGATATTTGGGGATGATGTCGTTGATGAACTGCGGCGGCACGGCGTAGACGAACATGGCTCCGGGCAAGTCGTCGCGGGTGCGGTCAATGACTTCGCGCAGGGTGTCCGTCGCCAGCTTTTCCGCCTTGCCGCCGACGCTGGCCATGCGGTCTACTTCGTCAAAGAGGAGGATGAGGCCGCTGAAGGAGAGGGCACGGATGATCTGGCAGAGGGAGCGCAACATGCGGAAGGCGTTGGGGCGGTTGATTTTGCCGGTGACGCCGACTTCGCGCAGCACTTTAGTGTCCGCGGGGGTGGTAGTTTCGCCCATGAGCCAGCGGCTGAGTGAGTCCAGGCGTTCTTCGTTGTCCCGAATGAGGCTGTCGAAGTAGCCGAGGACGGCGGCCTGATAGGCGGGGCTGTCTATGGACGTGGCTTCGAGGGTGTCCACCAGGCCGCGATAGAGGGGATTTTGCAGGGTTTCCAGGCTGAGGTTGCCGTCGATGACGCGCAGAAGCGTGCCTTCGAGGAAACGGGTGAGTCCTGTTTCGTCGCTGCTGATTTCGTCGGATTCGTGCCAGATGATGTTTTGGACGACGGCTTCGTAAACCTTTTTCTGGTCGTTGTAGGGGGTTTCGATGGGGCTAAGGTCTACTTTGACGACGGCGAAGTTGCGCGCCCAGGCGATGTCGCGCAGGCAGTAGAGGAAGTGGGATTTGCCGCTGCCGTAGTCGCCGACGACCATTTTGTAGGCGGCTCCGCCATCTTGCAGGTAGGAGGAGAGGTAGAATTCGTCCAGGGCGTCGAGGATGGATTGATTGCCGGCATTAAAATGCTGAATTCCCCGTGGCGGCGGCGTCCCATAACTGCCCAACGTTTCCACGATGTGGCGTGCAAGCGGCTGCGTAAGAGAAGTTTCATTCATGGAATTATCGTAACACCTACATGCTCTCAAAAATGATGTCGCTGTAATACTCGCCATCGAAGCCCACAGCGGGCAGCCACATGCTGCGGCTGGCCTGTTCCGCCTGGCTCTTGGTGGCCACGCCTAGCCGAATTTCCCACGTCTTGTCATCGACCGTCAGACTGGTGAGGCCAGACTGGCGCAGCAAGACCAGATCGCGCACAAATAGCTCGCGCTCGTAATCTTTGAACGTGCTGCGGGAGGGTGCGTTCCAGAAGCGGGCATTTTGCCGCCCCATGGTGAATTCGGCGTACAGCTCAATGATGTTGATGCGACCGCCGACAGGAGCGCGGGAGCGTTTGTTGGCGCGCGTTTGCCACGCTTTGAATAGCTCCTGGAGAAAGGCCTCGGCGTCCAGGTCGCGCTCGTTAATGCGCTTCATCTGGCGGTCGTAATGCTGCATGATGCCCTTGAGGGAGAGGGGGATCATGCCGGTGAGGGGTTCTCGACCGTAGAACCACTGCCCTTTGCGGGCGGCGATGTCGATTTTGAAGGTGAAGGGGCCGATGCCCAGAAGGGGGGGGCGGCCATCGACGGTTTCACCACGGGCGAGGAAGGCTTCGCGCAGGTCGCGGGCGAAGTCGTAGGCAAGGTTGTCGAGCGCCGTCTGCGTGGCGGCGGCGAAGGTGGCGACGGCGGTGTCCAGGGTGGGGTTGGAGATGCCGGCAGCCGCTGCCTCCAACTTCATCAACGCTTTGTGCATGGGAATGGCGTCCGCCTTTTCGTCATTGGCCAGGCGTGTCGCCGTTTTCAGGGCACTGATAATGCCGCGCAGTGTCTTAAACTGGGGGTCAAGTTCGCTTTGAGCCGCCTGCAAGGCTTGTTGTAATTGTTCCATTGTTTCCTCGTAGTCAGTGAAATGATGGATATATTTTATGAGCGAAGGCGGGCAATTGCAAGCCTCCTTGTGAGCGGAGAGGGCGGAAATCGAAGGCGGAGGCTTGCACCAGCGTTGGCCTCCGCGTCCGCCGTCCGGGTGTGGTGGTGCATGTGGGGAATGCCGGCATATGTTCCACCACCACGCCGGCAATTCCCAATTCGCCACCAGGAGGATATTCGTCATCGTCGCTCAACTTTGCTAAACTAAACGGAAGGCATACTAGGGTTCGCGTAAAATTAACCGTGGACTATTCGATAAGGACTGACGATGAAATAAAGTGCGGAATGGCCTCGTCAGTTTGCCGGAACGGTAAGGAAACAACTTCGTTGTCTTATTGAATCCCCGTTCCCAAGTAAGAACCCTTTCCGCGCATCCGCCATTTCTCGGCAAAGGCCTTGTAAACGGATGCGCTCTTATGCTGCCAAATCCACCTGTAACCAACACTTCCCAACGGGGTTCCTAGAGTAGGCAGACCGTCAGCACGCTGCCCGGCTGCACCATGCCCGTGCCTGGCGGCTCTGCTCAAGAGCGGAAACACAACAAAACGACCTACCGCTCCGCAAACTAACGAGGCCACTTCGCGCTTGCCCATCGTCAGTCTGCGACTCATCGGCAACCTCGCTGCTGCTCCCATTGTCAGGGCTGTAACAAAATGGCATCCGCAGCGTTAAAAGGAGATTTTCATGGATAAAGCGATTCAACTTGAGTGGTATCGCCAGATGGTCCTCATTCGTCGGTTTGAGCAGAAATGCGCCGAACTGTACCAACTGGGCAAAATTGGCGGTTTCCTGCACTTGTACATAGGCCAGGAAGCGGTGGCGGTCGGTTCGATTGCCGCGCGCCAGGATAACGATCACGTCATGACGGCGTACCGCGACCACGGGCACGCGCTGGCGGTCGGTTCCCCCACCAACCGGGTGATGGCGGAACTGCTGGGTAAGGCCACCGGCGTGAGCAAGGGCAAAGGCGGCTCCATGCACCTGGCGGATGTGCCCCGTCGTTATTGGGGCGGCTACGCTGTGGTCGGCGGCCATGTGCCTTTGGCGGTGGGGATCGCGCTGGCGGAGCAGTACAAGGGAACGGACGCGGCGGTGCTGGTGTACATGGGGGATGGTTCGACGAATATCGGTTATTTCCACGAATCGCTGAATCTGGCGGGGGTATGGGATTTGCCGGTTGTGTTCATTGTAGAGAACAATCAGTATGGCATGGGCACGGCGGTGGCGCGGGCCTCGGCGGCTCCGGATATGGTGACACGGGGGGCTGCTTATGGAATGCCGGCAGAACAAGTCAACGGCATGAACGTGTACGATGTGTATCAAGCCACGGCCAAAGCCCTCGCCAGCGTCCGCGGCGGCAACGGCCCCTACTTTTTGGAGATGACCACCTACCGCTTCGAGGGGCACAGCATGGGCGACCCACTACGGTATCGGACCAAAGACGAAGTAGAAAAGTGGCGCGAGGATGACCCCATTGGCGTCCTGGAGCGCCACATGCTCGCAGAAAAAGTCGCCGACCGCGCGGAACTGGAAGCCATTGACAAAGCCGTCGATGAGGAAATCGAAGAGAGCGTTCGTTTTTCCGAGGAATCACCATTCCCCGCACCGGAAGACCTCTTCACCGACATCTACGTAGACGCCTGACACAACAGACATAATAAGGAAGCGTACAATGGCTCGCATAACAATGAGACAGGCAATTACCGACGCCCTGCGTGAAGAAATGCAGCGGGACGACACCGTTTTCATCATGGGCGAAGAAGTGGGGGTTTGGGGCGGCACATACGCGGTCACACGCGGTTTCTACGACGAATTTGGGGCGCGGCGCGTGCGCGACACACCCATTTCGGAAATGGTCATTGGCGGCGCGGCAGCCGGCGCGGCCATGAACGGGCTGCGCCCCGTCGCCGAATTCATGACCATCAACTTCGCCTTCGTGGCCTTTGACGCCATCATCAATCACGCGGCCAAAGTGCACTACATGTTTGGCGGACAGATCAAATGCCCCGTCGTTTTTCGCGCTCCCGGCGGCGGCGGGCGTCAGCTTGGGGCCACGCACAGCCACACGCCCGACGTGATCTTCGCGCACTTTCCGGGCTTGAAAGTGGTCTCTCCGGCCACGGCCTACGATGCCAAAGGGCTGCTGAAAGCGTCCATCCGCAGCGATGATCCCGTCCTCTTCATTGAACACCACACCCTCTACCAGATTCGAGACGAAGTGCCCGATGGGGACTACGTTGTGCCCATTGGCGTCTCCGACGTGAAGCGGGAAGGCTCCGACGTGACCATTGTGGCTTACTCGCAGGGTTTGCAAGTGGCGCTGGAGGCGGCCAACAAACTGGCGCAAGAAGGAATCGAAGCGGAAGTGGTTGATTTGCGCACGCTGCGCCCGTTGGACATGGGGCCGGTGCTGAAATCCTTCCAGAAAACGTTCAAAGCGGTTGTGGTTGAAGAAGGGTACCGCTCCTATGGCATCGGCGCGGAAATCGCCGCGCGTATTCAGGAAGAAGGGTTTGACTACCTGGACGCGCCGGTGAAGCGCGTGGCGCAGTTGGAAGTGCCGCTGCCGTATTCGCGGGAACTGGAACAATCGGCCTTGATCAATGCCGACCGCGTGGTGGCCGCGGTGAAGGAGATTTTGTAATGGCGGAATTTATTGTCATGCCCAAGTTGGGCTTCGATATGCGCGAGGGTGTGCTGGTCGGGTGGTTGAAGGAAGTCGGTGACGCCGTCAATAAAGGGGACGTGGTCGCAGAGATTGAGTCCGACAAGGCCACATTGGAGCTGGAAGCGCAGGTGTCGGGCGTGCTGCTGCAAACGTTGGCGGCGGCGGGCGATGTTGTGCCCGTAGGGGCGAATCTGGCCGTGGTGGGCGCGGCGGGCGAGGATGTTTCCGGCCTGGTCGGCGCGCCGCCAGAGGCGCGGAAAACGCCCGCCGCGGCGGAAACGCCGGCGCCAGAAGCGGCTCCGGCGGCGGCGGTGGCGTCTGCTGCGCCGGTGAGCGCGGAATTCCCCGGCGGCGTGAAGGCCAGCCCGGTGGCGCGGCGCATTGCGCGGGAACATCAGGTGGATTTGCAGCAAGTCGGCGGTAGCGGTCCTGATGGTCGCATCCGTAAGCGGGATGTGGAGTCGTTTTTGCAGGCGGCAGCCGTCGCACCCCCCCCCACCACGCCTATCCCCACCGGCCCCGAAACAGAGGAAATCCCGCTGACACGCCTGCGCCAGGCCATTGCTCGCCGCATGGCGGAAAGCAAAACAAGCGTGCCCCATTTCTACGTGACTTCGGAAGTGGACATGCAAGCCGCGCTGGACTTGCGCGCCCAGATCAACGCCCTGCTGCCGGAAGATGGCAAGGTGACGGTTAATGACATGATTGTGAAGGCGGCGGCGCTGGCGCTGCGTGATTTCCCCAACTTGAATGCCAGCTTCAACGGGACGACGCTGGTACGCCATCAGCGGATCAACGTGGGCAGCGCGGTTGCCGTCGAAGGCGGGCTGTTGACGGTGGTGCAGCAGAATACGGACGTGACGCCGCTGGCACGGGTGGCGGCGGATAATAAGGGGATGATTGCGCGGGCACGTGCCGGCAAAATCTCTCCCGACGACGTCACAGGTGGCACATTCACTATCAGCAACCTGGGCGGCTTTGACGTGGACCACTTCGTGGCCATCATCAATCCGCCCGAAGCGGCCATCCTGGCAGTGGGCACGGCGCGGCAGGTTCCTGTGGTGGTTGATGGGCAGTTGACGGTAGGGCTACGCATGAAGGTGACGCTCTCCGCCGACCACCGGGTAACGGATGGCGTGGAGGCGGCGCGCTATTTGCAGCGTTTTAAGGGCCTGATGGAAACGCCGCTCCAGCTTTTGTTGTAGTTTTGCCGGCACACGATGTCGGGAGGATGGCCCGTATTTGCCGGCAAATACGGGCTTTTTTCTTTTCGCCCACGGATTTCTCATTTGAACGTGCCGGCATTTGCCAGAATCCAGGGCATTAAGGTACATTACGGATGTACCTCATCAGGCGTGCGTGTGGGAGGGAGGGATGAGGACCCACTTGACCACCCAACGGGGAAAGTCACATTACTGGAGATGGAAATAATGAGCAAAGCACTATCTAAACTATGGCCTATCCTGATGCTCCTCGGCTTCTTGAGCATCGGCATCATCAGCCTGGCAAACCGCCCCGCCACCCCCGCGTCGGCGGTGGACTTGCTCCCCGGCGCTTATCTGCCCTACGCGAGCAAAACAGGCTGCGTCGATCCCGGCTTCTTCGACACTTTCGACGACCCCGCCAGCGGCTGGCCCATCGTCGATGACAACTGGGTCAAAACCCAATATCTGACCGCCAACGGCAACGGCCTCTACCGCATTGCGCCCAAGGAAATCGACACCAACGCCCCCTACTACGTCTTCTTCGCGCCCACCAACAGCCGCACCGATTACGTGGTGGAAACCGACATCCGTTGGACGGGCGATCCTGGCGTCTCCGTCGGCGGCATCGTCTTTAGCACCAAACCGGATCAGTCAGAAGGGTATCTATTTGGCATCTACGCCAATCCTGACCCCGACTATGCCGACTATTATCAAAAATATGGCGTGCTGAAATACAACATCCAGAGCAGCGAGTTAACGTTCCTCGTCCTGCCCACCACCTCAACCGCCATCATTCCCGGCAATGAGTTCAATCACCTGAAGGTGACGTTGGAAGGGGACGTATTCACCCTGGAAATCAATGGCGTCGAACTCGATACCGTTTACGATCCAAACCTGAACAGCCCATCCATCGTGGGTGTCGCCATGACGCCGCCCGATGTCTTCGTGCCCAACCAGGCGGAACTGCGCGTCGACAACTTCCACGTCACCAGTTGCATTGACAATTAGTGGCTGTCCGCAATTAATTTAGCGGAAATGTGCGGACAGCTTGTCAGTAACCGTCCGATGAAAACGTGAAGTTGTTTTCGGACGGTTACTTAGGCGCGGAAGGCAACAGCAGAAAAAAAAGAGCGTGTCATCCTGACCCTGAAGAAGGATGACACGCTCTTGGTTGCTCTGAGCGGATCTGATTACCGATTGCCTTGTTCGTTATCGCCGGCTCAATCGCCGAAAGAAATGCCCAGGTCGCGGGCGGTGAGCATGGTGTCGCTGTCCAGCGGCACCTGCTTCATGCGCCGCGTACACTCCTCCAACGGCACGTACTTCACCGTGGGCGGGTCCAACGCCACCATCACGCCCCGCTGCCCTTCGGCAATGGCGCGCACCGCCGCCGCGCCGAAACGCAGCGACAGCAGGCGGTCGTAAGAGATGGGCGTGCCGCCGCGCAGCAAATGACCGAGGACGACGCTGCGCGTCTCTTTGCCCGTCAACGCCTCAATTTCCCTGGCTAATTTCTCCCCCAACCCGCCCAATCGCTCTTCCTGCCCCACGCCCTTGCCGATGGTGGAATAGGTTCCGCCACGGGGCATCGCGCCTTCCGCTACCACGACAATAGAAAAGGCGCGCCCCATTTCTTCCCGTTCCTGAACTTTCCGCACAACTTTGTGGATGTCGTACGGGATTTCGGGAATGAGAATGATGTCGGCGGAGCCGGCGACGCCGGCAAAAAGGGCGATCCAGCCGGCGTGCCGCCCCATCACTTCCACGACCATCACGCGCCGGTGCGCGGCGGCCGTGGAATGTAAACGATCCAGCGCTTCCGTGGCAAAGCTGACGGCGGTCTGGAAGCCGAACGTGACCACGGTTCCGTCCAGGTCGTTGTCAATGGTCTTGGGCACGCCGACGATGTTCAGCCCCTTTTGCGTCAGATCATAGGCAATCTTCATGGAACCATCACCGCCGACGGAGATGAGGGCGTCCAGTTCGTGCTGGGCGCAGGCGGCAACGATTTCGTCGGACCGATCCGTTTCCACGTAGCTGCCATCCGCTTGCCGCACGGGATAGTGGAACGGGTTGCCCTTATTCGTCGTTCCCAGGATGGTTCCGCCCAGGTGCGTGATGCCGCGCACCCGGTCTCGATCCAGGGTGACGAGGCCGCCATCGTCGGGATAGTTTTCGGGCATGAGCAGGCCGTTGTAGCCGTCACGAATGCCCAGGCATTCCCAGCCCCGCTGCAAGGCGGCCAGGGTGGCCGCGCGAATAACCGCATTTAGTCCGGGCGCGTCCCCGCCGCCCGTGCAAATGGCGATACGCTTCTTTTCCATCATCCGTTACCCCCTCATGAACGTATTTACCTTCCCGGAAGCTCGACAGTTTCCGGGAAGGTGACGGCCACACCTGATCTGCTTAGTAACCGCCTGAAAATAGCTTCACATTTTTTCGGACGGTTACTGACAAGCTGTCCGCCCATTTCCGCTCATTTAATTGCGGACAGCCACTCAGGCTTTTTCGGAATTTGCATGATCCTATTCCTTACCGAAAAAGCCTCGTGACTATACAGGTCATCTGCCCAGATTGGACCAATTTGCTCTGGTTGAATCTTATTGATGTCTACAAAATTGGTCCAATCTCTCGGAGACGTGAATAGTTACAAAGCCTCAAGCCAATCCAGAAGATCGCGCCTGTTCCGGATCGATGTTTTTCTGGATTGGCCTCACTCCGCCTCCGGCGTCTCCTGCAGGTCTGTGTGCGTGAGCGTGTCCGTGTGGGCGGTCTCCGCTGCCGGCATCACTGCACCGTGTTCCTCGTGCGCGAACTGAGCAGCGATAGCTTCCGGATGGTGGCTGCGAACGTGATAAGGCACATCAATGACCACCACATTCTCCGAACCACGCAGACGCGCGCGCAAGATATTGGCCGTCTGGTTGTGCAGCAACTGCGCCCAGAAGGAGTCAGGCACGAACTCAGGCACGACAACCGTGATCAGAGCCTCCGGGAACTCCTCATTCGTGACCTCATTGATATAGTCTACCAGCGGCGTGAGAATATCCCGATATTCGTAATCAATCGTTATCAGTTCCAGTCCCGTCGTGATCGAGGGGAAGCGCTCCCAGCGCCGACAAAGGCGATCTTTCATGGACACGCTGGTGGTAATGCAGACGGCGCGCACATTTTTGGAGATCTGACGCGCGTAGCGCAGCGCACGCAGCGTACCCCGATGAACGTCGCCCAATGGCACGATCACCACGTCGGCGATGGCGTGCATATCTTCCATTGAGAGGTCTTTGGTACTCAGATCGTGGGCAACCGTGACGTAATGCCCTTTGATGATGCGGAAGAGCCAGACAAACAGGGGAATGAGCAAAGCCACGACCCAGGAGCCTTCCACGAATTTGGTGATAACGAGAATAACAAAAACGACGCCGGTGACAATGGCGCCAACAGCGTTCATGATGCGTTTCCAACGCGCGCCGCTTTCGTAGTGGATGGTGGTGACTTTGGTGCGGATGTGTTCGCCGGGTTTGAGGTGGCCGATGCGGCCCATGAGGCGGAACATGCCGGCCTGCGAGAGGGAGAAGCTGAGCATGACGCCGAGAGCATAGAGGGGGAGCATGGCGATTTCGTCGGCGCGGAAGATGATGACAATGATGGAAGCGACGATTGCCAGGATGACGATGCCGGCATTATACACCAACCGATCCCCCCGATTCTGCATCCAGCGTGGCAAATAACCATCCTTCGCCAAAAACGAACTGAGACGCGGGAAATCCTGATACCCCGTATTCGCCGCCAACACCAGAATCATCATCGTAAAGAACTGCACCCAGTAGTACAAAATTTGTCCCGCGGGCAAGCCCGTCCACACCGTGCGCGCCAACTGCGAGAGAATGCTCTCCCCTTCCTCCAGATGCGGCACAAGGGCCAGGTGCGTCGCCAGGAAGGTGATACCTACGAACAGGGACATGGCGATCACGCCCATGGCGACCATCGTCTTGACGGCGTTGATTGGCTCCGGCGGCTTAAACGCCTGCACCCCGTTGCTGATCGCCTCAATCCCCGTCAGGGCGGTACAGCCCGCGGCAAACGAGCGCAGCAGCACCCAGATGAAAACAAGCTGGCTGGTGGATTGGACAACGGTGATCGCGGTGTCGTGGGTGGGCGGGGTCATGGCCGCCAGGCCAAAGAGGCCGGTGAGTCGGAGCAGTCCCACGCCTACGGTAAGCAGGACGCCGCCGACGAAGGCGTAGGTGGGCAGGGCGAAGATGGTGCCGCTCTCGCGCACGCCGCGCAGGTTGACCCAGGTGAGGAGGAGGATGGCGATGAGGGCCATGGGCACGGCGTGGTCATGTAGTCCGGGAACGGCGGAGGTGATAGCGCGAATGCCGGCAGAAACCGACACCGCCACCGTCAAAATATAGTCAATCAGCAGCGCCGAAGCGGCAAACAACGCCGTATTCGTCCCCAGGTTGTCTTTGGCAACCGTGTAGGCGCCGCCGCCATCCGGGTAATGCAAAATCGTCTGGATATAACTGAAAACGACAAGCAGCACCAGGAACATAACGCCTAATGCCAGTGGCAAGGTGAAACGCAGCGCGCCTGCGCCCAACCCCACCGCCAGAGCCGTCATAATTGCTTCCGTGGCATACGCATTACTGCTGATGGGGTCGGAGGCAAAGATCGCCAACGCGCGCACTTTATCTAGTCGCTCATGGACTTCGGCGCGCGTAGGAAAAGGTTCGCCGATTAAAGCACGTTTCAGCTTACCTAAAGAGAATGCCATCTTAAAAGAACTCCTTCGAGAATATCGTGTAGGACAGATTGATAGTTGAAAGTTAGTGACTATACAGGTCATCTGCCCAGATTGGACCAATTTGCTCTGGTTGAATCTTATTGATGTCTACAAAATTGGTCCAATCTCTCGGAGACGTGAATAGTTACGAAAGTTAATGATTGGCGGTTGTCGGAAGCGTCGCCACCATACTTCCGGTAACAGTAACTACTAACGCTCTCTGGAGATGGAGATTGGTCCAATCTGGCTTAGCAGTTACCTTCCCGAAGGAACGGAATTAAATAAGACAACGAAGTTGTTTCCTTACCGTTCCTTCAAACTGACGATGCAATTCCGTACTTTATTTCATCGCCAGTCCTGATAAGAAAAAGGGCGCGAAAAAACGCGGATAAGACCATCATCCGCCAGAAAGGAAAGACCGCGCCGGAGCGGATATGCTGCACGAATTGTCGCTTTACCACCAAACAAACGTCGCGCCGCCTCAAACAGGCGGCACGCCGACGAGTCGCAATAGAGGTTGCGGGACGATTTGGTTTGCACAAGTACGTGGGGCGGATTGTGGCTTCTTCGACCTGAAGTGTTGCAATTGGCCGGCGATCAAAGAAGGGCGAGGCGACTGGCGGCCTCAAAAGCGTCCTCAATAGCGACAACATGCTGTCGCCAATGGTACTTTGTTGCCTTGTTAACGGATTTGATTTTACAGACCTTGCGCTATCCTAGCAAGTCAGTGACGGTCTGGCGCGGGCGAATGAGGTGGAAAGTGCCGGCATCTACCAACACCTCCGCCGCCCGCAAACGTCCATTATAATTGGAACTCATGGCAAAACCATACGCCCCCGCTTGCTGCACGGCCAGCAAATCGCCGGCAGCCACGGGCGGCAGCGCGTAGTCGTGGGCGAAAGCGTCGCCCGTCTCGCACACGGGACCGACAATGTCCACCGGATGGGATTCCCCCGCGCGGCGGCGGATGGGCCAGATGGGATGACGCGCCGCGTAGAGGGTGGGACGGATGAAGTCGTTCATGCCGGCATCCACCACCACAAACCGCCGTCCGCCTTCCTCTTTGACATACTCGACTCGCGTCAGCAAAATGCCGGCATCCCCCACCACCGACCGCCCCGGCTCCAACACCAACTCATACCCGGCGGCCACAACCGGCGCGCCCACCGCCGCCACCCAATCGGCAGGACGCGGCGCCATCCGGGCCCCCTCATCCACCCCCAATCCGCCGCCCACGTCCAGGTAGCGCAAACGGCAGCCCGCCGCCGCCAGCCCCTCCGCTTCGCGCAGCAAAACGGCAACCGCCTGGCGAAACGGCTCCAGTTCCCGAATCTGGGAACCAATGTGGACGGCCAGCCCCACGGGGGCCAACCAGGGGTCAGCCTGCGCTTGCCACAGCAGACGACGCGCCGTGTCCGCGCTCACGCCAAATTTGTGCCACCGCCCTCCGGTGCTGATGGCCGGGTGCGTGTCGCCGGTGACGTCGGGGTTAAGGCGCACGGCAATGGGAGCCACGATCTGGCGTGCAGCGGCAATGCCGGCAATACGGGCCAGTTCGGGAACGGATTCGATGTGCAGGGCGCGAATGCCGGCATCCAGTGCCTGCTCAATGTCCGCGTGAGATTTGCCGACGCCGGAGAAAAGAATGTGGGTGGGAGAAATGCCGGCATGTCGCGCCAAAAACAACTCCCCCCCACTCGTCACATCCGCCCCCATCCCCTGCTCCCCCAACAACCGCAGCAGCGCCGGATTCCCATTCGCCTTCACCGCGAAGCACACCAGGTAGCCCTGCCCACCGCGCCCCGCGACCAACCGCGCCGCATCCACGAACGCCGCCGCCCGCCCCGTCAACACCGCCCGACTGTACACATACACCGGCGTCCCCACCGCCGCCGCCACCCGCGCCAGCGGCACATCTTCCCCCATCAACTCATCGTTGACATAACGAAAGGCCTTCTCATCCATCCGCATCGCACCTCAACCGTCAATTTCGCTTGCTGCCACGGACAATGGTAATCAGAATCGCGCCATCGGCAAATAATCACGGATGCGCCCTTTGCATCTGCGCCGCTTTGCGTTAAAACTCAGGCATGAATCCAACACCAAACCTGCCCGGACGGATTATGGCTCTCGACCTGGGCGAAAAACGCATCGGCGTCGCCCTCAGCGACGAAACCCGCACCCTGGCTCGCTCCTATACCGTGCTGCCGCGCAAATCGCGGCGCGAGGACTTCGCCCGCCTCGGCCACATCGCCGCCGCCGAAAAAGTCACCCTGCTCCTGGTTGGCTTGCCCGTTGGCCTGACACTGGCGGCGCAAGCCACAGAAGCGGAATCGCCCAAAGTCGCCTGGATGCGCGACTACGCCACCGCCCTCAGCGCCGCCTTAGGCCTACCCGTCGCCTTTTGCGACGAGAGCTACTCCACCGTGGACGCCGCCGCCAGCCTGCACGCCCGCGGCAAACGTGCGCGTCAGCAGCGCGAGTGGATTGACGCCGTGGCCGCCGCCATTTTCCTCCAGGCGTATCTCGACGCCCAGGCCCAAACACGCCCACAATGACCACCAATCACTCACCTACGCCCCAACACCGCGACCCATACGCCCCGCCCCCAGGCGGCCACGTCATCCACCGCCTGGCGCGCCTGCTCCTGTTTTTTGTGGGGCTGGCCGCCTGCCTCACCGCCAGCCTCGTCTTCTACGCCAGTTGGCGGCAAAGCCAGTACACGGGACAGGTGCGCGTTTCCCCCGGCAACAGCCAGCTCAATCCCGCCGAATACTTCTACCTGCAAACCTACCTCGGCCTGCACGCGGCGGAACTGGCGCAACCCGCCGGCGCGCGTCCGGCAGCAGGGGATTTCACCATTGCCCCCGGCGAAACCGCCAACGTCATCGCCGCCAATCTCGTAGCCCAGGGTTTTCTCACCAATGCCGACCTTTTCGTCAATTACGTGCGTTATTATGGCCTGGATGCCGGCCTGGAGGCAGGCCAGTACACCATCGCCCCCGGCGCAACCGTGCCCGAACTGGCGAACGCGCTGTCTGATTCCGTCGGTCAGGAAGTGACCGTGCGCTTCCTGGAGGGGTGGCGCAGCGAGGAGATGGCGAACTATCTGGCGCAAACGACGCCCGCCCGGGTGGACGCGGCCCAGTTTCAAGCCATCGTGCGGCGATTGGTCCCCTATGACCTCGCGCGCTATGATTTTCTGGACCCAACGGCGGGTTCGCTGGAAGGGTTCCTTTTCCCGGACACCTACCGTCTGCCCCTGGACGCGGACGCCGCTTACCTGGTGGACCTGATGCTGCAAAACTTTGGCCGCCGCGTCACGCCGGAGATGCGGCAGGCGTATCTGAGCAACGGTCTGTCGCCGCGGCAGGCCGTGACGCTGGCCGCCATTGTGGAGCGGGAAGCGGTAGTGGACGCGGAGCGCCCGCTGGTCGCCAGCGTTTTCTTCAATCGCCTGGCGCAGGGCATGAAACTGGACGCCGATCCCACGGTGCAGTACGCCGTGGGGCAAGCTGCTGACGGTTCATGGTGGAAATCGCCGCTGGGCGTCGCCGATCTGGCGCTGGATTCGCCCTACAACACCTATCTGTACACGGGGCTGCCGCCCGGCCCCATCGCCAACCCGGGTCTGGCCTCGCTGCAAGCCGTGGCGCAGCCGGCGCAAACGAATTATCTGTTTTTTGTCGCCGATTGTGATGCCAACGCAGCGGGTCTGCATCTGTTTAGCGCAACCTATGAGGAGCATCTGGCCAATGTGGCGACCTGTCGGTAGGCGCTGGGGCGCGTGGCTGGCGGCATTGGGTTTGTCGCTGCTGCTATTGGCCGGCTGCGGCGGCGTCGCGCCGGTGGTGAAGATTGGCCTGGTGGCTCCGTTTGAGGGCGCGCACCGCGCCGTGGGGTACGATGCGATTTACGCGGCGCGCCTGGCGGTCAGGGAGATCAATGCGGCGGGCGGCGTGGGCGGCTACCGCGTGGCGTTGGTGGCGCTGGATGATTCCGGGGATGTGAAACGGGCGCGGCAGGCGGCGGCTTCGCTGACGTTGGACCCCATGGTGGTGGCGGTGGTGGGGCATTGGCTAACGGAGACGACGGCGGTGGCCGCGCCGATTTATGCGGCGGCGGGTTTGCCGCTGCTGGCGGCGGGGCGCGCGCCGCTGGGGGAGACGCCGCCCGCGCAGTTGCCGCCGGCATTCCGCGCCGCGTATGCGGCGGTGACGCCATTTGATGAGACGACGGGGGTTTATGCCGGCACAACCTACGACGCCTTCCAACTCCTCTTCACGGCCCTGGACCACGCCGCCGCCGCCGGCCCCGTGGATCGCGCCGCCGTCACCGCCGCCCTTGTCAACCTGCAAATTGCCGGCATAACCGGTCCCATCTACCAGCCTCCACCCTGACGCGCCCATCTGCCCATGACCCCACAGAACCCCGCATACGCCCAACTGGTACGACAACTCTTCGCCCAGGCCGCCTTCGTCAATGACTTGGGCATTCAGTTGACCGACGTTGGCCCCGGCTGGTGTACGTCGGAACTGGTCGTCGCCCGCCGCCATTGGCAGCAGGATGATCTCATCCACGCCGGCGTGATCGCCACAATGGCCGACCATACAGCGGGCGCCGCCGCCGGCTCGCTCATCCGCGCCCACGAATACGTCCTCACCGTGGAGTTCAAAATCAACCTCCTCCGCGCCGCCCAGGGCGAACGCCTCACCTGCCGCGCCCAGGTATTAAAACCGGGCCGCACCATCACCGTGGCCGAGTCGGAAGTTTTCGTTCACGGACAAGGCGACGTAAAATTAGTCGCCAAAGCCACTGTAACGTTGATGACATTGAGCAAGACAAAGGATGAGGGATGAGGGATGAAAGATGAAGGCGCCTTGGGGTGTCTGCGCGAATGCAATCACAGATAATGCGGGCTTTTGTTCATCCGCGTCCTTGTGTTTTCGCAGGTGCTCCCTTTACGCAGATAGCCCAAATTGATTTTGTGAGCGGTTTGGCCGTGGCTCTACTGACCACCGCTTACTCACCACTGACCACTTTTTCGCAGGAGACGTCATGCGCCGCGGCGCACCACCATAAATGAGAACATCTTCCCGGAAGCTGTTATCCAGGGCCATCATCCGTGATGAAGCTTCCGGGAAGGTTATTTTCGCAGGAGACGTCATGCGCCGCGGCGCACCACCATAAATGAGAACATCTTCCCGGAAGCTGTTATCCAGGGCCATCATCCGTGATGAAGCTTCCGGGAAGGTTATTTTCGCAGGAGACGTCATCTTCATCTTCCCGGAAGCTGTTATCCAGGGCCATCATCCGTGATGAAGCTTCCGGGAAGGTTATTTCGCAGGAGACGTCATGCGCCGCGGCACACCACCATAAATGAGAACATCTTCCCGGAAGCTGTTATCCAGGGCCATCATCCGTGATGAAGCTTCCGGGAAGGTTATTTTCGCAGGAGACGTCATGCGCCGCGGCGCACCACCATAAATGAGAACATCTTCCCGGAAGCTGTTATCCAGGGCCATCATCCGTGATGAAGCTTCCGGGAAGGTTATTTTCGCAGGAGACGTCATGCGCCGCGGCGCACCACCATAAATGAGAACATCTTCCCGGAAGCTGTTATCCAGGGCCATCATCCGTGATGAAGCTTCCGGGAAGGTTATTTTCGCAGGAGACGTCATGCGCCGCGGCGCACCACCATAAATGAGAACATCTTCCCGGAAGCTGTTATCCAGGGCCATCATCCGTGATGAAGCTTCCGGGAAGGTTATTTTCGCAGGAGGCAATCAATGATTCGACGCATTCTAGGCTTTATCATGCTGTTTATTGGCCTTTCAGGATTGGTGTTGAGCATCGGCGGGGCGCTGGTGACACGGCGCATGGTGGATAACGTGGGGCAGGGGCTGGACCAGAGTTTACGCCTGGTGTCGGAGAGCCTGGACACGGTGCTGGATACGCTGGCGCTGACGAAAACGACGGTGGGGCAGGTGAATGGGAGCATGACGACGGTGGAGACGACGGCAACGGACCTGGCGCAGACAATCAACCAGACGCGCCCGCTGCTGGATCAGGTGAGCCAGATTGCCAGCTCCGATGTGCCGGATGGTATTGATGCCGTACAAGCCGCGCTCCCGAATGTGGCGGAAGTTGCCGGCACAATCGACACCACCCTGCGCGTTCTCAACAACTTCCGTATTGACCAAAGCATCCTCGGCTTTCCCATCAAATATGACCTGGGCATCAACTACAACCCTGTCACCCCATTCGACCAATCCATCACCGCCGTCGGCGGCAGCCTGGACGGCATTCCCGAACGCCTGCGCACGCTCAAAATCTACCTCAACGTCACCGACGACAACCTGGCTACCATCAGCCAGGATGTTTTGAACATCGCCGCCGACCTGGAAACGATCAATGGCAGCGTCGCCGACGTGCAACCGCTGCTGGACGAATACACGCGCCTCGTCACGGAAGTGAACGACAACATCCGCCAGACGCGGGCCAACCTGACGGATCAGTTAGCCCAGTTCAAAATCGTGCTGGTGATTGTTTTCGTCTGGATCGGCCTCACCCAGGCCGCGCCCGTTTACCTCGGGTGGGAACTGCTGCGCGGGCGCGAGTTGAGCGACACGCGCTGACGCCCCCCCACCATCGACTGACAGGCACCGACCGGCAATGACGCGCTCACGCGCCCCCCGATCATTAAGATTTGTTGATCATTTGCCGTTGATGCGGCACGCCGCCACGAAAGGGGATAGGGAATCGGTAGAATAGGGGTGTTTGTGGCACACGGAAGCGGGGCGCGCCGTCTGGCTGCCTCTCGACAAGCTCGGGAGCCACGCGCGTAGAAGCCACAATAGACGAAAATGTTGTCACAAATGGCGCGGATTTTTGTTTGATGCGCGTTCATCCCTATGGGTTCGTGCAAAATTGACTTCGGCCTATCCGACAAGCAAGAACCCTGCCAGCGCATCCATTATTTCCAATCTTAAATATGGATGCGCCCTAGCCTATTTTTGCAGGGGACGAGTTAGAAACTCGCCCTACATAGCTTTCCACAGGAAGGTCCCATGAGCCAGTTCCCTGATCCTGAATCCATGTACGCCATCGTGGAAACGCCACCCCCGCCAGGACGCCGGGTGGCGCGGGCGCCGCGGTTTTTGTGGCGCGAGGTGCTGTTGACGTTGATGCCGGCATTTATCGGCGCAATCCTCTTCGTCCACTTCATCGCCCAATCCAGCGTCGTCTACGGCTCCAGCATGGAACCCGGCCTGCACACCGGGCAGCGCCTGCTCGTGGAAAAAGTCACGCCCCACCTGCACCTGCCCGCGCGCGGCGAAATCGTCATTATCCACGTAGATGGCTACGACGTCCCCCTGATCAAGCGCGTCATCGGCCTGCCCGGCGACACCATCAAGGTGCGCGCCAACCAACTTTTCGTCAACGGGGAACAGGTGCAAGAACCGTACCTGGCTCAATCGTGGCAACAAAGCTTCGGCCCGCTGCAAGTGCCACCCGACCACATCTTCGTCCTCGGCGACAATCGCGGCGTTTCCAACGATTCCCGCTATTTTGGCCCCATTCCCATCAGGGACATCATGGGCCACGCCTGGGTTTCCTACTGGCCACTGCCCGACCTCGGTCCGGTAAAATAAGAGGAGCTGTGAATGGGGCGATGGTTTGGACATGTCGCCGCCTTGCTGCTGGCGCTGATCTGGTTGGCGGGCTGCGCGGATGGGAATGAGGGGGGCGTGGCTTTAATGCCGGCATCCGCCACCCCACGCCCCACGCCCACCCTCGCCGTCCTCGCCCGCCTCACGGCGCCCCCCACGCCCGCCATCACCCCCTCACTCACCCCCATTCCCCCCACCCCCACCCCCACAACAACCCCCAGCCCCACACCCAGCCCAACCGCCACGCCCCAGCCCGCCGCCTGGCTGGCCCAGGCAGAACGCGCCCTCGCCCACCAGGACTACGCCACAGCCATCGACGCCTTCCAGGCCAGCCTGGCCGCCGCCGCCGACCTCTCGCCAGATGAACAGGCGCGGGCGCACATGGGACTGACGCAGGCATACCTGGGCGTGGAACTGTGGGCGGAGGCCCGCGACGCCGTGCAGCCGCTGCTGCCCGCGACGGACGAGCCCCCGCCCCTGCTACCACAAGCCACGGGCGACCACCCACAAGCGGCACAATTCCTGCTGGCCCTGGCTGCCGCCGCCCAGGGCGACTGCCCCACGGCCACCGCCGCCTACGAAGCCTACCTGCGCGCCAACCCGGACATGGCCGCCTACGTGCAGCCACACATCGCCGCCTGCGACTTGCTCCTGGACGACCGCGACGCGGCCATTGCCGCCTACGAGGCCGCCGCCGTCGCGCCCGCGCACCGCCTCACCATCATTGACCTGCGCGAAACGCTGGCCGGCTACTACCTGCAAGATGGCGACTTCGCGGCGGCGATGGCGCAGTATGACGCCATCGCCGACCTGGCCGTGACGGACTACACATTGGGGCAGGTGACGTTCCTGGCAGGCAGCGCCGCGCTGCAAGCGGGGGACACGGAAGGGGCGTATGCGCGTTTTCGCCTGGCGGTGAACAACTATCCGCGCAGCTACGACAGTTACCAGGCGCTGGTGGCGCTGGTGCAGGCGGAGGAACCGGTGGATGCATTTCAGCGGGGGTTGGTGGACTACTACGCGGGGGTGTATGTGCCGGCAATTGATGCCTTCACCACCGCCCTCGCCGACCCCGATCCCCGCCCCGACATCCCCCTCTATCTCGCCTGGTGCTACGCCCAACTGGGCGACCTGGACGCCGCGCTGGCGCAAATGGACGCCTACGCCCTTCTCGAACCCGCCGCCGCCCGCATTGAAACCGCCCGCCTCTACGCCCGCGCCGGGCTTGCGGACCAGGCCATCGCCGCCTACGAGTCCTACGTCGCCGATTTCCCCGACGGCCCCGATGCCGCCCAGGCCGCCTGGTCCGCCGCGGCCCTCAGCGAGCAGCAAGGGGACTTGGCCGGCGCCTCCGCCCGCTACCGCCAGATGGCCGCCGCCTACGACTGGCACGAGGACGCGCCGGAAGCAATGTTCCGCGCCGGCTGGCTGGCCTGGGAAGCCAGAGACGAAGAAGCCGCATTCTCCGCCTGGAGCGCGGCGGTGGCCCAATATCCCGCCGCCGACTATGGCGCGGCCGCCCTGCTCTGGCTGCTACAACGGCTGCCCGCCGACGCGCCCGTGCTGCCAGATTTGCGCGCCCAGGCCGCCGCCTGGCCGGGCGTTGGCTACTACACCCTACGCCTGCGGCAAGTCGTGGCCGGCGCACCCCCATTTTCCCCGGCAACGACACTGACGCTGACCGCCGACGGCACACTGGCAAGCGAGAGCGAAGAGGCGCTGACCACGGCGGCGGCCTGGCTGGCGGATTGGTGGGGCGCAACGGGCAATTTGCAAGAACTATCGCCGGCGCTGGCCGAGGATGACCGGCTGCGGCGGGGCGCGAAGCTGTGGCAGCTTGGTCTGTACGCGGAAGCGTCGCGGGAACTAGACCAGGTACGTCAGGACTATGTGCAAGACGCGCTGGCAAGCTACCGGTTGGCGGTCTGGTTTCGGGACCGCGGCATCTATCGCCTCTCCATCCTGGCTGCCGCCGCCGTGCAGTATCTCTCCGACCAGGCCATCTTCGCCCTGCCGCCACACCTGGCCCGCCTGCTCTACCCCACCTACTATGCGGACCTGATTTTGCCGTTGGCGCGGGAGTATGACTTCGATCCGCTGCTGCAACTGGCCCTGGTGCGCCAGGAAAGCCTGTTTGAGAGTTTTGCGACTTCCTCCGCCGTAGCTCAGGGGCTGAGCCAGGTCATCCCGGATACGGGCGTGTACATCGCGCAGCGGTTGCAGTGGCCGGATTATGAGAATGAGGATTTGTATAAGCCGTATGTGGGGCTGCGTTTTGGCGCGTTTTATCTGGCGGAGCAACTGCGCGCTTTTGATGGGCACGTTTATGCGGCGCTGGCGGCGTATAACGCGGGTCCGGGCAACGCGGCGCGTTGGGAGGCGCAGGCGCCGCAAGACCCGGACCTGTTTGTGGAGGCGATTACGTTCGCGGAAACGCGCTTATATGTGGAGCGGATTTTTGTGGGTTATCAGATTTATCACGCGCTTTATAGCCAGCCATCACGCTGACTTTACGCGCGGCCCGGTGTCGGCGTATAATGAGGGGGAGAAGATTCCAGGAAATGCCGGCATCCCACGGCCATCCCACCGCCGTGGCTCATCCCCACTATCAATTGACATCGCAAACCCTGGCGGCGGCAGAGCGGCGGGTTGGTTCATTGTCGGAAAATGCCGGCACGCGCCATCACCCTGCCCGCGCGGCTGGGTGACACCAACAAGCGAGTACGATGAGCGAAAAAATCCTGATTGTCGAAGACGATAGCGTTCTGCGCGAAACGTTGACCTACAACCTGACGCGCCAGGGATACGACGTGATCACCGCCGCCGATGGACGCAGCGCCATCACCCTGGCGGAGCAGCAGCACCCCGAACTGATTCTGCTTGACGTGATGCTGCCCGGATTGGACGGCATGGAAGTCTGCCGCCGCCTGCGCCAGCAAATGAGCACGCCTATTCTTATGCTCACCGCGCGCACCGATGAGGTAGACAAAATCGTGGGCCTGGAAATGGGCGCGGACGATTACATCACCAAGCCTTTTAGTATGCGCGAACTGCTGGCCCGCGTGAAAGCGCAACTGCGCCGGGTGCGCCTGATGCGCGAGGAAATCGCCGCGGAAACGGAGGAAGAAACCAGGGAGCATGACAAGGAGAGCGGGCGGCTGGTCTTTCGCAACCTGGTCATCGACCAGGCGCGGCGCGAGGTGCTGCTAGACGGCGCACCCGCGCGCTTGAAGCCGAAGGAGTACGAACTGCTCCTTTTTCTGGCGCGGCATCGGGGCATTGCCCTCTCCCGCGACCTGATCCTGGAGCGAGTTTGGGGGTGGACGTATGACGGCAGCAGCCGCACCGTGGATGTCCATGTGCGCTGGTTGCGCGAGAAGATTGAGCCGGATCCCGGCAACGCGCAGCGTATTGTCACCGTGCGTGGCATTGGCTATCGCTTCGAGGGTTGAGACAAAAGGACGGTTCGCCGGTGTTCACGAGTTTCCGCTGGCGCATTGCGCTGCCGTATGTCGTCTTGATCTGGCTGCTGCTGTTTGGGTTGGCGTATGGGCTGGCGCGGCCCCTGTGCGGCGCGACGGGAAACTGTCGCACGATCTGGTTGTGGGGCGCGGGACTGGCGGCGATCGGGCTGTCGATTGTGCTGGGGCGGCAGGTGGCGGCGGTTATTGTGCGCCCCATTTCGCAGTTGACGCTGGCGGCGCGGCGTATCGCCACCGGGGATGATAGCGCACGCCTGCTGCCGGCACGCGCCGATGAAATTGGACAGTTGACGACGGCGTTCAATGCGGCAATTGACAATCTGCGCCGCTTGAATGCGTCGCTGGCGCAGGAGCAGCATCATCTGGCGACGGTGCTGCGGACGATGGGCGGCGGGGTGATTATCGCGGATGGGGATGGGCGTGTGCAGCGCATCAATCCCGCCGCTCTGGCGCTGCTGGAGGTGATGCGGAAGGATGTGGCGGGGGCGTCGCTGGCGGAGGTGATGCGTCACCATCGTTTGATTGAGGCGTGGCAAGAATGCCGGCACACCGGACAAGAACAAACCATCGCATTGGAAGTGTACACCCACAACCAGACCACATTTTGGCAGGTGATCATCACCCCCCTGGCGGAAACGACCAGTCAAGGCTACATGGTTCTGATCCAGGACCTCACCGAAATCCATCGGCTACAAAGTGTGCGCCGCGATTTCGTCAGCAACATTTCGCACGAACTGCGCACGCCCCTGGCCTCCCTCAAGGCATTGATCGAAACCGTACACGACAGCGCCCTGGACGATCCGCCCGCGGCACGCCGTTTTCTCCAGCGCGCCGTCACGGAAGTGGACACGATGACGCAGATGGTGGAAGAACTCCTGGAACTCGCGCGCATTGAGTCCGGCAAAGTGCCCTTGCGTCTGCAAGCCACCTCCCTGGAAAACATCGTACAGCCCGTGGTGGAACGGCTGTATTCCCAGGCCGAACGCGCCGAGGTAGAGGTAGTCCTGAATTTGCCGGATGATCTCCCCCGCGTTCTGGTGGACGCAGAGCGGATTCAGCGCGTTTTGACCAACCTGCTGCACAACGCCGTGAAGTTCACGTTGCCGGGAGGTCAAATTCATATCAGCGTTTATGTTTCTGACAGTGAGCGTCCCCAGCATCAGAAACCCACGCTCGACAGGTCGCCGATGGTAGTTGTCGCGGTGCGGGACAGCGGCGTGGGCATTCCGCCGACGGACCTACCGCGTATTTTTGAGCGATTCTACAAGACGGACCGCGCCCGCAGCCGCGGCGGCACGGGATTAGGGTTGGCAATTGCCCGCCACCTGGTGCAGGCGCATGGGGGGGAAATCTGGGTGAAGAGCAAAGAGGGGAAAGGGAGTACGTTTTCCTTTTCCCTGCCTACTGCCTCTTGACGGCACGCAGCCATTGCAAGATCGGGTCATGGACGAGGTTGTCCGAATTGGAAAATCGGACTACGGAATTCGCTGGCGAACGATACCTTCCACGGATTGTTAACCTGCTGTTAATGGTTTCTTTGCCAGACGTTAACGCCGTTTTGAACTGTTCTTAAATCCATTCTGCTACATTTCCGTGGGGCTAGATGCTCCGCCTTGGTCTCTTCTCGTCCGACCTTCCTCCACTTCGAGGAAGGTCGGCTTGTCTTCAGCGCCTGAGCGCCGGGGGATGCCGCCCGTCTCCGTTAATCAATCCTTTACGAAGCCTTAGCTAATTGTTAAAGACAATTTGAAAGGGCGTTAAATACAGGATGGTATTCTGGTGTGCAGGCATGGTGACACGATGCCTATGCGCCGACGTTCTCCGGCTGGCAAACGGCCTGGAGGAGAATTCAGACTGTTTAGGCGATTATTTTATGGCTACCGTGTCGTGGCATGATACCACGGGCAACGGTTAGTTAAAACTGACGTAACTATTCACGTCTCCGAGAGATTGGACCAATTTTGTAGACATCAATAAGATTCAACCAGAGCAAATTGGTCCAATCTGGGCAGATGACCTGTATAGTCACAAACTGACAACTGTTTGAGGAGATTGATAAAACATGCAACGTAAGTTCTTCCTTTTTGGTATTGTGGCGGTTCTGGCGCTGATGCTGGCTGCCTGTGGGGGCAACACGACGAGTGAACCGCAGGCGGCGCCGACGGAGGCGCCCGCCGAGCCAACGACTGTGCCCCCAACGGCTGAGCCGGCCATGGATGAAGGGATGCTGCCGGCAGTTGATCCGCTGGAAGTGACGGGCGACATCGTAACGGCGGGGAGTTCTACCGTCTTCCCCCTGTCCGAGCGTATGGCCGAGCGTTTCCAGGATGAAGGATATGCCGGCAATATCACCATCGACAGCATCGGCAGCGGCGCGGGTTTTGAGCGTTTCTGCGTCGCCGGTGAGACCGACATCTCCAACGCCAGCCGCGCCATCAAGGACAGCGAAGTTGAATCCTGCCGCGCCATTGGCCGTGAGCCTATCGAATTCCGCGTGGGCACGGACGCCCTGGCGGTGGTTGTAAGCAAAGAGAATGATTTCATCACCGAGGCCACGATGGAACAGTTGGCCTTGATTTTCTCTACGGCGGAAACGTGGGCGGACGTAGATCCTAGTTGGCCCGCCGAACCGATTCAGCGCTTCATTCCGGGCACGGACAGCGGTACGTTTGACTACTTCGTGGAAGAAGTGTTTGATCAAGACGAAACCCCCATCCTGGCCGCCAGCAACCTGCAACTGAGCGAAGACGACAACGTGCTGGTGCAGGGTGTGGAGGGCAGCCCCTACGCCATCGGCTTCTTTGGCTATGCCTACTACCAGGAAAACAAGGATAAGCTGACGATCCTCTCCATTGATGGCGTTGAGGCGACTTTCGACAACGTGGAAACCAGCGCCTATCCGCTGGCGCGCCCGTTGTTCATCTACAGCACTGCTGATATTATGAAAGAGAAGCCGCAAGTGGCCGCTTTTGTTGACTTCTACCTCACGCACGTGAATGAAGAGATCGAGAATGTGGGCTACTTCCCCGCCAGTGAAGATGCGCTGAACAAGTCCATGCAGAACTGGCTGGACGCGAACAAGTAAAAGGCAAAACCCTTAGAGTCTGAGAGACCCTAAGGGTTTCAAAGGGTCTCACATGCAAAACCCTTAGGGTCTGAGAGACCCTAAGGGTTTCAATTTTGAAGGAGGCGTGAATGGCCGATATGACGACATCCATGATGAAATCAGCCACCAGCGCAACAGGCCTGACCCGCAAACGTCGTATTGGCGAGACCATCATCCAGGCCTCGCTCTTTTTATGCGGGGCCATTTCCATCCTGACTACCGTGGGTATTGTTTATGAGTTGGGTAAGGAGGCCATGCTGTTCTTTAGCAGCCCGGACGTGTCCTTGCTCGAATTCTTCAGTTCGACCCACTGGCAGCCGGCCATTGGCGAATTTGGTATCTGGCCGCTGGTGTTAGGCACGGTCATCACCAGCGTCCTGGCGATGCTCGTAGCCCTGCCATTGGGGTTGGGCAGCGCCATCTACCTGAGCGAGTATGCTTCGGAGCGGGCGCGCAACATCCTGAAACCGACGTTGGAGATTCTTGCCGGCATTCCCACCGTCGTCTATGGGTATTTTGCTCTCACCTTCATGACGCCGCTACTGCGCCGCATTTTTGGCGAGGGCGTGGTGCAAATTTTCAATTCCGCTTCTGCCGGCATCGTCGTCGGCATCCTCATCATCCCCCTGGTCGCCTCCCTCAGCGAAGACGCCCTACACGCCGTCCCCCGCTCCCTGCGCGAAGCCGCCTACGGCCTGGGGGCCACTCGCCTGGAAACCTCCCTCAAAGTCGTCGTTCCCGCCGCCCTCTCCGGCATCGCCGCCGCCTTCGTCGTTGCCATCTCCCGCGCCATTGGCGAAACCATGGTCGTCGCCATCGCCGCCGGAGCCGGCCCCAAAAACTTCACCCTGGGCAAAGATGGCCTCTTCAGCTTCGTCTTCAATCCCTTCCTGGCCGCGGAAACAATGACGGGCCACATCGTACGCATCAGCGGCGGCGACCTCAGCTACGACTCCATTGACTACAACAGCATCTTCGCCATTGGCCTGCTCCTGTTTGTGCTGACGCTGGGACTGAACATTGTTAGCCGTCGCATTGTGGCCCGTTTCCGCGAGGTGTACGAATGAGCGACTATCCTGAGGGAACACGGCTGACCGCCCTGGTCAAACGTCGCCACCAGGTGGGGACTATCTGGCGCTTTCTCTTTCTCGGCGCAACCATCGTGGGCATTATCACGCTGGTCACGCTGATTTTTAACATCATCAACGACTCCTTTGGCCTGGTAGCCGTGCAAAACCAGATCACGCCAGACAGCCTGGTGCTGGCGATAAAAGAAGACAACATCCTCCACGCGGCGCACACAGTTGCCAGCGAGGATGATAATGAACTGGTTGCCGGCATTCAATCAGACCCCAACGCCATCGGATTCTTCGGTTACGCCTACTACCGGCAAAACCAAAACACCCTGCGCGTGTTGTCCATTGATGGCGTCACCCCCAGCGCGGACAGCGCCGAAAGCGGCGCATACCCCCTGGCGCGCCCCCTTTACCTCTACACCAGCGAAGAAGCCCTGCGCACCAATCCCCAGGTGGCTGCCTTCATCAACTATGTCCTCACCCACGTCAACGAGGAAATCGACGACGTGGGCTACTTCCCCGCCAGCAACACCGCCTTGCAAGAAGCGCGGGCGGCGTGGCTGCAAGCCAGTGGCCTCGCCGGAGAGGCGCTGCCGCCGGTGGATGCAGCCGCGGTGGAAGGGGATCTGGTTATTGCCGGCAGTTCCACCATCTACCCCCTGGCCCAACGACTGCTGAACCGCTTCCACGCCGACGGCTACCAGGGACAGGCCACCCTGGACAGCATTGGCAGCACCGCCGGCTTACGCCGCCTCTGCGTGGAAGGCAGCGCCGACATCGCCAACGCCAGCCGCCCCATCAATCAGGCCGAATTTGAAGCCTGCCGCGACAACAACCGCACCCCGCTGCAAATCCGCATCGGCACGGACGCCCTCGCTGTCGTCGTCAGCACGCAAAACACCTTTGCCAACGATGTGGATTCGGCGCAACTGCGCCACATCTTCACCGACGCCGCCACCTGGTCGGACGCTGCCCCCGCCTGGCCCACCACGCCCATTGACCGCTACGTGCCCGGCGCGGACAGCGGCACGCTGGACTTCTTCGCGGAAACGCTCTTCCTGGACGAACTGGCGGACCTATCCGCGGACGAACTGGTGGGCATCCTCGCCGCCAACATCTCCAACGGCCTGGGGCGGCGCTTGGAGCGGGACCAGCGATTCTTCGCCGACCGTCTGGTTTTTGAAAAAGAAGATGTCTTCGCCGAAGTATGCCGCCGCGCCGAACCCGCCGCGGCGTGCAACCTGCCCCCGCGCACGCAGCAGAACATCTACAGCCTCGTTCTGGAGCGCGTCGTGCAGCCGCAGGTGCAACAGACGTGGAGCCTCTCCGACTCCATTTTGCGCCGCTCGCAGGTGCTGGCACAGGCGCAGCGCAACTACCCCAACGCGGAACTCACGTTTCGCTCCTGGCTCACGCCCCAATTTCTCACCAATCCGCAATCCAGCGAAGCGGAATTCGCCGGCGTACGCACGGCCGTCCTCGGTTCCCTCTGGACCATCCTCATCACTATCCTCTTCTCCTTCCCCATTGGCGTGGGTGCGGCGGTCTATCTGGAAGAGTACGCGCGGGACACGTTCATCAATCGCCTGATCAAGACCAACATCAACAATCTCGCCGGCGTGCCCTCCATCATTTACGGCATGTTGGGTCTGGCCATCTTTGTGCGTGTGTTGGAGCCAATCAGCAGCGGTGCCGCCTTTGGCCTCGTCGGCGACACCACCACCGCCAATGGGCGCACCATTCTCTCCGCCGGCCTCACCCTGGGGCTGCTCATCCTACCCATCATCATCATCAGCGCCCAGGAAGCCATCCGCGCCGTTCCTAATTCGCTGCGCCAGGCCAGTCTGGGGCTGGGGGCCACCAAGTGGCAAACCGTCTGGCACCACGTGCTGCCCAATGCCTTCTCCGGCATCCTCACCGGTACGATTCTGGCGATGTCGCGCGCCATTGGCGAGACGGCCCCGCTGGTTGTCGTGGGCGCGTCCACCTTCATCACCGTGGACCCCAGCGGTCCGTTTTCTAAATTCACTACCCTGCCCATTCAGATCTACCAGTGGACCTCGCGTCCCCAGGATGAATTCCGCAACATTGCCGCCGCGGCCATCATCGTGCTGCTGGTGATGTTGATTGCCCTGAATGCCTCAGCCATTTTTTTGCGCAATCGTTATTCTCGGAGGACAAGATGACGCCTACCCCACGCGCTAATGGTCAATATGCCATAGAAGCACGCCAGATGAACATTTATTACGGCAGTTTTCACGCCGTCAAAGAGATCGATCTGCGTTTCCACAGCCGGGCGATTACGGCCCTCATCGGACCTTCCGGCTGCGGCAAGAGTACGGTGCTGCGCGCGTTCAATCGCATGAACGACCTGGTTCCGATTGCGCGCACGGAAGGGGAGGTGCTGTTCCAGGGGAGTAACATTTACGCCGCCGACGTCGATCCCGTGGAGGTGCGGCGGCGGATTGGCATGGTCTTCCAGAAACCGAATCCATTCCCCAAGACGATCTACGAGAATGTGGCTTGGGGCGCGCGCATCAACGGCTTCCGCGGCGACATGCATGAATTGGTGGAGCAGTCGCTGCGGCAGGCGGCGCTGTGGGACGAGGTGAAGGATAAGCTGAATCAGAGCGGGCTGTCGCTCTCCGGCGGACAGCAGCAGCGGCTCTGCATTGCCCGCGCCATTGCCGTGAAGCCGGAGATTATTCTCATGGATGAGCCGGCTTCGGCGCTGGACCCCATTGCCACACTACGGATTGAGGAGTTGATCCAGGAGTTGAAGCAAAATTACACGATTATTATTGTCACGCACAACATGCAGCAGGCGGCGCGGGCGTCTGATTACACGGCGTTTTTTACGGTAGACTCGAATCGCACGGGGTATCTGGTGGAGTATGGTCCCACGAATGATATTTTTACGAATCCACGCAATGAGTTGACGGAACAGTATATTACGGGGCGGTTCGGTTAGGACTGACGATGAAATAAAGTACGGAATTGCATCGTCGGTTTGATGGAACGGTAAGGAAACAACTTCGTTGTCTTATTTAATCTCCGTTCCTTAGTGTGGGGACATGGAGGCTTGATGAAACGCAAACGAGTTTTGTTTTTGTGTACGGGGAATTCTTGTCGTAGTCAGATGGCGGAGGCGATGGTGAATGGGTTGATGGGGGATGTGTGGGAGGCGGAAAGTGCCGGCATTTCTCCCACCCACATCGTCCACCCCCTAGCTCTACACGTCCTCGCCGAAATCAACATCGAGACCGGTCGCCTCTACTCAAAATCCGTCGAGCCGTTCCGGCGCACACCCTTTGACTTCGTCATCACCGTCTGCGACGACGCCCACGAAAACTGTCCCCTCTGGCCAGGTCAGGGGCGCATTCTTCACCTCGGTTTCCCCGATCCCGCAACCGCCACGGGGAGCGAGGAAGAGAAACTGGCCGTCTTTCGCCACGTCCGTGACGACATCCGCGCCCGCGTGCTTTCGCTTCTGGATCAACTGGCCATTGCCACCCCCGAATAATTTCTGACCGGCGTCTGGCGAAATCCACATATGGTGGCCGGAGTCGAGGCTTTAGCCGGGTCAAACCGTCATAGGTGGGGCGGCTGAAACCCCACTCCCCAAACACCAATGTCCAGTTTCTGACATACACGTCCATGAGGAAAATACCCCATGATAACCAGGCAAAATTTTGATCGAGACCTGCAACACGTCCAGGATGATGTCCTCAGTCTGGGCAGCATGGTTGAGGGCGCCCTCATTGATGCCGTACAGGTGTTGCGCCGCCGCGACATGGCCGGCTCCCGCCGCCTCGTGGAATGGGACCGGCGCGTCAACGAGAAGCGTTTCGCCATTGAAAGCAATGTTCTCTCATTGATTGCGCGGCAGCAACCCGTGGCCCGCGACATGCGCACGCTGGCCGCCGTGCTAGAAATCGTCACCGAACTGGAACGGATCGGGGATTACGCCAAGGGGATTGCCCGCATCAACACCGCCCTGGACCACGACTTTCCCCATGAGGCGTACATGGGCACACTCACCGACATGGCGCAGGTCGCCAGCCGCATGGTGCATCAATCGTTGGAAGCGTTTGCCTGGCGCGACGTGGCCCTGGCGCGGCAAATTCCTGAGCAAGATGATCTTGTTGATGAGGGATACAAAGAGATTTATCGCGCCCTGATTGCGGCCATCATGAAAAACCCAGGCATCACGGACAACGCCAACAGCATCCTCTGGGCGGCGCACAACCTGGAGCGGTCCGCCGACCGCGCCGTGAATATCTGCGAACGGGTGGTTTTTACCGTAACAGGGGAAATGGTCGAACTCAGCGGCGCGTAAGTGACCGTCCCTATTTGAGTCAGGCCATGTCGTCGGCAGCGGGGAGACCCCCCATACTCACTGCCGCCTGCACGCCACGCACAATGGCCGCCGCGAACACCTCCGCGGCTACCGCGCCCACGACGTTGACGTGGGTCTCCACTTCGCCCGTCGCCAGCGTAAAAATCGTATCGCCATCAAACATAAGGTGCGCCGGACGCACGGCGCGGGCGAGGCCATCTTGCGCCATTTGCGCCACTTTCGTCGCTTCTATCTTCGTCAGGCGGGCGTTTGTGGCCACCACGCCGATGACGGTGCTATCCAGCGGCGGCGTGGGCGGGCGCGGATAGCCGCGATTGGCCCAGTCGGCGAGCAGTTGCATGGAGTCGGCAAAAGGGCTGCCGGGATGTGGCTCCTTTCGCCGCGCCCCGGCGATAATGCGTCCGTTCTCCGGGTCCACGACGTCGCCAAAGGGGTTGACGGCCACGAGCGCGCCCACAATCAGGTCGGTGCTGCCGACGCGCCGGGCGGCTGTGCCGATGCCTCCTTTGGTGGCCTGTTTGAGGCCGTGAATCTTGCCGACTGTGGCTCCGATACCCGCGCCGACGCTGCCTTGTGCCGGCATCTCCGCCCCCGCCCGCACACACGCTTCATACGCCATAGCCGCATCCGGCCACGCCTTGCCCTGCCCCAGCGCCAGGTCAAACAGCGCCGCCGCCGCCACAATCGGAACCCGCGCCGCGCCCACGCCGTACCCGATCCCCTTCTCATCCAGGTAGCGCATCACGCCGCTGGACGCCCCCAGGCCAAACGCCGAACCGCCCGTCAGTAGCACCGCATGCACGCCCCCCACCACGTGCCACGGCTCCAGACCATCCGCCTGCCGCGTACTCGTCGCCCCACCGCGGCGGTCGATGCCCCCCACTGCCCCCGTCTCGCACAGCACCACCGTGCAACCCGTCAGCGCCGCCTCATCCTGCGCATGCCCCACGCGAATCCCCGCCACCGCCGTAATCCCATCAATCATTTCCTTCATGCGCTACCTTGCCATACACTTGATACCAGAAGCAATCTCTTGGTCCCCCAGGGACACAGCCGGGCAATCACCCAGCCTGCCGCACCTGAGCCAGCAATGTTAGCGGCTTCTTACCCGTCGTCATTGCATTCCCATCCTGTCTCTTTCATGCTATCAGCAAGTTAAACGATCCCATTCCGTACCGAAAACGCCTCAAGCCAATCCCCAAAATCACGCCTCTTCTGGATCATTAGTTTTCTGGATTGGCCTTATTCAACAAAACACGCTGCATAATACCAAAATTCGGCATGGTTCAAAACCAAGAATTAACATAACCTTCTCTCGCAAATACAACCTGTCTGAAAGGCGCATCACACCTGCAAGTGGCGTATTGGTTCATTGGTTCGAAATATACGGATTATTGTCCACGCATGGGCATCAAATCGCAAATCGCGTTCAAGGAGTCCCGATTTCGGCTGCCGGCAGGTAACCATCCCAAAACCACTTCCCCCTTCGGCATGGCAGCTTCAGCCGATAACGTGGCCGGCTAAGGCTGCCACTCCGGGAACTTATCCATGGACGGTTACCAGGTCCAGGAATGTGTGCATCAAGGGGGTGCGCTGCCGCGCTTTGCTGCGAACTGCTCTCGTTTGCCCGGCATCTGCCAGGCGCAGTAGCCAGGCGCAGAAACAATCACATCCGATGTCAGGCCCCTGCCCGTTTCAGGACCTGGTTGCCAGGATAGTACAATGTACCTATTGATACGGCGTAGCGTTAAAAGAATCTTGTCGAATAGTTTCTGAATGATTAGAATTGTCGGATTCAATCCCAAAGTAGTTTTCTGCATTGGTCGGTCAAGTGCCATTCGCTCAACAGCATTTTCTGCCACGAATCGGGAGATTCTCTTGACTTGCGGCCGAAAAACGATTTTTGTTTGCCGGCATCCGGAAACTTTAACGTTATCCATTTCATCTGCTGCCTCCCAGACGTCATTACAGGCCGAAGGCGATACCTCCTGCAGGTTAGATTCTAAATTAAGGGGAAAATATGTCCGATACAAAAAGAACTAGTTACGATTCCAGCAGTTTATCCAGATTGCAAGCACAAGCGGGAGCGGAGATGCGGGAATGCGTGGTTGGCGCATTAATCGCTAACCAAAAAGGAGCCATCTTCGCTCAGAAACGCGCCGACGATCGGAAGGCGTTTCCTGGCTGCTGGGACATTGCCGGCGGACACGTTGAAGCAGGCGAGACGCTTTATGATGCGCTGGCGCGAGAAATCCAAGAGGAAACAGGGTGGGAACTTGTGCAGCTTGCTGATATTGTAAAAGTTTTCGACTGGGAACTGGTAAAAGACGGCAAGGTGGTGAAAAAGCGAGAGTTTGACTTCCTGGTAGACGTAAGCGGAGATATGAACGCGCCTGAAATTGAAGTAGAGAAATTCACAGAATTTCGTTGGGTGGGGTTGGCCGATATAGAAATCCTAAAAGAAAACAGGGCGGAGGGGGATACCGTTATATACGATCTGGTGAAACAGGCATTAGAAATGATACACCAGAAGTAGCCTCCAAGGTCCAGCGGCGCGGCTCATCTGTATGCGTGTGATTATGGCCGAACACACCCGGAAGTGTGCGCGCCTGTACATTTTGCTATTGCCGCATCAGCGTACATCCTCTACGGCGGGGAAATACCCAAACGGAAAAAGGTGAAGAAATATCGATGAAGAAACGGGTTGGGCTAATTGGTTTGGGAAGTCAGGCAACCTCAGATTACATACCAGGGCTGGCATTTGCCACGGATGCTGAGTTAGTAGCCGTTTGCGATATCAACGAACAGCAGGTAGCGGATTGGTCCAGGAAATTGGGCGTCACCGGATATGGCGATTATCGCCGGTTGCTTGAACGTGAATCGTTGGATTTTGTTATTGCAGTCGCCCCTCATGATGTCTACAAAGGCATCATCGAATGTGCGGCAGGCGCCGGCGTTCACGTTCTCAAGGAAAAGCCCTTCGCCAGGAATCTCCAGGAAGCTGTCTACTTCAAGGAGTTGTGTGACACCGGCAACATTAACTTGATGACGACACTCCAAAGAAGGTTCAATCCGATTTATGAACTGTTTTCCCGATTGGTCCTCGAAATCGGCGAGCTGGAATTTGTAGAAGCAAAATACGCCATGTTCTTAGACAACCCTCTGCTGGGGTGGCGAGGAGACAAATGTCGTTCGGGCGGCGGAACGCTCATTGATATGGGGTATCACATGGTTGACGTTCTGATATGGTATTTTGGCTTGCCAAACCGTATCCTGGCTGATTTCAAGGCATCTTCTGCGCCCGAAATCACGTCCACCGTTCTTTTTGGTTACGAACAGGGTCTCCAGGGTGTTTTGATCTTGTCTCGAAATTACCCCCCAAAGACTGAGTACGTTAAGGTCGTCGGTTCAAAAGGAATTGTCGAATTGGGCAGGAATTATATCAAGCGCATGCGCAACAGTGGGGAGACCATTGAAACAGTGACCCGTGAGCTTTCGTGGTCTATGACGGCTGCGAAACAGATCGATTACTTCTGTAAAGTGCTTGACGGGAAACGTGATAATTTTGGGTCTCCTGCGAACCACTTGCAGCATGCGCGGTTCATTGATGCCTGCTATCTGTCCCAAAAATCAAAACATTATGTAGACCCAAACCAATTGGAGGAATTATGTCTACCCGGTTAGCCATCAATGGTGGAGAGAAAACCGTTAACATAAATCGGAGCCATTTTGTATGGCCTCCCATCTCAGAAAAGACAAGAGCGGTCGTTGAAAGGCAGTTGGGTGCCGGCATTTCTATCTACAATAAAAGCGGCATTATTGCTGAACTGGAAGACCAATTTGCTGACTACCATAACCGCAAACACGCACTTCTGACGAGTTCCGGCACGGCAGCGCTGCATTCAGTCTTCGTCGGGGCAAACTTCTCGCCGGGAGACGAGGTCCTATGTCCGGCGTATACCTTCTACGCCACAATAACGCCCATTTTCTTTACCGGCGCGATCCCCGTCCTGGTTGATTGCCGCGAAGATGGGAACCTTGACCCCGATGCCATTGAGGCCAAAATCACAGAGCGCACAAAGGCCATTGTAGTAACCCATATGTGGGGATTACCCTGCGAAATGGACGCCATATCGGCGATTGCAGCACGGCACAATCTGCAACTCTTCGAGGATGTCTCGCACGCGCACGGCGCTACCTACAACGACCAACTGGTAGGAACATTTGGCGACGCGTCCGCTTTTAGCCTGCAAGGGCAGAAAACAGTAACCGGCGGAGAAGGCGGCATTCTACTGACCGATAACGACGAGATATTCTACCGGGCGTTGCTGCTGGGACATTATAACAAGAGGTGTAAAACGGAAATCCCCAGCGCGCATCCTCTTGCTCGATATGCCACCACCGGCATGGGCTTGAAATTACGCATACATCCTGTTGCCGCCGCCATTGCCAAACAGCAGTTTGCCGGGTTACCGCAGATTCTGGCGGGCCGGCAAAAAATGGCTCAGAAGATGGTTACGGCGCTGGCGGACCTACCCGGCATCCGAGTCCCCGTGACACCCAATCAGGCCACACACACGTGGTACGCATTCGTCATGCAATATCAAGCAGAAGAATTGGGTGGGCTACCAATTGAGAGATTTTACGATGCGTTGCAGGCGGAGGGGTGCAAGGAACTTGATCGTCCTGGTTCCACCTGTCCTCTCAATTATCACCCACTGTTCCAGGATCCGGGGCAACTGTTCCCCGGTTATAACGGGCAGCTTAATTATCGCGCGGGAGATTTTCCGGTGGCCGAGAACTTTCATAGTCGTTGCCTGAAATTACCCGTATGGCACGACCCAAAAGATGAGGAAATCGTTGATCTCTATATCCAGGCATTCAGGAAGGTCGTCGCAAACCATCACGCATTATTGTAGAAGCGGTTGTCCGCTCCTCATCGCGCCATGCAACCATGCGCTGCGCCGTCCTCCCGATGACCGGCTAAGAACTTCCGGACAACTATTCAGCTTCCGGAGGCGCGACGCGCGCACAGACGCCATTTGCTTTGCCAAGTAACCATCCATAAATAAGTTCCCGGAGTGGAGGCTTCGGCCGGCAACATTGCCGGCTGAAGCCTCCATTCCAAAAGGAAAAGTAATCTGGGGATGATTACATAACATCGTAGAAAAGCGCGTCGCACCAGAAAAGTCACACTTCAGGAATATTATGTTGCTGATTGCAAAACGTATCGTCTCTGTATCTGCCTATCGGTGGATATTTATCCTCCTATTTTTTAGCGCCATTGCCTCCTCTGTAGTCGTTCCCGTTCTGGCTCTTTTTGCGACAGACATTTTGGGCGCGTCCAAGCTCGACGTGACTTCCTATTTCGCTCTGAATGCTTTGGCCGGCGTCTTTGTCGTCCTGCTGGTTGGCAAGCTTTCTGACTCCCTCTCATCCCGCCGCGTGTTGATTTTCGGGGGGTTTATCTGGTTGGGATTGGGATACGCCTTATTGGCTTCAACAAACGTCTTTATGCAAATGCGCCTCATAGGCATCTTATTCTTCTCTGCTCTAGAGATAGGCAATTCGCAATTATTCGCGCTGGCCAAGGACGTGGCGGATGAATCAGTAGATCATCAAACAGTGTCGTCCACCACAAGCGTCTTGCGTATGGCGTACTCGATGGGATGGGTAGCCGGACCCGCTGTGGGGGGATTCCTGCTTTTGCATCTCGATGCCAGAGATATTTTCCGGGTTTCCACCACCCTCTACTTTTTGTGTGCGGCGATGAGCATTCTGCTTTTACCCAGCATCCGCTCAACGCTAAATCAGAACACTGCTTTGCAAAATGTACGCCAATTGTTTCGCCGCGAACAGACACCACTGCTTATATTCAGCATTGCGGTCATATTCTTGCTAAGTGGGGATGTCTTGCGCGTCGCCTTCTTACCCATTTTTCTGGAAGAGAATCTGCAAGCTACGCCCAATGTACTGGGAGCCGCATTTTCCATTTCTCCACTACTCCAGGTCCTGTTTATGCCCCTGGCAGGGGTGCTGGCAGACCGATTTGGCTCTGGGAAAGTCGTTCTTTCCGGCGCTGTGGCCGGCTTTGTTTACTATCTGTGCCTGGCTTATGCAACAGCCATCTGGCATGTCTATTTGCTGCAAGGTTTGTACGCCTTTGTGGTGGCCAGTGTCATCGGCGTAGGCATTGGTCACGCGCAAATATTGGGTCACGGCGAGGCGGGATTGGCGACGTCATCTTATTTCAGCGCCAAGTTGGTGGCGGTTGTTCTGGGAAGCGTGTTGAGTGGTGTTGTTGCCGAACGGTATGGTGTGAGAAGTTCGTTCCTTGTTCCAGCCATTTTGTGCGCGAGCGGATTCTTGATTGTAACGCGCGTGGTAACGGCAAAACCACGTGGTTATCAGGAGATCCATTCGGGGAGCCAATGATAGGATGTTCTGTCGGGCTGATACGATGACATGGGTGGCGTAGATGCGCGGCAGTTTCTTTTTGGGGAAGTGAGATAATCCTATGCGATCAGAAGAGTATGCCGGCAGAGAGCCGGTCGACCAGGCGCCGGCAAACAGTATTGATTCACACACACCATTCACAAGGACACGCTGGCGCGAAAGGCGGCTTGCGCTAGACGGCTCGACATTGCGCATTGGCGTAACCGGTGCCCAGGGCGTAGGAAAAACAACATTTACCAGGGCATTGGCGTCCGAACTCGGCCTACCGATCATTGATGAAATGGCCAGGACTGTCCAGGAATTGGGATTTCCCCTCGGTCTGGAGACCACACTGTTATCGCAGGTAGCGATGTGGTTTTCGCAGTTTGACCTGGAATTCAGCCAGATGGCTTATGTGGCGGATCGTACACTCTTTGACGTGTTAACACATAGCGAACTTTACGCAGAACGCAGTCACAACGAACAAGACAGGTTGCTGGTAAACGCCATTGGGAACGCAACGGCCTGCATTATACGCAACCATTACCATCTCATTTTCTATTTACCTATAGAATTTCCCCTCTATGACGACGGTATACGAGATTCATCTCAAGCATTCCAAAAAGCATTGGATGCAAAAACGGATGAGTTGTTGAAGCTGCTTGACATCCCTTTTGTTCGAATCAGCGGGAGTTTTGATCAAAGACTCGAAATTGCCCGGCAGGTCATTTCAGAACGATTCCCGAATCTGGTGTGAGGTTAGAATGGGCCGGGCATCCTGTGGTTTCCGTACGGTGAAAAATGAGCAGTAAAAAATACGACGTCATTGTGGTCGGCGCGCGTTGCGCGGGAGCGTCGATTGCCCTTTTGTTGGCACGCGCAGGAGTAAGGGTATTACTGGTCGATCGCGCCAGACTACCCAACGATATCCTATCAACACATACGGTTCAATTGTCCGGTCTTGCCTGTCTGGAAAAATGGGGGTTATTGTCCAGGCTCTTGCCCAGGGGATGCCAGCCATATAGACACATTTCAATGGATTTTGGGGATTTTTCATTTACGGGTGCGCCTCCGGCTGCCGGCGACGTCGCGGATACGATTTGTTGTAGACGAACAGTCCTGGATGCGGTTCTGTTGGAAGCCGCCATCGAAGCGGGGGTAGAATGGCGAGGTGGGTTTCCGGTGCAAGAACTCATTACCGATAACGGCAAAGTTGCCGGCATCCTCAACCGGGGCCACTCAAAATCACCTGTGGTTGAGAAGGCGTCCCTGGTTATCGGCGCCGATGGTATGCGGTCAACGGTAGCCAGACTGGTTAACGCGGACGCATATTCCACAGTGCCCAGCCTGACTTTCTCTTTCTACTCCTACTGGGACAATATCGATATTGAGCACGCGCACCTCTACGTGCGCGACGGCTGCGCCATGGCGATGATTCCGACCAATGATCGGGCCACTATTGTGGTGGTGCAACAACGCCTGGATCAATTTGGGGCATTTCGCAAAAACATCGCGCATAGCTTCTTGCAGGCGTGGGAAGCAATACCCGGCGCAGTGGAAAGATTATCAGCCGGCACGCGCCTGGAACCATTCAAGGGAACACCGTATCAACCAAACTTCTTCCGCAAACCGTGGGGAGACGGGTGGGCGCTGGTAGGTGATGCCGGCAGCCATAAGGACTCCGTTACAGCGCAAGGCATCGGCAACACTTTTTACGATGCCGAGTTTCTGGCCGACGCGTTGATAACCGGATTGTCTGGTGAAAGCTGTATGGACACTGCGCTGGCGGCATATCACCAAAAGCGTGATGCGTATCTGTTGCCGATTTACAGGCGGACGCTGGAGGTTGCGAAGTTGGAACTGCCCACCGGTCGTATGAAACGCATATTTGAAGCAATGGCCAACAACCCACAGCAGCGGAACCATTTTCTGGGTATTGATGCCGGCACCGTTCACCCCGACCATTTCTTTTCTGATGAGAATATTCGCCTGATTCTAGCGGAAGTGGAACAAAAACCAGCCTGAGGATCTATCGGGTTTCTCCCCTTTTTCTACAGCACAACCACCGCGGGGGGCGGGAAAGGCCAGCGTACGGTCGCCACCAGGATGGTGTCCAATAACGCCCATTAAATATACCAGGTCTTAACGGGCATGATGTTTGTCACTATCTCCTTGCCCACAACCTGCGTTGAGAGCAGAAGCGTATCGGTCAACAGGATGTGGCCGCGGCAATCGGACGTTTGCGTGGCTAACGCTCTCGATTTTTTACCGCGAACGCGCCGTACCACGTAAAGGTGTCGGCGGGTTGAAATCGATAAACAGACAAACGCCACACCATTGTGAAGCGACATATACAACCGATGACGCCATCTGGAAGGCGCAACCTGCGGAGACCTACTGCCGTATTGTTAGATATAGGCGAGCCAGATCACCTTCACATCAATCAAACGCCCGCATCCGTCGGGCGATCGGAGGAATAGCATGGAACCCCTGGTTGGTGTCGGACTACTTCTGCTGGTTGTGATTGCGATTGTGGTTTTTATGTCCATTCGTGATCAGAGGAACAAAAAGCGCATCGAAACAGAGATCCGGCAGGTCGGCGGCGAGCCGGTTGCGATCTCATTCCAGTTCGTTGGCTATGATCGGGATAACCAGCACTACAACGTGAAGTTCACGGACGCACTTGGGCGCAAACATGAAACACGATGTAAAGTGAACGTGTGGCAAGGCAGCCTCTTCTGGCAGCGAACCCCGGCGGAGATCCTGAACGACCTGCCGGTTAAAGACGAACGTTGGAGCCGGCTCAGAGATGAACCTGGAAGCGCGAAAGAGCAACTCATAGACGATCTGGTCGCGGAAAACGAAAGGCTGCGTGAACAGGTCCTGCGCGCCAGATCATTGGACGGCGATTCCTGACGCCGCAAAGGGTAAAAAGATAGAGTCTGCCCCCCTATGGTCAATGACTGGATTCCTTCCTTTGAAGCAGTAGTAGGCCCGGAACTGGCGCTGAAAGTCAGCCAACAGGCGCCGGTGCTGTTCGACAAAGGGTATCAGCTTCTAAATGCCGCCCCTCATGCGCCCAACAAAGGCAATGGTCACGGGTGAGGAAGCGGATTTACGGGGCGTCGTCAGTCGCTAACGGATCATTGGATGGCTCACAATACCTGGTTGTGTTTATCGTCTGGCTCATCTATGACGGCGTTCTGGCTCTAATCCACTTGCATGCCGAGCAGCAGGAAGACCAAGGCAAGAACGAAAAAGATATGAACGGCAAAAGCCTGCCCGGCAATAAAGGATCGGTTGCCAGGTTCCTGCGCGACTTCCGGGTACAGCGCATAGCCATGTGCATCAGCAAGGCCACAGGATTACCAGACGGCTGAGAAATCGTTTATACCAGCCCTCAACATCAAATCTGCCACGCGGCAGCGTTTTGGCGCATGGCAACACCCAGACCACCGGCGAGGGTAGCTTCTTACTGGTTCTCGCGGGGCAACCTTGCACCTTTGATTGTTAGCCAAAGCAAGAAAACGATCTCCCCAATGGTCATAACCTGAAATATCACTGAGAGGGCCGCAAATTCCGGTACAAGTAGTTTCAGAAAGGAATCGAGCGTATAGCCAATTCCGGCTATGATCACCGTCCAACCCACAATTTTGGGAAAATATCCTGACCTAATAATCAATATTCCAAGCGGGAAAAGCCACAAGCCCCAGAATATCGAGGCGATAGCAACTCCCTGTGCATTCAGATCAACAAATAACTGCATTTGACCTGGATCGCTGGTCGTCAACAGCGCCGCCACGTTCATCAGTTCATTGAGCATGGCGATGGGAACGCTGACCAGAGCCAGGATTACCATCAACAGCGCCTGGATTCTGTCCACTTCCTCGAACAGCCTGAACAGAAAGAGAGGAATGACGATAAAGAGAAGTTGCGTGATCAGGTTACTGACAATGCCGGCACGAAAGAGCAATTCGTTCGACACAAGATTGTTGGCAGTAGCCACAGCGTCATCCGATACAACGAGCTGGGAATTTACATACAACAATCCAAACATACCCACAACTGCCCAAACCGGATACAGTATCCTCAACAGGACGACTGTTCTATGTGGGATAATTCCTTCATTGTCGTGTTCTCCTTATTTTGCTGTAAACAACACACCCTTTTGCGCGAGCGTCATGATTGCGTCGAACGTGCTGCTGAATACGCAGCCCATCCCATTGTAGCGATCTCTAGCAGTCAAGACACCGTGAGTGTTTAGTAACCATCGCCAGAATTGGCGCCAATCATGAATTATCTGGCCAGGTTTCTCTCTTGACAGTTTCTTGACACAGATTTACCGCATCCATGGATCACCGACCCAGAATTGGGCTCAGGCAAATTACTGTTTATTCGATTTGCATGGCAAGCAGGAAGAAGACGAAGCCAAGAACAAGAAAGGCATGAACGGTAAAAGACTGATCGGCAATAAACGATTGGTTGCCAAGTTTCTAAACGATTTCCGGGTACAGGGCAAAGCCAGGCGCCCCAACCAATCCACAGGATTGCCAGGCAGCCGAGAAAAAGCTTATGCCATCTCCTAAAATCAAATCTGCCGCTCGTCGGCGTCGTGGCCCTTGACTTGAACGCTTGCGCGCCCAAATCCAGACAAACGCCGAGAATAGAGCATTGAATAGGAATCCCGTGATCGCAAAGAGCAGGAAAGGTAAGTCCAGGTCAGTCACAAGGCGAATAGCATGAAAGGTGAAGAACACCAGCATGATCACCAGACGACGGCTACCATACGCGCAAAAGGTATATGGGGTTCGCAACTGGCACGCACGAATTGAAACGTCAAACAGAAAACTCCGCTACATTTGGGGCGAGCAGACAGACAAATTGAAACAAGGTTTATGTTAACTTATGGAGATAAGGTGGACATGGAGACGCGCGAGAGATTGCGGCATCGTCAAGTCGCCCTTCAGGTTACCCAGGGCGTTTGGACATTGAGAAAATAATCGGGTAATCGCGCCCCCATTGCCAGGAAAAGGGTAATGGGGTTCACTTTACGTTACGTGTCAGTTTGTAGCGAATGCCCACAGTTTCTAGTATATTTTCGGCCCACTGCGCCAAAACAGGTTGGTTGAGTCGCCTGGCGACTTTGATCAATCTTTGAGCCGGGGTTATTCCCCATGGATCTATCCTTAAAGCGCTTTGATAGGCATAGCAAGCTTCTTCTAAATTCCCTAAGGCCTCCTCACAGTAGCCGATCATAAACCAGGCAAAAGGTGTATAGGGTGTTCCTAGAAAAACAGCTTGGCGATAAGCCTTTAGCGCCTGGATGGGGTCGTCTCGGGTCAATAACACGTCACCCATCTGAATGTGCACTTTCGGATCAAAGGGATCGTGTTCAACCAATGCTCTAGCCCGCTCGTATGCAAGATCAAGGTTTCTTAGCCAGAGGGCTTCCTTTCGGCGTGTTTCTAGCAGTGGGTGAATATTCTCGTCACGTACGATCTTTTGTATTTCACTGTTTGCGGAAACAGCATACGCATAATGTTCAGCCTGATCTAGGTATTCGGCTGTTGCCTGCCGGTCGCCAGAGTTGAAGGGTTCGAAGGCTACTGCGCGCCAATACATACTAGCATAGACGCTGTCACGCCAATCTGTTCCTGGCTCTAAACACCAATACTCATTCTCGGCGATTTTCACCCAATACCTGATGTCCTCGATATCAGACCGCTTTCTGCCAAAAAAGACGATCAGCGCTGTTGCTGCTAACAGACGAACGTGATGATCCCCAGGCGCACTAAGGGCAATTTCTCTTAAGATGTCTACATAAATTTGCTTGCCAGGAGTTAATTTGTGGACAGCGATACACCGTTTGGCAGCCATACGTGCGCTATATGTGTCCTGACTAATCCGGTCATTAATGTCGGGAGGTATAAGGTCTATGATAAGATGATAGAATCCTAGACGTGCAAGCAACGTGACCAGTCGAATCTGCTGCTCGGGACACAAATCTGGATATGCCTCTATGCATTCAACAAGATACTGCCAACGGTCTGTCCGTAGCTGGTCAGGTAGTTCTCTTGGATGTTGTACTGTGAATTGATCTAGGTCGTTTTCCCTTATTATTGTTTGGCGGAGAACGCAGGAAGGATGAGATTGTAGTGGTAAAACCGTCATTTCGATGTCAGTTAGCTGCCTGTAAGCAGCATCTATACCACGCGAATGTATGGGGCCTTGTTCATAAGGGGTCAAGTTCAAATAAGGTCGTAGTAACCAGGCACTAAAAGGCCAGTTTGTTTGCTCATGTGGCATGCGATGAAACGTATCAGGCTCTAACGTCTTCCTGCTATGACGACTCAGTGTATAGTACTGGACCTTCATAATCTCTTACCTCATTGGAAAGACCATCCTGGCTTAGCATTTGCCGGGGCACGACCGATTTTACCTGTAATAAGCCTGTTTTGGCCAGTGCGGTCAGAAAAATACCCGCCTCGCGCCTGTCTTTTGTCGTTGGCACATACCCGGATTGGGCAACTGCCTCTATCCCAGCCGCCAAGTCGCGTTGACCATCCAGAACCTGCAATAAGCGAGCACGAAAGCTGTGTAAAGGGTATTCAACCTGAAGCACACGGTTGCGCGTATGGATCAAGGTAAAGGATGGTACCAATCTTCCCTGATAACGCATCCAATTCGTCGCAAACCTTATTTCTGGTGCTAACTGAACCACCTGATTTGTCATAATCGGTACAAGCCCGTTAGCCTGTGGTGTAAATTCTGATATACGTCTTGCAATAGACTCAGGTAGTGAGAGGTTGCCAACACGGACAGCGTTTGCAAAAAATGAAATACCTTCTGGGCCTAACTCCCTGACAATGAGGCGTGCTCTTTCTTCGGTTATTTGCTCCTGATTACGTCGCCGCCAGAAAGGTGTATCATCTGGATGTAGGCTGTATAAGAGATTGATTGTCGTGTTGATGCGCCCATAGTACTTGCGCGTTTTCCACTCATACCAGGTGCATGCCTCTTCTTCCGACACCTGGCTTGTTAGAACCGAGGCAAGAGCGGCCGATGCCAGACTAGCTGTATAAAGTGCACTATGAACACCCGTAGAGAATAGTGGATCGACAAAAAAGGCTGTGTCTCCTACAAGTACATAGCCATTACCCCAAAGAGGGGCAGATACTATGTGATTGGTGTAATTCAATATAGTAACATCTCTCTCTAGTAGCGCCGGTTCCAACATCTTTCTTACCAGTGTGCCGGTAGCAATCTGTTCTTCCAACACCTCTTGTGGATTGGAGGTTAGAATTTCGGCATCACTGACAAAACCAACGCTTGTAATGTCTTCTGAAAGGGGAATAAACCAAAGCCATCCGTCTTGTACGGCCTCACTTAGAATATGATTTCTATACGGTGGGGCCGGGCGCAAAGCTCTTCTGTAATAGGCACTAAGTGCAACACGCTTGGGACCATCTTGCTCAAGAGGTAATCCTAGTTGGCGTGGGATAAACTTCGCCAATCCACTGGCATCGACGACAAAACGACAATGAAGTTCGTGCGTCTTTCCGTGTTTAGTGCACACCTTTACACCACAAACACGCCCATCATCGTAAAGCAATTGCCTAACCCAGTGTGATTGTAGTACCGTGACACCCTGATCCCTAGCCTGATCTAATAACAACTGATCAAAATGGGAGCGAACTACCTGGTATGCATAACCAGGGTAAGACATTTTCAATTCTTGTATATTTTTGGTTTCACCCCAAATAAACAGTGCGCCTTGTTTATTCAAGAAACCGGCTGCCTGGAGCTTTGGCTCAACCCCCAACTCCTTTAACAAGGGAATCGAGATTGCAAGCAATGATTCACCAATATGATGGCGGGGAAATCGTTTTCCTTCCAGAAGCAATACTCGCCGGCCCTGCTGAGCCAACCAAGTGGCTGTACTGGAGCCAGCAGGGCCACCACCAATTACGATAACTTCATAATTACCTGCGATTGCCTTTTGCATTTTTATCTTCCGGGGAGATGTTTACACAAAAACTGAATAGCTTCGGCTGTCCAATCCAAGACATTGTCTTTACGTCTGAAAGCATGACTTTCGCCAGATAAGAGCAGCAATTGATGTTGCTCTCCAGGTAATCTGTTCATGTTTCCCACGGCTACCTGTGCAGGGATTTGAAAATCGTATTCACCATGTACCATCAGCAAGGGGCAAGGCGCATGTATTACCGTCTTGTCGTCGGTCTGTGCTACTCCATCTCGAAAAGCATAGTTATAAAACTCCCGCACCTGTGGATCCTTACTCCATAGCAAGTCCTCAGGCCTCAAGTAACCGCTCGTGAGTATGGCGGCTGCTACTTGTTGCGGGAAGCATAGCGTTGCTCTGTAGGCAATGAAGGCGCCATAACTATGTCCCATAATTGCCACTCTACCGGGTACAATCATGCCCCAACAGGTGAGTTGTTCTATGCAATCTCCGATATCGTGCATTTCTGATTCTCCGAAGGAACCAGGCGAAACTGTTGGTAAAGGCCATGCCGTAAAGGCGCTCCCACGGGTGTTTACGAGTACCACACGAAAACCCGCTAAAACAAGGGCTGCCACAAACGGGCTCCAACCGATGCGCCAGGAAGTGGACGGTCCTCCGTGTAACATTAGAACTGTCCCCGAGCTGGCGTCGCCGTTTGTCGGCTCATACATCAAGCAAGGAATATCGAAGTTTCCAGTACGTGCAGGTATCACAAGGACTCTTGGGTCTGATACACCAGAAACCTTTTTTGACCCGATGACAGGAAGTACCTCTCCATTCGATCCTTGCCAGCACCAAAGGGATGTCGGATAGTTTCCTGAATAGGCCGTGAAGTAGCATCTATCGTTGTGCCACTGTACATTGTTCGCCATTATTCCTTCTGGTAAAGGAAGATAAGTCAACTGTTGGTTCTCTAGATCGTGTATTGCGATCCTGGTCATTGGCCATTCATCTACAGTTACAACAAGACGCTGACCATCAGGATGCCAGACGGGTAGACCTTGTAAGCTCGGCAGCTTTAACACAACCATCTTGCCATTAGACAGATCGAGCAAGACTGCTTCTAACTTCCGTGTGCGGCGCACCAGTGCAAGCACACGTTCACCACACGGACTCCAACAAGCAGACAAAGGCTCTGCACTCTTATTGCCCCTTAAAAGCAACTCCGCTGTTTCTTTTAGAGGGTCGAGCAACATAAGTTGTCTTCCCTGAGCACTACCTATGACGAACAAGATAGCCCCATCCGCACGGATGGCTGGGTGGGGATCAACCCAGTGTTCCCCTCCTGGGAGCATCGCGATTTGCTCAGGGTCTTCTTCGCCAACATGTACCCGCACCAGACTTGCGCTTTTTGCTATATCAGTATCTACGGTCAGTATGTGGTTCTCATCTTCCCAGAGTAGGCTACGAATTCGACTTTCCGGCAAAGGGGAGACCGGGAGGTCGACTACTTTCTCATCACCAAAATCATAGACATGGACTCTATAAAAGTTGTTATATTCAGGCGCCTGAGCTACGAAAGCAATTCGCGACCCACAGGCAACAGGAGAAATCTGATAAGTGGAAACTGACGGGCAGATGGGTTTCAATTGGCCATTTGGCTCAAGACTATGCAACCAGTAAGAACCTCTGTCCCCCCAAACAGAGACGACAATGGTATCATCTATTGCTATCGTGTAATCATGAATTGAGATAGCATCAAAAACTGAAATCCATTGATCCCTTAACATTTCATTTCACTTCACGCACAGCCCGATGAGAGGCAATGTAAACACCGGCAGCGAAGAGCAAAATCGACATAATCAGGAAACTGGAAGAAGTGCTCTGCCATCTTGCTATTGCACCGAAGACGATAGGACCAAGGGGAATTAACCACGTGGTAAGTGAAATAAGACCGGCGAAAACACGCCCTCGCATGTCAGGGGATACTTCAGTCTGGATATAGGTGTTCATACTTACCTGAGCTGCCCCGGCAGGTATCCCCAAAATCGCAAAAGCAATCAAGGAAAGCCACCGGCTTGATGCAAGAAGGAACATTAGCAAGGCAAGACTATGAATAAAAAAATTGACGGTGAATACTTTGCCTCGCTCACCTTTTAGAGGGGTTCGAGCGATTAGAACAATCCCTAGTACTCGACCTAAGGACCAACTAGCCAGCAATGCCGCAAATAACTGGCCGCTATTGACAAGATTCTCCTCCAGAAAACCGGGTAATAAGAAGGGAATGGAATATTCGACGCTCTCTACAAGCGGAAAAACAAGAAACTGTGGGCGAAGGACTGGGTGTTTAAGAAAGAAGCCCATACCTTCTCTGGCATTGGCCAGCACATTGGTACCTGACTTCGTGGAGACCCTAGCCTCGCTCTCAACAATCTTCTCCCTCTGGGTGGGCGACAGCACGCGCATCGTAAACAAAATCATCGCCCCCGAAAAAGCAAATGTCAGAGCATCGAACCCCAAGAGCCAAGATGAGTGAAAAGCGGTGAACACGCCTGCCAGACCAGGCCCGACAACATTCATCGTGTGATTTAGCCCCGTGATCCAGGAATTCATATCGATTAGTCGATCATGGTCACCATCCGCTAAATCAGGCAATAGCGCCATCAAAGCAGGAGAAAAAAGAATACTAAAAACTGTTAGCATGCTGGCACTTGCATAAACCAAGAACCGATTAGGGGCAGGCGCTAGCAAAAGAAAGAGGATGCCTGATACGATGATCATGCGGACGAAATCCGATACGATCATTACTCTGAACCGATTAAAACGATCAACGATGACGCCGGCAAACAGGGCAAATACAGCCATAGGGAGGGACATTGCCAGGCCCAGATTAGCGCCTGCCAGGACACCGCCGAAACGTTGCGTAACGTACCAGGTAAGACCTACTCTGTAAACATGATCGCCTAACAGGGAAACAAGTTGTCCAAAAAACAAAAAAGCAAAAGCAGGGACAGCCAGAACGCCTAATCGTTGGATCCTTGTGGGGCGGGATTCTATCTCTTTTACAGTACTCATACTTTCTTTGATTAATTGAAATAGCGGACAGGGCTCTGCAACCAGGCAAGTGATATCAGGTCAGTTGATTACGGTGGGCAAAGGCCAAAAGATACTGCATCTGCTGTTTGATGACAGATTGCTCTTGAGAAAAGATACGCTTTCAGCAGCAAGTGTAATGGTACTAGCTAGGCAGCGTTGGGATACTCGACTTGATATAAGACGCCGAATTCCTCCAGAAGTTCCTCCTCCCCAGCATCCAGCTCAAAGCTCATCTCGATCGTCGTTTGCTCCTCTGTAGCAGCTTTCATTTCTTTTTCTGATTTTTTTGGTTCCATTCTGATACCTCCATATCAATATCGTAGAAATTCCTATCTTTCTAAGCTACTGAAAGCGCATCTTTTCTCAAGAGCCAATTTGGGGAGAAAAGCCAGGTTGGTCAGTTATGTCAGTTGACCCTTAGTACAGACAGGGCATGCTGGGTGGATAGATAATGGAATTAGAGAAGCGCTCATATCACGACCATTGATTGTCCATATTGCATTGATAGTTACAGGTTGTGAGTAATCAGCTAAATATCGGAAGACTTCCATACTCAGGACACTTGCCACCATGCCTGCCCATGGACTAATGGACCCCGTAATCCTGCGAGGGAGTTTTCGTAAAACAGCCATTGCTTCAGGAAACATCGGATCACGCTCCAATATTTGTGCCCATCGGCACATAATACAACTACTTTCTCCCGGGATATAAAAGGGGCCAACCTGCCCGCTTCCAGCCTGAATAACTGGAACTTTCGCCCTTTGGCAAGCCTCGGTTATCCATTGTTTAACAAGCCATATCGGTTGATCTGCCAGTCCAATTACTAGATCGAGATCTTCTATATAAGGGAGAAGGCTTTCCGAACTCGACAAAAAAAGTTGATGGCCTTCCACTCTCACGCGCGGAGCAAATCGCCTAGCTGCACGACTGATAACGTCCACTTTTGGCTTCCCAACGTCTTCTTCACAAAAGAGAATAGAGCGATTAAGGTTCGATAATTCAACGACATCAGCATCAATAACCCGCAAATGTTCAATCCCACAGCAAAGTAGATTATAGATAACCCAACTAGCCAATCCTCCCAGTCCCACTATTCCCACACGCGCCTTCCGAAGTTGTTCGAGAAAATCAAAACGGTTCTGTGTATCAGTTTCAAATTCAGAAAAGAAATGGGTGAGACGCTCAAAACGATTTAGGAACTCCAGCGGCAAATTGTGGGGCAAATTAACTTGCTCAATAAACCCCTCTCTGATCAGGTGCTCCAAAATTCTTTCAATTTGAAGCCAGCCAGTATCATTGTGTACCTTCACAAATTCCCGATGTATCTGCTCGCGGGTACCACCAGCGGCAATCAAGTTTAAGAACGTAATGACAAGATCGTTGGAGGGCCTAATTTTCGCCCGCCGCTCACCCAAATGTAATTGTAATGTACCGTTCAGTGGGAGGAATTGTGTCCTTGCACGAAGCCGGTAAACAGGTTGAGTGCCGTCAGGTACCGTTCTCGATTCATGTACGTCGTTCATAGTGCTATAACGTTCAAATGATTCAATTCGTTCACGATATCTTCTAAGATTTGTCTGCCAATTCTAGTAACTCAACGTTCGCTCAAAATTTATGCCAAAAGTCAATTTGCGCGATTGCGGTTGATGATGGTGATTCCAAAACAATGCAAACTACGATAATGCCGTAAACGCTTGACTCATCGAGGCTTTTCACCGTACTTTACCAATCACATACAGATAATAGACCCTCTCCTCCCCTGGATTAGGCGGATTGCAGGGCCGCCAAACCCGTGTAGGCCGTCAACGGAATGCCCAAGAGTCCCAAAATGCGTTCTTGCACACCGGTCAACGGGGTTAATTGGTAAAGAACCTGCGCTCCTAACCGGAAGACGGTTAAGTTGATGTCCTCAAAGGCTTGCAGCATGCGCTCCATCGTGGGCGTGGCGGTGCCTCGTTTGGGATTACCCGGAAAAATGCCGGTCAATTCCTCTTTGACCTCCGCCAACGCCTCTTTAGCCACGTAATCACCCAGAGCCAATACCCGGGCTGCCAGGGTCAGCAGGTGGAAAAGTCCTTCGGCATGGTCATCACGCTGCACATAGACCGGGGTAATGGAGAGCAACTTGCCTTGCAGACGACGAAAGATGTTCTCCGCGACGTACTGGCTGCGATAGGCTTGCACCGCCTGGGTCAATGACAACTCGACAGCGGGCGCGTTGGTGGCATAAATCCGCCACCCCATCTTGAACATGGCCGCGGCAATCGCCACCAGGTCACGCTGTACGGTCAATTGGTAGCGCACCGTCTTTTCCACCCGCGCTGGCTTGTCTTTATAGGCGCGTATCGGACGCTCCGCGACCTCACGTTTAGTCGTGCAGACGAATAAGCCGGACACTTTGTACTGTTTTTGGATGCGCTTGATGGCCGCTAACAGCGTTTTCTCGTCTTCTATCTGCTTTTTGCCGCGTTGCCGTGGCGGTGTCAGGGCGCGTAAAGCGGCTTCGGCTTTATCCAACCGTTTCTGTAATGCGTCTCGTTCACTCTGCATGTAGCTGAAGGAACGCACCACCAGCAAACGCTCTTGCCAGGTGACGTGGCGCTTATTGACGATGGCGCTGCGCGACCGGCTGACTTCAAAACCCCGCGCCACCGCATCAGCCGCATTGGGCGCTGTGCCATTGGTCGGCAGCGCCCCATCCAAAAAGATAAGCGGTATCTGGGCTTCCCGCTCTTGCTGTCCGACCAGCAGTTCGTCGAGCAGCTTGGGTTCATCTTTGAGATAGGCCAGGGGTGTCAAATAGTGGTCGTTGTTGTTGGCGACGGTGGCGCGTGTCAGGAGCGCGCTCATCTTGCTATCTCCCACGACCAGCAGCGCCCGACCCGGAAAAGTCTGCTTGATGCGCTGGTAAATGGGAATGTAGAGTGGGTCATCAGCCCGGTTGCCTGGGACGATATCCACCGCCAGCGGTAAACCCAAGGGGTCGAGGCTGCCGATCATCATTTTGTACAGGGTCTCGAACAAACCATTCTTGGCTTTGCCAACCTGGAACAGCCACGACCCGTTGGGGTCGTGGTTGACAATGCCAACGGTGCCATCTAGCCGCGCACACCACCGTTCGGGCAGTTTCTTGGCCAGGTCATAGACCCGCACCAGGCGATTGCCCAGGCGACTTTCGACCTCAGCCCAGTCGCTTTGCGGCTGTAGATACCGCAGACAAAGGGCTAACCGGTCATCGGTGAAATCTAACGGCGTAACCAGTTGCCCAGTTAGGTGTCCCAGTGTCAACAAGTGTTTGGCAACCCACTCCTGAACGCAATCCATCCGGTGGGTGTGCTTGACCAGGATATGTATCAGCCAGATGGTAATGACCCAACCGGGCGTCAACCCCTGCCAGTTGCCATGGGGGACGATGATGCTATCCACAATGGCTTGAATGCCCATTTTTTGTAGCGAATTGTAAATGAGCGGGATGTCATCTACTCGCTCTGTCTGTATGTCGAACCTGTTAATGTCTACCATAGGATATGGGTATACCAAATTTGGTTTTATCCGCAAAATTTGAGCGAACGTTGAGTAGTAAGCTTCACTTGGTTGAATAAAATATCAAGAGATTCCTCAAACTGAGAAGTCATGCGTTGTGCACGCTGGCGGCAAATGATATCACCCGTGTAGGCAAAAGCTCTTAACATAAATATCGAAAGTCGTCCAAAAACAAAAGAACCATGATAGATACCATTAACTGGACGAGGATCTGCACGGAAAGGAGACTTAAAAAGTTCATCTGGGGCATGATGGTGTAGCTTGTCAACCATTTGTATGCTGTTAAGGCGAACATGACTAGCTTCATGGACCATACGCTCGGCCGTGTGAAGAAGTTCACCGGGTTTATAACTTAAAAAGATAGCTCCAGAGAAATGGATATGTGAAAAACCAAGTAGACGTTCCGTGTGGAAAGGAACAATAAGTCGAATGTTATCTTTGATTTCAGCCAACATCTCGGGCCATGCAGACCCAACTAATTCAATGGCTTCCTTGTGAAGTTTCACCAGTTCATCAGGTATTGGAATGACGGGTTGAAGATCCCGTTTGGGATAAGGATCAATGGCGTCTTCTGCATTGATCGTGTCCAGAAAATGTTGTAGCCAAGGGTGTGATGCATCAATCTCAATCCTGGTACCGGCTAAAACCGGACGCTGTCGGACAGAGGATGATGTATCTGGGGAAGGCGCTTCACACAAGTCAGATATGTTCACTGTTGTGATGTTGTCATAGCATCTGATTTCTATCACATCCGCCTTGCGTTCAAATGCGACCAGCACTCCTCGATGGTCTTTGCCCAGCTCAATATGTCTTGGATGGCCTGGAAAGCGAATTTCACCCTCAGCAGTTACTGGAACATGAAGCGTACCCTCCAGCCATTTCCCTTGCTCTATGGCAGGAATAATGAAGAACGGCGTGGCTTTGGCCAGCCAACGCTTAACGGGTTCGGTCTCGCCTTGCCTTAACAGCCTTTTTAGCTGCAACCACCAGTTACGGAAAAGAGGATGAGAAGCCAAATCCTGTTGTGTTTGGCTGTCAAAAGCCTCGTAGAAACTAAAGCACTGGATGATATTCTGGTATAGGCTTGATGAGGAATCCAGTTGTCTGGTTAACTGAGAAAAGATTTTCCTGATTGCCAGATCATTCTTGGTAAATAACGCATGACGCACGGGATCAAGTCTCGTATTGGTAGGTAGCCCCGGAATAAACATGACACCTGTCCTATTATTGCTTTAATATTCTGGTCTCTTCTTCAATACCATCCAGCAAGGATTGCCCCAGGGGAGTATAGATTGCGGCATCTCTTAAAACCTCAAGCGCTTCCACGATCTTTACGACGACCTCTTCCAGTCGTTCCCGCCATGGGAAGTCTGGCTCGACACTTCCTACTCGACGCAAGAAGTGGGCTATCCGAGCAAAGACAAACGCTCCATGCAGTACACCCCTAATTGGCCGTTTATCACGGCGAAACGGTGAGTAGAAGACCCCTCCCGGCATTTCTTGAAAGATTGGGTCAAGGAAACGCATGATTACGGAAAGGCGCAAATGGCTGTGCTCATGAACTATGAGTTCGGCTGTGTACATAATATTTGTGAAGGGCTGCTCCACCTCTGACACTAATATAGCTCCCATAAACACATCGTCAGAAAAACTGGTATAACATTGGCTGCGAAAGGGCACTATGAGTCTCGTGTAGAATTGCATTTCCGACACAATTTCGGGCCATACGTTCTGCAACAGTTGGTACGCTCTAATAAAGCTTTCTTTTACTACCCGCGGTATAGGGTCTATTAATGTTAGGTCTTTAGGACAATACTCTTCAGGTGACGGTCTAGAATTGAAACTATCGATAAATAGCTGTGTCCATGGATCACTACTATCCAGTTCAATTGCTGTATTGGGTAGAAATACCCGTTCCCTTAGCAGGGGGTGAAGAACATCATGTTGACCCCAAAAAGCAGTTAATGGAATCTCCGCACGATACGAACTGTCATCAAAAAAAAGGATTAGTTTGCCTTCTTGACAGGTCATCATAACTTCGTTGGGTACGTTTTCCCCGTCAAGAACTATGTGGTAAGGGTGGTCTGGCAAACGTAATTCGCCATTTTGCAGTCTCAAAATGAGGGATAAGGGTTCTACACATTCCCTTAGGCAAGGAACAACCAAGAAACGGCTGAAATGTGGTACCCATGTTTCGACCCCTACCCGATTCTTGTGACGATAGTGGACAGTCAACTTGTGCCACCAATACACAAAATATGGATGTGAGATAATCTTGGCTCGTTCGGTTATTGGGAGAGCCTGAAAAAGCATTATCTGCTGTGACAAGGAAGCATATAGCTGGGGGGCAATCTTTCCCTCTAGACTCTTCAAAACATCAGGAACACCTTGATCTAATCGACTAATATAATTGTCTTGAGCAAGATCAGAATCCACTGAAGCTAAAAGGAGATTCCTTAGGGAGGAAAGTTCATGTGTCTTACTAATCAATATAATCTCCACTCAACCCTAATTGATCCGAGATGATAGGTAGCTTTCGAATATGTATAGTAGGCGACCCAAAATCCGTCTCAAAACATAAATTTGGCTGGTAATCTGGCATGCTGCCAATACACCGCCTAGAAAATCCGATCAAGTCTCCTCTACTATGAAAGGTATGTGACCATAATAATAGCGTTGGGGGCATTTTGTCAATACAAAGTCCAGGGTTTTTCAGTAGTCGTATCAAAGGTAGATTTTCTCGAAGTTGCGGTGATTTGCCACAAGAGTGAGAAGCAAGCGCGATTCACTCAAATCCGCTCTTGCATAGCAGATCTCCGGACTACTGAAAAACCCTGCCTTACCCAAAGGCACAGCTTTGGGCTTGTGTAATGTGGTAAGTGCGCTCTTTAGTGGCTGTCCGCAATTGAATTAGCGGAAATGTGCGGACAGCTTGTCAGTAACCGCCCGTACAAAGTGTGAAGTTGTTTTTGGGCGGATACTTATTAATGGCTATTTCATCGAATCAGGCAGCGGCGTCATGCCAGCGGTAGACCACTATTTGCAGGCTGCTATCCCTGAAGAAAAAGAACGTGCCGCCAGAAGCCATCGGGCGGCGAAAGCGGTCACGTACGGTCAATATAATTCAAACGATACCACCGCGCACATCAAGCAAAGGGCCAGCCCCAAGTTGCCATCAAGCCGCCATTGTTCTACCTTTGGCTCGCCAGCACGGCGACAAGCTCTTGGCCGCCTCAGAACCAGACCAAACAAGTACAGTCGTCGATGAGGCGGAAACGAGATAGAAGTTGTTATCTGGCACAAGATCTACTTTCTGGAACGGCATTTAGGCCGTGTCGAAACACCGACACTCAAGCGAAAGTTGAGAATCATGCCCTTACAAGTTGTGGTCATTCATCATCCTGATTTCAAAGACCCTTTGGTCTTGGGCACGCCACTGCTGGCGTTGGAAGCACACGCTATGCCAGCTCCAGCAGCCTGTCGAGAAACTCTTTGGATTTACGGACCTGGCGCAGGGTGGGGGACGGTATAGGCGACAGTGAGAGGGGCAGCGGGGGCGTCAGCGCGGACAGTGACGGGAAGCAGCAGGCGCACCTGTTCGATCAGGCACAGCTGCTCCGTTGCCGCTGTGCAATAGTAGACGACAATGTCCGCGGTGAGGGTGGTTTCGCCCGGCTGGAATGTGGCCGGCAAAGAGAGGGGGAAATCGGGGTGGACGATGCGCTGATCAGACGCGGCGGCGGCGAAGGTGACGGCGGCGTCCGCGCTGCGCCAGGACATGGAAAAGGGGGCCAGATCGTTGAGTTTGTAGCCGGCGGGGAGGGTCACGTCCAACTGCACCACGCCCGCGCCTGGGGCGACGGTTTGTTCGTCCAGAGCAACGATCTTTCCGGTGGGTGCATCCGTTGTGGCGGCGCGCGTCAGCAGCCCGTCGTTATCCACCAACACCAGCGTGGAGACTGTTTTCTCCTTCAGGTTGGCGACGCGAATGACGTGGTTGTTCGTGTCGGCGATGTAGAGGAGATTGCCGGCAACGCTAATCCCCCCCGGCTCGTCAAAAAGAGGCTGCGCCCCATCCCGCCAGCCCCCACCCTCCCCGCCAAAGAGGGTGAGGCTTTCCCGCTTTTTCGGATTGATCACCTTGATTTTGCTGTTGTAGGTGTCCGCCACGTAGAGGCGATCATCCTGGAAGGCCACGCCTAAGGGATGCTGCAAGCGCACCTTGTCCCCCACGCCGTCCACGTCGCCAAAGTCGAACAGCCCCACGCCCACCACAGTTCCCAGGCGACCGTCGGCGGTGAGGCCAGCGGTGCGGATGGCGCTGGCTTCACTATCGGCGATGTACAGGTTGAGGCCGTCGGAGGCCAGGCCGCTGGGCTGGTTAAGGCCGCCCGTCAGCCGCGGACCATCTTTGAGTTCTTCGCGCCCCGTGCCGGCATAACGGAACACCTCCTCCGCCCCTGGATCATACACCCACACCTGATGCTGCCCCGCCATGGCAATGTACAGGCGGTCGCGCGCGTACAGGACATCCCAGGGCGAATTGAGCGCCGTGCCGAGAGCAGGTCCGCGCTCCATCGTCATGTAAGTCTGCTCGCCCGTGCCGGCAACCGTCCGTACCAACCCCGTCCCCAAATCCACCCGCCGGATCGCGTGATTCTCCGTATCCGCCACGTACAGCGTGTTTTCGTCCGCCAGCGCCAACCCTTGCGGGCGGAAGAAACGGGCCGTGCGATAATCCCCATCCCGCAACCCCGCCACGCCGCCGCCAATCACCGCCAGCACCGTGCCCGTCAGGTCCGTGACCACAATGCGGTTATGGTTGGAATCGGCAATAAAGAGGCGATTGCCCGCCGCGTCCGCCAGCACCTTGCCGGGAAAGCGCAGCGGCGAATCCGCCTGGTTTTCCCGCTCCAGGATCAGCGGTAGCGGCGTGCGGTCCAGCAGGCCGCGCGCGTCAAACGCCGCCACCACGCTACCGATCACTTCGTCGAACAGGTCAAAAACCCCCTCCCCCGCGTGGCTGCCGATGACTTTGCCTTCGGGGTCAATGAGGACGAGCGTAGGCCAGGCAGTGGCCCCGTACAACTGCCAGACGGCAAACTCGTCGTCGTTGACCACCGGATGCGCCAGTTCGTAACGCAGGATGACACGGCGGATGTTGTCCGTTTCCGCTTCGTTGCTAAATTTGGCGGAATGGACACCGATGACGACCAGTTCGTTGGCGTATTTGGCTTCCAGTTTTTTCAGGTCGGGGATGATGTGCATACAGTTGACGCAGCCGTAGGTCCAGAAGTCCAGCAGCACGACTTTGCCTTTCAACTGCGCCAGGGTGAGGGGGCGACCGGTGTTCAGCCAGTCGAGATTAGGGGGGAATTCGGGGGCGGGGATTTTGCCGGCATACGAGCGCGTGGGCACAGTGTCTTCCTCCTCAGGGAGCGGGCTGGACGTCGCCGCGGCAGTCGCATCGGTCGCCACCTCCGTCGGCAGCGGCGAGGGAGAGCGGGCGCAGCCAGTCAGGACAATCAGCAACAAGATGAGGCACAAAATCAATCGAGTACGCATGAGCAGCATCTCACCAAAAGCGTCGGGGAACAAAATTAACGTTGGAATCGTATCACAAACTTCTTACAAACCCGTAACGGCTAAAGAACGGAAATTTAAGACGACAACGAAGTTGTTTCCTTACCGTTCCGGCAAACTGACGATGCAATTCCGTACTTTATTTCATCGTCAGTCCTTAACTCCGCCGTTGACCATTCTCGCGGAGACAGGTACAGTGGAGATTGTGGCCGCGAATGGCGGCCATTGGCTCGTCAAGCAAAGGTGCAATGTGCCTGGCGCAACAATCCGCGCCTGGCCGGGTAAGGGTACGATGAAGACGTGGACACCATTTCTCCTTCTCCTCGGGGCGATGCTCTGGCTCGTGGGCTGCCGCGGCGATCTGCCGCTCATCCAGGATGCCTACGAGATTGTGACGTTGACGCCACTGCCGACGGCCACGGTTTTGGCCCCAACGCCGGACCCGGGCGAGGCCAGCCAGACGGGATTGACGTTTTTTAAGACGTGGGAGGCGGGAGATTATGCCGGCATGTACACCCTCCTCTCCCCCCAAAGCCAGGCCCTCGTAGACCGCCAGGCCTTCATCGACCGCTACACCAGCGCCGAACAGACCGCCGTCGTCCAGGCCGTGCGCACCCAACCCCTCGCCGCGCGCCAGGAAGGGCTGGAAGCGGAATTCCGCGTCCGCGTCACCTGGGAAAGCCCCATCCTGGGCAACATCGTGCGCGACCACGCGGCCCGCCTCGTCTACGACGACAACCGTTGGGGCATCGTCTGGGACGAAGGGCTGATCCTGCCCGAACTCGCGGGCGGCAATCGCCTGCAATTGAATCTGCGCGTGCCTTCCCGCGCCAACATCTACGACAGCGACGGCGGCGCCCTCGCCTACCAGGGCACGGCCATCACCCTCGGCGTCGTACCCGGTCAGATCAGCGACGAAGCGGGCCTGCTCAACGCCATCAGCCCGCTGCTGGGCAAAACGCCCGCCGAACTGCAAGAGATGTACGTCGCCGCCCAGCCCGACTGGTACGTGCCCCTGGGGGACATCACCGGCGAGGCGATGCAGGAACACATCCTGGAATTGCAGCCCTTCCTCAGCGCGGGGCTGACGGCCAACGACCGCCGTAGCCGCCTCTATCCCGAAAATGGCGTCGCGCCGCACCTCGTCGGTTTCACCGGCCCCATTCCGGCGGAGCAGTTGGACGACTACCTGGCGCAGGGGTATGAAGTGGATGACAAGGTGGGACTTGCCGGCATTGAAGCGTGGGGCGAACGGTATCTCAGCGGTGGGCGCGGCGGCACGCTGCGGCTGGTCGGCCCCAGCGGCGAAGATTTGGGCGTGGTGCAGGAAACGGAGCCACGGCAGGCGCGCAGCATCTACACCACCATCCGCAAAGATTTCCAACTGGGCGTGGAACAGGCCCTGGCGGACGCGGTGCAAACCTACCCCGGCGGCACGGCAGGCGCGGTGGTGGTGCTGGACGTGAACACGGGTGCGGTGCTGGCAGCGGCCAGCTACCCTACCTACAACCCGGCCATCTTCGACGCTGTGCGCCTTGATGCCGGCACTTCACTCACCCAAGTCCTCAACGACCCCGGCCAACCACTGCTCAATCGCGCCATGCAGGGGCAATATCCCCTCGGCTCCGTCTTCAAGCTGGTGACCATGTCCGCCGGGCTGCTCAGCGGCAGCTACACGTTTGAGAGCCGCTACACCAGCACCGGCACCTGGACGCGCCTGGGTGACGAGTACACCAAAGCGGACTTGAAAACGGGCGGCCACGGCAACATCAGCTACCGCACGGCCATCATCCAGTCCTGCAACTCCTGCTTCTACGACATGGGGTACGAACTGGACGGCATCGACCCCAATTTGCTGCCGAACACGGCCATGCAATTTGGCCTGGGCGCGGCCACGGGCATTGAGGGACTGACTCCCGGCGGCGAAGCGCCCGGCCTCATCCCCAGCCCGGCGTGGAAGCTGGCGACATTGGGGGATGGATGGGCCACGGGGGACGCGGTGAATATGGCGATTGGGCAGGGGTTTGTGCTGGTGACGCCGCTGCAAACGGCCACGATGATGGCGGCCATCGCTAATGGCGGCACGTTGTATCAGCCGACGCTGATCAGCCGCATTGGCGCGGGGGGCGGTGCGCCGGAAGAGACGTGGGCGGCGCGGACGCTGGGGCAACTGCCGCTGTCGCCGCAGCAGTTGGCGGGGCTGCAAGAGGCGCTGCGGGCGGTGACAACGGCCCCGGATGGAACGGCGACGCATCGATTTGCGGGGTTGGGGGTGCCGGTTGCCGGCAAAACGGGAACCGCCGAAGCCCCGCCAGGAAATGCACACGCCTGGTTTGTGGGCTACGCTCCCGCCGCCCCCTACACACTGGCGGATGGGAGCGTCATCGCCGCGCCGCAAATTGCCGTGGCCGTGATCATGGAACACGCCGGCGAAGGCTCCGTCGTCTCCGCGCCCATCTTCCGCCGCGTTATCGAACTGTATTACAACATCACGCCGCCGGCGCCCTACCCGTGGTAGACGAGTTCGGCGTTGGAAGCTGGTGGTTGATAGATGAAAGTTGGAAGCTGTTTATGCCAAAAGGGAATAATAATAGTAGCAAGGTCACCAAGTCGTGGCGCAAAATTGTCAAGTCCGCCATGCGCAGCGCCGCCCGGCAGGAGGCGCTGCGTAAGTACAAAACGGCCAATCCCCCTTTCAATTATCGTTGGGAACACGTGAAGGCTGTCGTGAAGACGGCGGTGCGGCTGGCGGAGATGACGGGGGCGGATGTGGAGGTGGTGGAAGCCGCCGCCTGGCTCCACGACATTGCCAAAATGGAAGGGGGGAAGCATCCGCGCATTGGCGCGCGCATGGCGCGGCAGATTTTACCGCGCACGGATTTCCCCGCGGAGAAGATTGAACGGGTGGCGCGGGCCATTGAAGACCACCAGGGATTGTGGCGGCACGAGCCACTCACGAACCTGGAATCCATGGTGCTGTGGGATGCGGATAAGTTGACGAAGATCGGGCTGACGAGCGTGTTTCACGTCACGGGCATGTTCATGATGTCTGGGCGCAAGAGCAACATCAAGAGCCTGATCAGGCGGGGGCGCGCGCCGGATTGGGTGCATAAGACGGTTGCCAGTATGCACACGGAACCGGCGCGGCGGGCGGCGGAACGCCGTTTTGCCGCCGCGCGACAGTTGTGGGATGAGTTGGAGCGGGAGCTGCACGGGGAGGATTTGTAGAATAAATGACAGACCTTCCCGGAAGGTCGCTTTCGGGAACATTGGCGTTTGGGCAGCTTCCGGGAAGGGGGGCGTGCATCAATAGATCTTCCCGGAAGCGCGCTTTCGGGGACATTGGCGTTTGGGCAGCTTCCGGGAAGATGGTTTACCTGTCAGGCGTTATGCCGGCACAAACTGCGCTTCTTCCGTGGAGCCGGCCAACGCCGTCGTCGAGGATTCGCCGCCGGAGATAATTTCCTGCACCTCGTCGAAGTAACCCGCGCCGACAAAGCTCTGGTGCTTGATGGCGCTATAGCCATAATCCTTTTGCATCTCGAACTCCTGCTCCTGCAAGCGGGAGTAGGCGGCCATGCCTTCGTGGCTGTATTGACGCGCCAGGTCGAACATGCCCATGTTCAGAGCGTGGAAGCCGGCCAGGGTGACGAACTGGAATTTGTACCCCATTTCGCCTAGCTGCTCCTGGAAGGTGCGGATGGTGGCGGGGTCGAGATGTCGCCGCCAGTTGAAGCTGGGGGAGCAGTTGTAGGCCAGCAATTTGCCCGGATATTCGGCGTGGATGGCCTGCGCAAATTCGCGCGCTTCGCCCAGGTCGGGGGTGGAGGTCTCGCACCAGATCATGTCTGCGTAGGGGGCGTAGGCCAGGCCGCGGGCAATGGCGATTTCCAGGCCACCGTTGATGCGATGGTATCCTTCGAAGGTACGCTCACCGACGATGAAGGGTTGGTCAATGTCGTCTATGTCGCTGCGCAGAAGTTGGGCGGAGTTGGCGTCGGTGCGGGCAACGATGATGGTGGGCACGTCCAGGACGTCGGCGGCCAGGCGCGCGGCGACGAGTTTGCGGATGAATTCAGATGCCGGCACAATCACCTTCCCCCCCATGTGCCCGCACTTCTTCATCGACGAAAGCTGGTCCTCAAAATGGACGGCAGCCGCGCCCGCCTCAATCATTCCTTTCATCAGCTCATACGTGTTTAACGGACCGCCGAAGCCCGATTCGGCATCGGCGAAAATGGGGGCCAGCCAGTAGATGCCGTTTTGATTCTGCATGTGGTGAATCTGGTCGGCGCGCAGCAGGGCGTTGTTCAGGCGTTTCACCAGGTTGGGGGCGCTGTCCACCGGGTAGAGGCTCTGGTCGGGATAGGTTTGCGCCGCGTCGTTGGCGTCGGCGGCCACCTGCCAGCCGCTAAGGTAAATGGCCTGTAGGCCGGCCTGCACCATCTGCACCGCCTGGTTCCCGGTGACGGCTCCCAGGGCGCGCACGAACGGCTCCCGCTGCATCAGCTCCCATAGTCGTTCCGCGCCGAGGCGGGCCAGTGTGTACTCAATTCTGAATGATCCGCGCAGGCGTATCACGTCTTCCGGCTGGTAGGGGCGGCGGATGCCGGCCCATCGGGGCAGTCGTGCCCAGTTCATTTTCATCTCGGCAATAGCGTATTCATAGTTCCTCATTTTAGTCTCCATCTCATTTTGCGGAATAAGTCCGGTTGATTTTCTCGTCGCGCCCGTTGTGGAGGACGCGGCGGGTAAACACAATCACGTGGGGGTTGGAAATGCCGGCATTCCGGACCAGACACCCCCATACAGACAGACGAAACGCGATTTCCATTGGCGGCCTTTGCCTGGGGTTGTGCCGGGGGTGGCGAAGGTCAGTTGAGATATTCGTAGGCGGGGAGAGTGAGAAACTCGGTGAATGTTTCTCCCAGCACGAGTTGATCAAGCAGGTGGCGGGCGTGGTCGTATTTGCCGGCATCATACGCCTCCTCCCCCATCATCTCCGCCAGCATGGCCATCGTGCGCGGAACCAGCGACCGGTAGAGGGCCGCCGTTACGGGGCGACCATCATCCAGGCAGGCCCCCTCGTTATGCACCCACTGCCACAACTGCGCCCGCGAAATCTCCGCCGTCGCCGCGTCTTCCATCAAATTGTAAATGGGCACGCAGCCATTTCCCCCCAACCAGGAAGCCAGATATTGCAAAGCCACATCAATGTTGGTCCGCACCCCCGCTTCCGTGATGCTCCCCTTTACCAGCGGCAGCAAATCCGCCGCTGTCACGCACACATCTTCCCGCAAGCGGGCGATCTGGTGCGGCGTGGGCATATTGCGGTCGAACACCTCTTTGGCAATAGGCACCAGGCCGGGATGCGCCACCCATGTGCCATCATGCCCATCAGTCGATTCCCGTTCCTTGTCCGCGCGCACTTTGTTCAGGGCGATTTCGTTGGCTCCGGGATCCCCCTTGATGGGAATTTGCGCGGCCATGCCGCCCATGGCGTGAATACCGCGACGGTGACAGGTCTTAATCAGCAGAAGCGAATAGGCGCGCATGAATGGCGTTGTCATCGTCACCTGGGCGCGGTTGGGCAGAGTAAATTGGGGATGATGGCGGAACTTGCGAATGGCGGAGAAGATGTAGTCCCAACGTCCGCAGTTTAGCCCGGCGGAGTGGTCGCGCAACTCGTAGAGAATCTCGTCCATTTCGTAGCTGACGAGGATGTTTTCGATCAGTACGGTGGCGCGGATGGTTCCCCGGGGAATGTTCAGCGTGTCCTGCGCCAGGTTGAAGACATCGTTCCACAGGCGGGCTTCCAGATGATTCTCCAGTTTGGGCAGATAGAAATAGGGACCGGTCCCTTGCGCTAGCAGGGCGTGGGCGTTGTGGAAAAAGTAGAGGCCAAAGTCAAAGAGGCCGGCGGCGATGGGTTTGTCATCCACGAGCAGGTGCTTTTCGTGCAGATGCCAGCCGCGCGGACGCACCATGAGGGTGGCTGTCTGTGGGTTGAGTTGGTAGAGCTTGCCTTCGGGGTTGGTGTAGGTGATCTCCCGCCGCACGGCGTCGCGCAGGTTGATCTGGCCCTGGAGGGTGTTGTCCCAGGTGGGGGAGTGGGCGTCTTCGAAATCGGCCATGTAGACGTTGGCGCCGGAGTTGAGGGCGTTGATCAACATCTTGCGTTCGGGCGGGCCGGTGATTTCGACGCGACGGTCTTGCAGGTCGGAGGGGATGGGGGCGACGGTCCAATCGGCGGCGCGGATGGCGGCGGTTTGGGGGAGGAAGTCGGGGAAGATGCCGGCATTCAACGCTTCTTGCCGTTCTTCCCGTTGTGCGAGTAATCCCTGGCGGCGGTTTTCAAACATACGGGCCAGCAGGGCAAGGAATTGTAATGCATCGTGAGAGAGAATGTGCCCGTAAGATGCCGGCACAGGAGCCAGCACCTCAACACCACGTGGAGTCGTCATAAGCTATTCCAATGTTCTGGCATAGTCCGGGCACTGGTTTCTGACAGCCTCGCGCAACTGCGAAGCCGCGCTTTTAGCGAAGATTCGCTGCCAAAATAATAACACAATGACGCAGTGTGTCAAGACCTGTGAGGAACTCGGGGGGGCGCGGGGTTCTTGTGCACACCGTCGTTTTCGTTGGACAAATACTGTTCCGCGCGAGGGCGTTGTGCGCCCTGTGTGGTGAGCCTTACCACGCTCCCCGGCGTCGCCAGACGCGCAGCGCCGAGGCGATGCCATCGACCCTGTCGGCAACCGCTTCCGGGAAAATGATGGTGAATGGACACAAATGTTTGACGTATACAGATTTCGCAAATCTGTACCGAGTACTGTTTGGAAATTGGCGCAACTAGACGATGAAGGAGAAGGTTACACATAAAACGAAAGGAAGAAACGGTGACTTTTACTAAAATACAATAATAAGCATGAAAATACATAGGCAAAAAGCAATTTTACCAAAATCTGCAAATTTAGCGCAAGAAATGCGAAGAATAGACAAATAATATCGTTTATTTCACGATTATTGCAGCATATTTGTCGTTTTATTGTTGACGCATAGTAGGGAACAACCTATAATTCCCCCAAATCGTGAGGGACCAAGCCATTAGTTTATGCAAATGTCTCATTCGCCTGTTCTGTCGTTCGGTTCCATAGGGCGAATTCGGACATTCGAGACAATTTGAATAAACATAGCCAGGGAGGTGGCATATTCGTATTGTTCCAGTTACTGAATCACAACTGAATCAGATAAGTAATCCTTTTGCTCAACTTTGGGTAACACACGATAGGAGGTTTGTACAATGAAACGTTCAAGTATTGTGCTGATTGTTAGCCTGGTTTTGGCCGCTGTATTTGCCAGTACGGCGTTTGCCGGCATAGACGATTTCTCCGTAGTCAGCTACGATGACACAATGGCAGACGGTTATGATGTCGTTGCCGGCGAAAGAGGCAGCCTGATCCGCAATGGCGATTTTTCCTTTTGGGTTAATAACGCGCCTGAGAACTGGAACGTATGGTCCGATCCGTATGGTGCTGGTTGGGAAAAAGCACATCTGGCCCAGGAAGACCTGGCAATACCCGGTTCGGAAAACGCGAATTATGGACTGGGCATGTTTGTCCGTAATGTTGGCGGCAGTGGCTCTTTCTACGTTGGCGCTTCCCAAGAACTGGACTTGCTTCCCGAAGCGGGAGACTATTGGGTGACTATTCACGGCACGATGTGGGGTGAGTACTGGTTCTTTGATGCATTGAATCTGCGCTTCACGGAATCCGCTTACAACTCCGTGGCCTGGTACGGGCTTGGCGACAGCAAGGACCCCGACAGCGTATCCGAATGGCGCGAACTGGTCATTACGCCCTGGTCCGGCGGCACGATTCCCTGTCACAACGAGGACCAGGCCTGCGCCTACATCGCTCGCAGCGAGACGGTCCACATCGAACCCGGCCAGTATCTGCACATCAAAGCCGGTCACAAATTCAGCCACTTCAACTATTGGACGCTCTTCACGTTTGATGATATCTCCATCGTTGCCGCCGATGGCAGCACGCTTGAAGATGGACATCTGCATGATGGGGACATCTACTGGGATCGAACCGAGTCCCGTTAAAAAACCAGACTCGAGGGCATGAGGGTGTTGGATAAGTCACATCCTTGCCTCAAGCAAATAGATCGCGGGTTAGCCGTAAACTAACCCGCGATTTTTATTATGCGCCCCGGTGCATGGAGCCTGTTTTGACAGGCCGACAACGTGAATAACATGCCACACCGATTACCTCACACCTATTTATCCGGCCCCTGGTTAATGCTTTACATCCTTGTGCTGGTTTCTTGCGGCCAGCAGCAATATGCTCCGGCAGGGGAAACCACGCCGGTGGCGCAAGTTGTCGTCCGGGTAACGGCAACGCATAGCAGCACGCCAACGGCGGTGCCTGTCACGCCCACGCCAACGATGACGCCTACCCCCAATTTACGATCTTCTCCACAACCAACGGCAGCCCCTATCACGCCGGAAGTTACGCAGCCAACGGAAACCCCAGACGGCAATAAGGCCAGACAGCCACGGATGATATACGTGCCAGGAGGCTTTTTTCCCCTGGGCGCGGCGGCCGGTGAACGGTACCAAGAGTGCCAAACATTCCGGCGTGGCTGCCAACGTGCCTGGTTTAGCAATGCGGAGCCGACACATTTGGTGTTGTTGAACGCCTTCTACATTGACCAATATGAAGTCACCTATGAGGCATTCTTGCAATTCTTAAACGATGCCGGCAGGCAAGAGGGAAATTGCCTGGGCCAGGATTGTTTCTCACTTGATAAAAGCCCGGTTTTTGTTCTTGATGGACAATATCAGGTCCCTCCTTCTCTATGGAAATATCCGATTAACAATGTCAGTTGGTATGGCGCGGCAGCTTATTGTCAATGGCGCGATGCTCGCTTGCCTGATGAGGCGGAGTGGGAAATGGCCGCCGGGTGGAATCCAGATACGGAAGAGAAGTTTCAATATCCATGGGGAAATGCGTTTGCCGGTGAAAACTTAAATTTCTGTGACAACCAGTGCCAGGAGTCGCAGGCAAACGCAAACTATGATGATGGCTATGCTACAATTGCCCCCATTGGTCGGTATGAGTCGGGCCGTAGTCCGATGGGAGCCTATGATATGGCCGGCAATGTTTGGGAGTGGGTCAATGACTGGTATGCACCGGACTACTATGCACATTCGCCCACCGCGTATCCGCGAGGACCCATCACGGGAACGCAAAAGGTCGTGCGTGGTGGATCATGGTACGATACAGGTAATTTTGCCGGCACTACCTTTCGTATCGGTGTTGATCCTGTAGTAACAGACGATAGCATCGGCTTTCGCTGTGCTCAAAACGCATCAAATGACGATTAAGAAAAGACCTCAGACGATTCTTCCACCCAAACCTCTACCCACCATGCTTTCCGGGATGGCACGTCGCGGCGGCGGATTGTTTCTCCTTCTCCTTTTCACATCTCTCTTCGTTTCAGCCTGCAATCACCTGCCTGTCTGGCAAAATGAGCCTTTGCCGTCATTGGAGGCCACGGCTTTTGTGCCCACGGAGATGCCACCTCCATCGGTTGCCCCAACGCAGCGTGTGGAAATGCCGGCATCCCCCATCACCCAAACCTACCCCAGCACCACCGTCACTTTCGCGCCAACATCATTGCCGGATACAGCACCCGTCAGCACGTCAACACCGGAAATGTTCGCCTACACCGTCTTGCCGGGAGAAAGCCCCAGTAGTATTGCATACAAGTTCGGTATTACCGTGCAAGAACTGCTGGCGGCAAACAATCTCGGGGAGGATGCCCTCATCTACCCAGATGATCGACTACTCATTCCTTCCCCTTCGCAGCCCGTCGGACCACAACCAATGCCCACGTACAAGGTAAGGCCCGGCGATACCCTCTCGTCAATTGCCGCGCAATACGACATTACCGTTCCCCTGCTGCAACACGTCAACGGACTGGAACCGGACGACATAATCGTCGTCGGTCAAGAATTGAAAATGCCTTTCGGCGCCTACGAGGTACAGCCCGGAGACAGACTCTTAGACATTGTTGCATGGTATGACAATAGAATCAGTTTGGAGGAATTGGCCCGAACAAACGCCACCCAGATCGACCTGGAAAACCTTGATCTGGTACAGGCCGGCATTATCCTGGAAATTCCTTCCCCAACTGGCGTTGTTCCAGACTGCCGGCCCACCGCCGAACGCACGGGCGTTATCACCTACACCGTGCAAAGTGGTGAGGGATTGGCCTGCCTGGCGCTCAAGTTTGAATTACAGATGTCCACCATTCGTCATGCGAATCGTCAGTTGACCCTGGAAGATGACATCGTTGCCGGAGCACAACTGCGCATCCTTCCTGCCGATGGGGTCGTGTATTCCGTCACGGAAGAAGACCTGGCATATAGCTCACTCCTATCAGATATTGCCGGATGGTATTATGTCAGCCCAGAAAACGTCTTGAATTGGCAAGGCGAACAAGTCATTAACATAACCACCCCCGGAACAGATTTGTATATCCGCGGCGCGGACCCACAGGCGGGTGACTTTGACGCCGCGGCCTGGGCTTCGTATATAGCCGCCAATCCCACGCCGGTTTCCGATGCCTCGACTGTGCTGGAGTTACCCCAACCACCGTCTCCGACAACCCCTTCCCCCGTTGGTGGCAGCAGCTACACGCCCCCCGCGGGTGCGCCCCCACCGGGAGCCGTACGTCCCAGCAACTACCTGTGGGTCGGGCAAAGAAGTGTCTTTGATACCGGTTATTGCGATTTGGTCGATGGCTATGGCTGGTCCGGGTCATTGGTGTGGCCCATCGACAGCCGCGCCATTCGTGAGGATCGTGGATTCCGCCCCGGCCATGCGGCCATTGACCTTGACGCGCCGACGGGGACGCCCGTCTTTGCCGCCGAAACGGGCGTGGTCGTCTGGGCCGGATTCAACGCCAGAGGAGGAGGAAATATCATTGTCCTGGCACACGGGAATACATGGCAAACCTATTACGTCCACTTGAGTGAGGTCTTTGTCAGTTGTGGACAGGCGGTGGCAAAGGGCAGCACGATAGGTCTGAGTGGGCAAACGGGCGGCGTTAGCTGGCCGCATCTGCATTTTGAGGTTCAGTTAGGCGGCTTTAATTACGATCCTCTGGCGTGGCTTCCTGGCTCATAAGGGTTCGCGCATAATTGACTTTGGCTTATCCGGAAAGTCCGAACCCTTTCAGCACAAGCAGAAGCCAATTCCACGACACATGAAATCTAGAGCCAATCGGTTCCTTCCCGTTTCTCGCGTCATGGGAGTTTTGCTATCACTGTCGTGTGCCGGCATTCTATCCGCCTGCCTGACCCTGAACACAGACCCCCTGCCCACTTATGCCCCACTCGTACCCACGGTCACGTCACTACCTGGGATACAAAACAGCTTTCCCCCCGCCGCGCCCGCATCCGCGCCCACACCGGTTGACACGCCTGTTCCCTTTCCGCCAACAGGTGACGCACCCACCGGCGCGGATTGCACACCGCAAACCGCGCCACGTGCGCGCGTAATCAGCTACACGGTCCGGGCAGGTGAAGACCTGGCCTGCCTTGCCGCGAAATTCCGTTTACTTCCACAGACAATTCGCGAGGCCAATGCCGGCATTTTGGCAAACAACAACACCCCATCCGCCCCAACAATCCTGCGCATCCCCCCTGGCGACGGAACCCTCTATATCCTGCAAGACGAGGATATTGAAAGCAAGGTCACCGTGGAAATGTTGGCTGACTGGTATGGCATACCGGATTCGGAGATAGTTGAGTGGACGGGAATGCCGGCATCCGAACCCCTACACCCCGGACAAAAACTATTCTTCCCGAGCGCCTCCCCCCTACAAAAGCCATTTAACATCCGTCTCCTGGACCTGAACCCACTTACAAGCTCCCTCCCCACCGCATCCGACCTCTGGCAAACACCCGGCCAATACGATACAGGCTACTGCCCCCTGGTTGACGGAGTAGGTCGCCCAGGCCCCCCGATGTGGCCCATCCACATCCAGGAAGCCAAACTGCGCCGCACCTTCAGGCCAGGCCACACAGGAATAGACATCCCCGCCCCAACCGGCACAGACGTTCACGCCGCCCAAACAGGTACCGTCGTCTGGGCAGGCTTCTCCACAACAGGAACCGGAAATCTAATCATCCTCGCCCACGGCGATGGCTGGCAAACACTCTACGCGCATCTGGCCCAGGTTCTAACCCATTGTGGGCAACAAATCGAACAAGGCGCCATTATCGGACACACTGGACAGTCTCTCTTCAACGACGAGCCACAACTTTACTTCGAAATCAGGCGCGGCCAGTTTAGCTTCGATCCCATGCTCTGGTTGCGATGAGGTCTGCTATTCCGCCCAAGACGATGCAAGCCAATGGCCAAGAGTAGCCCGTCTCCATGAAAACAACGCCCCCTGTTTCCATCCCTCCGCCCCCCCCCGATGTGTGACGTGAGCTGTCCCGGAACCTCTCATTGGCATAAAACGAAATTTCGCTAAACTTCTGGCATGAATGTGGACCTGGTAAACATCATTTTCGGCATCAAAGTACGGCAGGCGCGGGCCAGAGCCAACATCACCCAGGCGGAACTCGCCGCGCGCGTCCCCATCTCCGCCTCCTATCTCGCCGAGATCGAAAAAGGGCGCAAATACCCCAAGCCGGACAAAATCCTGCGCATCGCCCAAGTACTGGGCATCAACTACGACGAACTCGTCTCCATCAAACTGGACCGCAACCTCGCCCACCTTATGGAAGCCCTCACTTCCCCCCTCTTTCGCCAATTCCCCTTCGCCGAATTTGGCGTAGACGTCAGTGACCTGGTGGACCTCGTCACCAGCACCCCAGAAAAAGCCAGCGCCCTCCTCCACGCCATCGCCGACATGGCCCGCCAGCACAACATGGAAGAAGAACACTTCCTCCGCGCCGCCTTACGCTCCTACCAGGAGCTAAACGACAACTACTTTCCCGCCTGGGAAGATGCCGTCGCCGAATTCGCCCAGGCGCGCGGGCTGCACGAGCAAATCCCCATCCCCCTGCCCCGTCTGCAAGCTCTCCTACAGCAGGAATTCCGCTACACGCTGGATGACAAAATCCTGGAGCAAACCAAACCACTACAAAGCTATCGCTCTATCTTTGTTGACGGGAGTCGGCCACATCTACTCATCAACCGCGCCTTACACGAAGCGCAAATCAAGTTCTTGCTGGCGCGGGAAATCGGCTACCAGGTATTCGCCCTCAAAGACCGCGCCAACACCTCCTCCCCCGACCGCGTCGAATCCTACGAACAAGTCTTCAACGACTTCCAGGCTTCCTACTTCGCCGGCGCGCTCCTCATGCCCCGCCAGATGCTGGTCAACGACCTGGAAGCCTTTTTCGCCGCGCCCACGTGGCAGCCGCACACGTTGCACGAAATGCTGCGCCGCTACGACGTAACGCCGGAAATGCTGTTGTACCGTTTCAGCGAACTCATCCCCCAGTTTTTTGGCGTCGCCCTCCACTTTCTGCGCATGCACGATGTGGATGACCGCTATCGCCTGGTGAAGCAGTTGAATATGAACCGGCTTCCCTTGCCCCCCGGGATCAGCTCGCGCGAACATTTCTGCCGTCGCTGGCTCACCGTGCGGCTGCTGCAAGAGCTTGAGCCAGCAGGAAACGGTTCCGCATCTCACGCCGGCGTGCAAGTATCGCAATTTCTGGAGTCCGGAGAAAAATTCCTCTGTATTGGCTTCTCCCGCCCGCTGGCGCTCTCGCCCGGCGTCAACAGCAGCGTCATCGTCGGCTTCCGTGTTGATGACATGTTGGGCAACAAAATACGCTTCCTCGCGGACACGACCATCCCCACGCGCATCATCAACGAAACCTGCGAACGCTGCCCCCTCACCGCGACGGAATGCACGCAGCGCGGCGCACCCGCCACGCTCTGGGAGACGGAACGCACCCGTCACCAACGCCAGGAAGCCTTGAACATTCTGCTCGCCCGCTTCCACGACTGAATCCCGCTCTTTCAACCGTCGGGCCTCCCCCTTTTGCCTTCCCCATGCCTTCTCTCTCCCTTCCCCTGTACACTGAAAGATTGCTCCTGCGCGACTTCGTCCTCGCCGACTTCGATGCCATCTCTGCCTACGCCGTCGATCCGCTCGTCAACCGTTTCATGCTCTACAGTCCGCGCGATCAGATGGAGACATATGACTACTTGCTGGCGTTGTTAGAGAGCCAGCGCCAACAGCCGCGCCTCATCTGGGAAATCGGCGCCGTGCGCCAGGCGGATGGCGTTCTCATCGGTGGCTGCGATCTGACCCTGAGCGATGATGGGCGAGAAGGCGACCTGGGGTACATTCTGGCACAGGCCGCCTGGGGATATGGATACGCCACGGAAATCGCCCGCGCCCTGCTGCACGCCGGCTTCGCGCAATTGGAACTGGCGCGCATCTATGCCACTTGCGACATCGCCAATACGGCTTCCGCGCATGTGCTGGAAAAGGCCGGGCTGCGTCGCCGCACGACGTTGTATCAGTACCAGTTCGCCAAAGGGCGCTGGTGGGACGTGCATTATTATGCCATTGAACGGGCGGAATGGGATGCCGGGCCGCGCCCTCTTATTGAGCCATAAATATCGTCCGCAACCACTCCCGAATTTCCACGGGGCGCAGGAACTGGCCCAGATATTGATCCCCTAGCCAGACCTCAAAATGGAGATGGGCGTCTTCCTCTGGGCTGATGAGCGAGGCGGGCGAGCCGCTGTTGCCCACCGCGCCGATAACTTGCCCCCGCGTCACGGTCACGCCCATTTCAATGCCCGGCGCAATCTGGCTGAGGTGCGCGTACCGCGTCACCAGCCCGTTTTCGTGTTCAATCCACACCTGCTGCCCGCGATAACCGTCCAGCGCCGCCGCGGATGTGTAACCAAGCTGCAACGTTTCGGCGCGCCAGGCGGTCAATTCCGCGTAGCCCGCGGGCACGTAATCGGTCATTGCCCGGATGACGCGCCCGCTTGCCGCCGCGCGCACGAGCGTGCCCGGCTGCCAATAGAAATCGACCCCCTCGTGGATGCCCAGGCGATAATGGCGTGGCGCGCCGGGCATTTGCAGGTCGCGCGCGGGCAGATCGGAGCCGCCAATGGGGATGAGCCAACCGTTCATTTGCGCCAGGAAGCCGGCATCGTGGAGTGTCTCCGTTACCGTTGCGCCGGGCTGTATGTTTGTGGTTTCTGCCGGCATTCCATAAAACCAGAGACGATCCCGTCCCGCCACAATCAGACGCCCGCCCGCCGCATCCGCCCAGAGAGCCGTCATCGGCCGGGCATCCCGGCGCTGCCAGACAGTCTGCAATTGGCCTTGCGCGGGGTCCAGCGACAACAGCCGCCGCCCCCCTTCGTCCAGCACGTAGACTGTGGTCGCAGTCGCCGCCACCTGGCGCGGGCGCAGCAACGTCACCGCCGGGCGGAAGGCGCGGCTAAGGCTGACATCCGCACCCGCCAACTGATAGCGCAGCAGGCGACCGGCGATGTCGTCTTTTTCCTGTGACAGCAGATAAACGGCCTCCCCGGCGGCATCCAGGTCTACGTCATGGTTGTCGGGGATGAGCCAGGCGGCGTCGAACCCGTCCGCCTGATAGCGGCGAATGTATTCGTAATTGCTCTCCAACAGGAAACGGGTGTCCGCGTTCGCAGCCAAAGCCACAAAATAGTCGGACAATTCCGCTTCGTTGTGGCGGTCGCTGCGTTCCAGATGCCAGGCCACGGCGCGGCGATCATACCGGTACACATCACCGGCGCGGTCCAGCACAAGCACATCCGGGCCGGCGGCGGCCAGATCGAGTGGCTCCAGGACGCGCGTATTCTCAACCTGATCGCCAGGGGCGAGCAGGATTCGGGGCGGCGCGGGCGTGTCCAGGTCCAGGGCCAGCACGCGCCCGCTGTCCAGCAGGTAGAGGGTGTTTTCCAGCACGGCGAGGGCCAGGGGGTGGATGAGGGTGCGCGGCGCGAACTGCCATTCATTTATGCCGGCATCTTCCAACCAGACAAAGGACGCCCCCTGATTAGCCGCTTCCGCGCCCACGATGTCGTCCACCAGCGCCAGCACCCGCTGCACGCCCAGCAAATCGGACGCCCAATCATCGGGGCGGGTGGGCGGAATTTTGACGCGAACGCCGGCGATGCCCTGCGCCGACAGGTAATCCACCCAGTTGCCGCTCAGCCCGTAGTCGGGGGCGCTGGCGTAGTGGCCGGTGCCGGTGAGCAGGCTGGCGAGAGCGGCATTCGGCGCGAATTGCCGGCAGCTATCCGGCGAAACCTGCGCCACGTCACTGTAGAGGGTAACTTGCTGATAGAACAAGACAATGCCGGCATCGGCCACAAACCGGCGCAGCGCCTGGCTCTCCGGCGCGGAAAACGGGTACGCGCCGCCACTGCCCGCCGGCAGCCGGTCCGGGTCGGGCGTCCACGTATTGCCGCCGCAGTGATCGTCGCGCGTGTCCGCATTGCGGTACAGATCAACGCCGGCGGCATTCACATGTTGGCCGCTAACCGCCCCATCCGGGTTGAATTCGGGCACAATCCACAGGCTGATGGTCGGCGGGACCTGGCGGGGGTGGGCGCGGAAGTGATCGAGGAGTCGGGCGGGCAAGTCAGTGCCCTGGCCGACGATGACGACCTTCAGCGGTCCCTCGCCGACGACGTGTGCGGTTAGTGGATTGCCGGCAGGAGATAGTCCCAGCGCGATGTCAAAGGCGGGTGTCGGCGTGGGGGAGGGGCTGGGCGTGAAGGTCGGGGGTGGGGTGGCGGGGGGGGTGGGCGGCGGGGGGGTGCGCGTGGGCAGGCGGGTTAAGGCGGGCGGGAGCAGGGTGGCGGTGGGCGACGCGGCGGGGGAAAGGATGGGGGGGAATTGGGAGCGTGTGGTGGCGGGAGAATGCCGGCATCCCACCCCCCAAAACAACGCCGCCAACAGCAGCCCAAGCAAATAGCGTGACTTCATGAGGGCGTATTGTAGGCCAGTTGCCCCGCCGCGCCACCTTTGCGTATGGGAGCAACCCGCTATAATCAACGCAACCACGAAAATGTGTAAGCATCCCGTAATCAACTGCCAAGATTCGCGCAAGTGTTGTTGTCTACCATACCAAGTAACCGTCCGAAAATAACTTCGTACGCTTGCGGACGGTTACTGACAAGTTGTGCGCACCTTTCCGCGAGATTATTTGCGGACAGCCACCAACCATTAACGATCAACTGCCAACCATCAACCGAAAAGGAGTTTTCTCATGAATCGTCGTCCCATCCGTATCGCCATTGTTTCGATTGGCCTGTTGCTGGTCCTGAGCGTGGGTTGGTATCTGGCTTCGCCGCTGTTTATTAACAAAACCGTGAATGAAGCGCTGCCGCAGGAGGTGGTCGGCTTGCAGGAGTTGATAGAAGCGCCGTCGGATGAGGAACTGGCGCAGATTGCCGAAGAGGCGCGCAAGGCGATGGCGGAGGCGTCGGTGGCGGAGCTGGCCGGGGAACCGGATAAGGTAATGGAAGAAGAAATGCCGGCATCCGCCAACCAGGCCGCCGTTCTCCGTACCGGGCGGTTCGTGGACGCCGACGAATTCCACAGCGGCTCCGGCACAGCCACCATCTACCGCGCCGCCGACGGCAGCCTGCTGCTGCGCCTGGAAGATTTCCGCGTCACCAACGGCCCCGACCTGCACGTGCTGCTGGCGAACGGAGCCAAACCAACCGGCACGGAAAACATGGGGCAGTTCCTCGACCTGGGAGAGTTAAAAGGAAACGTGGGCAACCAAAACTACGAAATCCCCGCCGACACCGACCTGGGCATCTACAACAGCGTCATCATCTACTGCCAGCCCTTCGAGGTCGTCTTCTCCACCGCCACCCTCAGCCAGTAGGCAATCCCGCCACGCGACCCGGTTGCCGCCATTTGCGGACAGGGACAAGGCGGCGTGGTTGAGCGGCTGTTGGCCGAACGCCAACAAGACCAGGCGCGCCAATGAAACGTTATCTGCCTGGCACCTCGGCATTGCTCACCTTGCGTGATGATGAAACCCTTCATAGATGCAACGTTTTGGCTAGATTGGACCAATTTCACGCACTCAAAGAAAATTGGTCCAATCTGGCTCAGCAGTGACCTTCCAGGAAGATATGAATACCCCCTGGATTGCCACTGCCGCCATGCAACAGGATGCCTTTCTGGTACACAAAGACCCGGAATTGGCCGGCATACCGTGCCGGCATTTGGCCCTGCCCCATCAAGAACAATTCTGCCCTATTGCTAAAACAGCCGCATTCAGATAAAATCCGCCTATCGTTGGGGCGTCGCCAAGTGGTAAGGCAGCGGACTTTGAATCCGCCATTCGTAGGTTCGAATCCTTCCGCCCCAGCCTAAAAAAGGGCACAGGCAACTGTGCCCCTTTTTGTTTTTGCCACAAAGCGCGATTCCGTAGGACAATTCGCTGAACGGTCCTTTCGCGGTGACGACCACCCCTCTTGTGGGCTGAGCTTGTCGCAGCCCCTATTGCCTTCGACAAGCGCCGGCAACGGGCCAGGTAGTTACCTTTCGCGTCAAATAAAGGGGGTAAACAGTGACACTGGCTGTTGTGCTGCTGGCCGCCGGGCACGGCACGCGCATGAACTCCAAGAAGCAAAAAATCCTGCACCACGTCGGCGGCAAGCCGATGATCCAGCATGTCTTTGACGCCGCCTGCCAGGTCGCCGACCTGCCCCCCGTTGTCGTCATCGCGCCGGCGGAAAGGGGCGTGCCGGCATTATTCGGCAACCACGCCACCTACGTCCACCAGGCACAGCGGCTGGGCACGGGGCACGCGGCGCAAATGGCCGCGCCCCACCTGCGCGGCCAGGCCGACCAGGTCCTCGTCACCTATGGCGACATGCCCCTGCTGACGGCGGACACCATGCGCCAACTGGCCCAATTGCAAACAGAAATGCAGACGGAATCTGGCGTGGCCATCAGCATGTTAACGGTGATGGGGCCACCGACTTCCACCTTTGGCCGCATTCTGCGCCGCCCCGACGGGTCCGTGGCCGAGATCGTGGAGGTGGCGGCGGCGCGGCAACGCCCAAACGCGGCGGAACTGCTGGCCATCCCGGAGCTAAACGTGGGCGTCTACTGCTTCGCGGCGGATTGGCTATGGGATAATGTAGGCGCTCTGCCGCTGCGCCAGGCGCGCTCCGGCCCGGAGTATTACCTCACCGACCTGGTGGGCATGGCCGTAAGCCAGGGGCGGCAGGTGCGGGCCATCGTGGCCGCGGACGAGGATGAATGCCTGGGCGCGGGCACGCGGGCGGAAATGGTGGCGGTGGAAAAGGCGTTTCAGCGGCGGCACAACAACCGCTGGCTGGCGGCGGGCGTGACGCTGATGGACCCGGAGCGGACGTACATTGAGGCGGACGTGACCATTGGGCAGGATACCGTTATCTGGCCGGACTGCTATTTGCAGGGGCGCACGGTGGTGGGCGCAGACTGCGTGATTGGCCCCAATGTGACTTTGCGCCAGGCGACGGTGGGAGATGGTTGCCACATTGAGCAGGCGGTGGTGGAAGGGGCGACGCTGCCGGCAGGCGCGCGGATCGGCCCGTTTACGCATGTAAGAGGATGAGAGATGATGGAAATTAGCGCGGAACAACGGGAGGCTTTGGTGATGGCGGCACGGGAATGCCGGCATTTGGCCTACGCCCCCTACTCCCATTACCTCGTCGGCGCGGCGCTGCTGGCCGCCGACGGCCACATCTACACCGGCGTCAACGTGGAAAACGCCTCCTTCGGCCTCACCATCTGCGCCGAACGCAGCGCCATCGTCAAAATGGTCGCCAACGGCGCGCGCGAAATCAAAGCCCTGGCCGTCAGCACCAGTAGCGGCGGCTCACCCTGCGGCGCATGCCGGCAAGTCATGAACGAATTCGCCCGCACCGACATCCCCATCTTCCTCTGCGACGAAAACAGCCTCGTGCGCCAGACCACCCTCCACGCCCTCCTCCCCGACCGCTTCGGCCCCGAACACCTACCCTAACGCCCACCTTCCATCTTCTCATTTCTCCCTTTGCCACCATGAGCCGCGAAAAAACCTACCGTACCGAAGCCATCGTCCTGCGTCGTGGCGACTTCGCCGAAGCCGACCGGCTCCTCACCCTCTACAGCCGCGACTACGGCAAAATCCGGGCGATCGCCAAAGGCGCGCGCAAGCCACAAAGCCGCAAAACAGGCCACGTGGAGCTGTTCATGCGCACCAACTTCTTCATCGCCAAAGGGCGCGACCTGGACATCATCACCCAGGCGGAAGTCGTGGAAACGTATGAGCCGCTACGCCAAAACTTGATGCGTACCACCTACGCCGCCTACGCCGTGGAACTCCTGGACCGCTTCACGCCCGAGGAGGACAAGCACATCTCGCTGTACGACCTGCTGCGGGATACGCTGGGCCGGCTATGCGACGCCGACGATTTGCGCCTGGCGGCCCGTTATTACGAACTGCGGCTGTTGTCACAGGTGGGCTACCAGCCACAGTTGTTCCAGTGCGTCGTCTCCGGCGCGCCCATCCAGGAGCAAGACCAATACCTCAGCCCAGAACTGGGCGGCCTGATCGCCCCCGGTCAGGGGCAGGCGGACCGTCGCGCCCGCCCCGTCAGCGCCGTGGCCGTGAAGGTGCTGCGCTACCTGCAAACGCGCCCCTGGGACACGGTGCGCGTGCTGAAGTTGAAGGATACGCTGCACCTGGAACTGGAAGGGGCGATGCACTTCTACCTCATCTACCTGCTGGAACGAAATCTGAAATCGGTTGATTTTTTGCTGCGCCTGCGGCACGAGGAGTGAGGGAGGGGCGAGGGGCGGGTGGCAAGTGGCGTGGGGCGAGTATAATAGGGAGGGTAAACCGTCAACGGAAAACTACCAACCGTCAACCACCAACTATCCACTGACCACTATCCACTTCCCACTATTCACTACTTCCCAAGGAGTCTACATCATGAGCACGCATGAAAATGGAAACGGGGCGCGTGACGCGGTTATTCTGAGCGCGACGCGCACGCCAATTGGTAAGTTTATGGGGGCGCTGGGAGAAATGCCGGCAACCACCCTCGGAGCCATCGCCATCAAAGCAGCCGTCGCCCAATCAGGCATTGACCCGGCCACCGTCTACGAAGTCATCCTGGGCAACGTCATCTCCGCCGGACTAGGCCAGGCCCCCGCGCGCCAGGCCGCCCTCGGTGGCGGGCTGCCCGACACCGTCGGCGCGGCCAGCGTAAACAAAGTCTGCGGCTCCGGCCTGAAAGCCGTCATGCTGGCGGCCAACGCCATCGCCGCCGCGGAAGCGGACGTCTTCGTTGCCGGTGGCATGGAAAGCATGTCCCAGGCCCCCTACCTGCTGCCCAAAGCCCGCCAGGGGCTGCGCTACGGCCACGCCGAAGTCGTGGACACCGTGCTGGGCGACGGGCTGTGGTGCGCCTTCCAGGATTGGGCCATGGGCAACGCCGCCGAATTCATCGCTCGTCAGTTTGAAGTCACGCGCGAGGAAATGGACCAGTTCGCCGTCAACAGTCACGAAAAAGCCGCCGCCGCCACCGCCGCCGGCCACTTCCGCGCCGAAATCACGCCCGTGGAAATCAAGGGGCGCAAAGGCGTGACCATCGTGGATGTGGACGAACCCATTCGCGCCACCTTCAGCAACAGCGGCTACACCATGACGACTGATCTGGCCTCGCTGGGCAGACTGCGCCCCGCATTTGAGGCGGACGGCCAGGTGACGGCGGGCAACGCGCCCGGTCTGAACGATGGCGCGGCGGCGCTGGTCGTCACCAGTCGGGTGGAGGCGGAACGGCAAGGGCTGGCTCCGCTGGCGCGCATCGTCGGCTACACCCACGCCGCCGTGCCGCCGCAATGGATTTTTGCCGCGCCCGCGCGCGCCATTCCCCGGTTGCTGGACAAAATTGGCTGGCAAATGGCAGACGTAGACCTGTTCGAGGTCAATGAGGCGTTTGCGGCGCAGGCGTTGGCAAACGGAGTGGAACTGGGGCAAAAAGGGTACAACTGGGATTGGGCGAAGGTGAACGTACACGGCGGCGCGGTGGCGCTGGGGCATCCCATTGGGGCCAGCGGCGGGCGCATCCTGGTGACGCTGCTGCACGCCCTGCGCCAGCGTGGCCTGAAGCGCGGCGTGGCTTCCCTCTGCCTCGGCGGCGGCGAAGCGGTCGCCCTCGCCGTCGAACTGGAAAATAATTAACGGTTGATTGGGTGCATGGCTAATGTTGCGTGATGACCGGCCTCGTTAGCCATTCACCCATTCACTGAATTCTCGCATTAACAACTTATTCGGAGTATCCCAACCCATGAAGAGTGATGAGCGCATTTTGGTTCTGGGCGGGGCGGGCCTGGTGGGGTCGCAGATTGTGCGCACGATTGCGCGCGAGCTGGAGCCGGCCACTATCATTGTCGCCAGCCTATTTCGCGGTGAGGTGCGGGAGTTTTTGCACGACGCGCGCCGGGAGTTCCCGCATATTAATTTTGTCGGCGCGTGGGGCGACCTGTTCCTGCGCGAATCGTTTAAGCTGGAGCGTCGCCGCCGCCTGCTGCAATCACAGTCGCGGGTGGAAATGATTTATGAGGATTTGTTCGGCGGCATCGAAGGTGCATACGAGCGGTCGGCGCTGGCGCGGCTGGTGCGGCAATATCGCCCGCATGTGCTGGTAGACTGCATCAACACGGCAACGGCGATCAGCTACCAGGACGTGGAGAGCCTGTGCAAGCAGACGCACGACCTCCTCAGTGACCTGAGGCAGGCGGTTGATCATCAAGACCTGGGAGGGTTGAAGGAGGTCGGTAAGCAGCTTGAGCGGAACGTGAGCCAACTGCTTATTTCCCAATCCACCAGCCAGCTCATCCGTCATGTGCAACTTCTGCATCGGGCTATGTGCGAAGTGGAAACACGCCTCTATCTGAAGGTGGGCACGACGGGTACGGGTGGCATGGGGCTGAACATCCCTTATACGCACAGTGAAGACAAGCCCAGCTTCCAGTTGATGAATAAGAACGCGCTGGCCTTCGCCCACACGGGCCTGATGTTTCTGATGGCGCGCACGCCAAACGGGCCACTGGTGAAGGAGATTAAGCCAGGAGCCATGATTGGCTACCGCCGTGTTACCTACAACACGGTCAAACGGCGCGGGCTGCCGCAGTTCCGCTACCAGAGTGTCGCCGCGCCGCTGAATGGCACGCTGGTGCTGCGCGGCGATGAGAACCAGTACGAGCGGCTGGATAAGTTGCGCATGGCGGTGGTGGATACAGGGGAGAATGGGCGGTTTGCGCGGGGCGAGTTTGAGACGATCACGCATATTAACCAGATGGAGTTTGTCACGCCGGAGGAGATTGCGCAGCAGGCGGTCTTGGAGATTAAGGGAAGCAACACGGGGTATGATGTCATTGCCGGCATTGACGGCAGCATCATGAACCCCAGTTACCGCGCGGGCGTGCTGCGGCAAGCCGCCCTGGACAAACTCGCCCGCCTGGAAGAAGAAACGGAAAGCCACAGCGTTGCCCTGGGGCAACTCGGCCCGCCCGAACTCTCCAAACTACTCTATGAAGCCTATCTGCTCAAATGCAACTACGGCACATTGCGCGAAGTCATCCAAACACCCGTTAGCGATATTTCCGAATGCATCTACCAGTATCTGCTGGACCAGGAAACCCTGCGCACCACCATCACCTCCATTGGCGTGCCCATCCTGTCCCCAGATGGCAAACTGCTGCTACGCGGTCCCCGTCTAAACATCCCGGAAAGCATCTACTTTGAACTGCCCATCGATGAAAATGACGTGAACCTATGGGCGCGCAAGGGCTGGGTTGACTTGCGTCCCAGCAATTTTGCCGCCTGGCAAAACCGCTTCCAACTCATGCGCCGCAGCCAGCATATGCTACACACCCGTGGCACATCCTCCATCACCACGAAAACATACCTGACGGACACTATTGAAATTGGAGCCGTGGTGGCCTGGATATTCAACAACGAAGACGGGGGCTACCGCATCAAGTAACCCTGCTGTCTTTTTCCGATAGGCACGGTTGCTGTCCCGCCGTGCCTATCGGCACAACGGTTAACACCCACATCCTCTTTTCCGTCCACGACCTGCCGGTTACCATTTTCCGCGCCTGACACGGCGAGGAAACGTCAATTCTGCTCGCATCCCGGTCGAACACTTTACGTATTCCACATAACGGGATAATATAGGGAGCAATGCTGGTTGCGTTTCCTCAAATATACCAGGGCAACTATTTGGGTGGGCCTGCCGGACTTACCAGAGAAGCGACCATTAGCGCGGGTAAGACCTGACAGGTTCTCAAGCACGTGTCCTGGCAGCGAGGACGCTTCCTTTCCATTCTTACAGGCTGCTTGCAACCATCCCCTAAAGCAACCTGACCACCCGTTGTCATCAACCACTGTGCCATCACAGCGGACGTTACCAGCAGCGCTTCCGCGCGCCGCTCTCGGGCGCAAACGCCAGCGCGACAGAACAGGTCCCGACTTCTTCAAAATAGGCGTGCCTCGTGGCTCGCCCGAATCGGATCGCCCAGCCGGGCGGGCAGCACGAGCCATTACGATCACGAGGTTTATTAACTATGGTACCGCAACAAACGACTTTCAACGGCCTGACTATGCCTGTTTTCAGCGCCTTTGGCTGGGCAGGTGAAGAACAGGCCCTCCAATTTGCCATGTCGCAGTTGGATTTATTCATTCATCGCCTCCACGCCCATTTGCCGCACGAAATCCGCACCCTCTTTCCCTTCGCGGGCGTGGATCGCGCCGCCAAGACCGTCTACCTGGCAGCTAGAGAGGACATTGAGTCTGATTTGTACATCACCTTCTACGCACGTCCCCTTAGCCTCCAGATCGTCCTCAATCTCACGAACAAGAAATTGCTGGCAAAAGCCTTCAAGAAGGCGGAAGCGACACCGCGCACATGGTATCAGACGCTGGCCCGCATGGATCCTACCTGGGAGATGAATCTGCGCCAGATGCAGATAACGGACGAGGACACGGGGGAGCGTTCTTTCTATCAGGATTTGTTCAAAGATAACGTGGGCGCATTCTCCATGGAAGTGGCGGAAACCGTGCTGGAGCGTGCTGCCTATCTAAATAACGAACCGCAATGGGTGACGCCGCTGACGGTGGGGTTACGTATGCCTTCGGAACAGGTCGCCATCATGGGAACGAAAGTCATCCGCGTGGTGACACAGAAGCTGGATGCGCTCATGCCACTGGCAAAACTTCTCGCGGGGCAGACACAGAAGGCGGCTTCTCCGAGCGGACCGGCTCCCGCGCCCAAGCCGCCGGTGGAGGCGTTGACCGTGGCGGAGACGCCCACGGAAGCATTAACCGCCGTGCAGTCTCTGGACGAGTTCGTTTATGTGAGCGAATTGAAACCGCTGCATATCCGTCGTGGGTTCATCAACCTGACGCCAGAACATTGGCCCTTCTTTGCCCTTAATGCACGCACAGAAACGCGACCTGTACAGGTGAAATACGGGGACAAGTTGGATACGAAGAGCGCCGTGTGGCGCCTGGTCCCCAGTAACCAGGCGCGTATTGTGCTGGGCAGCAGCGCCCAACTGTGGGTGGAAAAGCACTTCCGCGCCAACGAACGGATCACGGTGGTGGCGCAGAAGGATGCGCAGGATGAAATTCTGATCACGATAACGGCGGCGCCGCCAGATAACAACCACACGCATGTGGCCAGGAGCTGAACCCTTCTGCCGCTTGCGGCATGACGGCGGCCATCAGCACCCGAAGGAATAAGAAAACGCAATGGGGTCGGACCGGTCCTTATGGCGCATCTGTTTTCAAGACAAGATTGGAAACAACGGATGCGCCGGAAGGGTCCTTGCTTGTCGGATAGTTCAAAGTTGACTTTGCACGAACCCCTAGGACTGGCGATGAAATAAGATGTGCATTGCATCGCCAGTTTGAAGGAGCGGTAAGGAAATGACTTCGTCATCTTATTTGATTTCCGCTCCTTGAGGATACGCGGCCGTTTGCTGAAGGGTGCAACTTTTGCCGCCGGAGGGGTTTTAATTAAAAGTGCTGGAGACTGGCGTTTTTGGAGTGGCGACTCAGCCGGACCATATATGGCGGTTTGAGCCGGCTAAAGCCGCGACTGCGGCCACCATATGTAGATTTCGCCAGACGCCAGTTAAAGGTACATGCCCTGCTCATGATTCCAGTTGAAATTGAGCAGCCGTTGGTGAATCGCCAACGCATGGTTTTTGGAATTCGTGTGTTTTTGCCCGGCGGGTTACTTACTGAACGTCCGCCGTTGAGAGACGTATGTCACGGACGAAGATTGTTGCCACGATAGGGCCGGCCTCTAATAGCGTGGACGTGATGCGGAAGATGTTACATGCCGGCATGAACGTTGCCCGCGTGAATTTCTCCCATGGAAGTCATGAATCCCACGCCCAGACCATCCAGCGCCTGCGCCAGGTAGCCGCGGAAGAAGGCAAAGTCCTGGCCATCCTCGGCGACCTGCAAGGCCCCAAACTACGTCTGGGCAACGTGCGTACCGGTGGTATTCCCCTGTCCCTGGGGGACGAGATCATCTTTACTCCCTTGCGCGGTCAGCCAAACATGATTTATTTGCCCCACCCGGAGCTGATCGCCGCCGTCAGGCCAGGCGCACGCATGGTCATTGGCGACGGGGAAGTGGAGTTCGTCGTTACGGAAAAGCGAAGTGATGTACTCGTCACCTCCGTTGCCGTAGCCGGGCTGCTGGAATCGCGCAAAGGCGTGAACGTCCCGGGGACCTTCCTCCCTGTTCCCAGCATCACGGACAAGGATAAGGAAGACCTCGACTTTATCTGTGACATGGACCTGGATTTCGTGGCCCTCTCCTTCGTGCGCAGCGCCGATGACGTGCTGGAATTGCGCGAACGGATGAGGCAGCGAGATAAGAATATCCCCATCATCGCCAAAATTGAGAAGAGCGAAGCTATCGAGAACCTGGAGACGATTCGGGATGTGGCGAACGGCATGATGGTGGCTCGCGGCGACCTGGGCATTGATATGCCGCCGCAGGAAATCCCCATGCTGCAAAAACGGATCATCAACTGCTGCAATTATGCCGGCATTCCCGTGATCACGGCCACCCAAATGCTACAATCCATGGTCGAACACCCCCGCCCTACACGCGCCGAAGCCAGCGACGTCGCCAACGCCATCCTCGACGGCACGGACGCCGTCATGTTGTCCGGCGAAACGGCCAGCGGCAGCTTTCCCGTGGAAGCAGTGCGCATGATGCGGCAAATCGGGGACATCACAGAGCAGGCTTTCCCGTATGAACTGTGGCGACAGCGCCGTCGCCAAAGCATCACCAAAGACGCCAGCGTCACGGAAGCGATCAGCGCCGCAAGCTGCGCCATCGCCGAGGAAATCGACGTGCAGGCCATTGTCACCTCCACCCTATCCGGGTATACGGCGCGACAAATCGCCCGCCACCGCCCGGTACGCAGGGTGATAGCCGTGACACCGCTGCCGGCAACGCAACGACGACTGGCGCTGGTTTGGGGAGTAGAGTGCCGGCTGATTGGCGACTATTACCAGGACACGGACGCCATGCTCACGGCAACCGTGGCCGCTGTGCGCACCATGGGCTTCAACGAGGGGGACAAAATCGTCATTACGGCGGGGATTCCCTTTGGGCAAACGGGACAAACAAACCTGATCAAAGTGCATGAGATCGGGCAAAACGGGAAGGGCTAAACCTTCCCGGAAACCACCTTCAGGTTATGGCGTGTGGTGGATCACGTTTCCGGGAAGGTAGGGAAGGTGGGGGAGGTCGGGTGGAAGCGGATAGTTACTTCTTTCCCACGTATTTTTGCCATCCTCTGTGTTAGAATCATCTTGCTGACTCGGTGCCAGTGTTGTGTACGTGCCGGCATTTTCGCTTACCCCACGGAGAAAAACAACAAACATGACCACCCGAACCGTCAACGGTGACTTCCCCAGCGTCTGGCAACCACCCCCCATTCGCGGCATCGAAGACACCGGCCTCACTCTCATCTTCATCGCCGACATGGCCTTGAAGATCATGTACCTCAAGGGACAGGTCACCGGCTACGCCGTCGCCGAGCAGATCAGGCTCCCCTTCGTCACCGTCGTCGGCCCCGTCATGGACTACCTCAAACGCGAACAACTATGCGAAGTGAAAGGCTCCGGCGGCCTGGGCGCGGGGGCCTACCAATATGTGATCACCTCCAAAGGCGCGGCGCGCGCACGCGAACAAATGGAGCGCACCAGCTACGTCGGAGCCGCCCCCGTTCCCTGGGATGACTACATCACCGCCATCCGGCATCAAGGCACGGGCCGCCTGCGCGTCAATTTGCGCATGATGCGCCAGGCGCTCTCCCACCTCGTGCTGGATGAGCGCATCTTCGCCAAAATCGGCCCCGCCGTCAACTCCGGCAAATCTATCTTCCTCTACGGACCACCCGGCAACGGCAAAACCACCATCGCCGAAAGCGTGGGGCGCATGGTTCTGGGCAGCGAAATGTACATCCCCTACGCCGTGGAAGTGGACGGCCAAATCGTCAAGGTCTACGACGAAATCAACCACATCATCGCCGATGAACCGGAAAGCGACAGCAGTCTCTCCGGCTTCCGCGCCGACGCCCGCTGGCTGCGCATCAAGCGCCCCGTGATCATGGTCGGCGGCGAACTAACCCTGGCCGGGCTGGAGCTTTCCTACGACGCCACCAACAAGTATTATGAGGCCCCATTCCAGATGAAGGCAAACGGGGGCATGTTCCTCATTGACGACTTCGGACGGCAGCAGATTCGCCCCCGCGACCTGCTAAACCGGTGGATTGTGCCCATGGAGAAGAATGTGGACTTTCTCTCTCTGGCGACCGGGCGCAAAATTGAGGTTCCGTTTGAGCTACTGATTGTTTTCTCCACCAATCTGCCGCCGCGTGATCTGGTGGATGAGGCGTTTTTGCGCCGCATCCGCCACAAAATTGAGATTTCGTCCCCTTCTTTCGACAATTTCCGCGAGATTTTCCGCCGTGTCTGCACGCATCGCAACATTGCTTACGACGAGCAGGCGGTGCGGTATTTGCTGCAAGAGTATTACATCAAGAAGAATCGCAAGCTGCGGGCCAATCATCCGCGCGATTTGTTGGACCAGATTCTGGACATTGCCAGTTATGTGGGAACGGAGCCGCAGTTGACGAAGGATCTGCTGGATCGGGCGGCGGATTCCTATTTCGTTGACTTATAGGGGGGGGCGTGGGAAAATGCCGGCATGACTGATTGGCTCCATCTCCCTTCCCCCCTGATCATCGGGCATCGCGGCGCCAGCGCCGACGCCCCGGAAAACAGCCTCGCCGCCTTTGCCCTGGCCCAGGAGCAAGGCGCGCACGGCATCGAACTCGACGTAATGCTCTCCGCCGATGGCATCCCCGTCGTCATCCATGACGACACCCTCGACCGCACCACCGCCGCCACCGGCCCCGTCGCCGCCCGCACCGCCGCCGAACTGGAAGCCCTGGACGTGCCCACCCTGGACGACGTTTTCCTCACATTTGGCCCCAGCCTGCTCTACAACGTGGAATTGAAACTGTACTCGCTGCGCGACCGCGGGCTGGAAGCCGCCGTCGCCGACCGCATCGCCGCCTACCATCTGGAAAGCCGCGTCCTCATCTCCTCCTTCCATCCCGCCTGCGTCCGCCGCGCCCGTCGGCACCTCACCCGCACCACGCCTATCGCCCTGCTGCATCACACCCGCTGGCTGCGCGCCGCCCACCACTGGCTCGCGCTCGAAGCCATCCACCCCGATTACAAGCTGGTGGACGACGCTTACATGGCCTGGGCGCGGGCGCACGGCTATCAAGTCAATGTCTGGACCGTAGACGACCCTGTCGCCGCGCAACGAATGGTGGACCTGGGTGTTCATGCTATTATCACCAACCGCCCGCGCTATCTACGCGAACAACTGAAGTTGGACGAACGGTAGCGGACGAAAATCGATTTCCATATCCCTTGAAGAGGCGTTCTGTGAAAGTTCAAGTCATTCTCAACCCATATGCCAACCGTTGGGGGGCCAAAAGTAAGGCAACGCAGGTGGAGCAGGCGCTGCAAGCCGCGGGCGTGCAAGCGGAGATGGTCTATATTCCCGCACCGGGCGAGGGTATCCGGCTGGCGCGGGAGGCGGCGAATGCCGGTTATGATGCTGTGGTAGCGGCGGGAGGGGATGGCACGGTGAACGAGGTCGTCAACGGCCTGATTCAGGCGGCGGGAGATGGACCAACCGTGCCGCTGGGCATCATGGGTATTGGCACGGGGAATGATTTCCACGATATGGCCGGGCTGCCGCGGGATTTGATGGCTGCGGCGCGGGTGATTGCGGGGGGGAAGGTGAGGCAGATAGATGCCGGCAAAGTCAATGACCGCTACTTCGACAACAACTGCGCCGTCGCCATGGAACCCCTCGTAACCATCGAAAATGAGAAAATGACGCGGCTCTCCGGCAACATCCGCTATATCGCCTCCCTCATCAAAGCCCTCATGAAGCTGCAAGCGTGGGACATGCGCATCACGCTGGACAACGAAGTGCTGGAAGGCCCGGCTATCCTCCTCTCCGTCTGCAACAGCCCCCGCACCGGCGGCCTCTTCTACATGGCCCCCAATGCAAAGCTAGATGATGGTCTGTTCGACGTGGTGTACGCGCCCGACATCCCCAAGCGCACCATCATGGCGATTTTGCCGCGCCTGTTCAAGGGCAGCCACATCCACCACCCGGCCATCACCTACACGCGCAGCGCCCGCCTCGTCATTGAGAGCCAACCAGGCACGCCCATCCACGCAGATGGTGAGGTACTTTCCGAAGGTGAGTCCCATATCGAATACCAGGTCTTGCCCGGCAAAATCACGCTATTGTCCCCCGCCTGACACCCACCGTCTTTTTAGACGCAGGCGCAACAGGTCGCCGACGCGGCCCCTCCGTCAATCACGTCTTCTCATGCACTTGTTCTTGCCCGCTGCCACGGCCAGACGCCAACCGTGATGTTCCGCCGCTGGAAAAAGAACAAGGCCAGGGCAAATGCGCCTAGAGCAACCCCGAGCAAAATCAACACATCACTCGCCCGCGGTCCATCAATAAAGACACTGTCGGTCGCATCAAGATATGTGAACAAAAAGATGGGGCGCAGCGGCTCCAGAGACGATACCATTCCGGCCAAATTGCTGCCGAAATAGCTGACAATGATCACGGCTGTGGCAATCAGAGCGGCCGTGCGCCGGTTGGGGCAAAACGCGCCCAGGAATAGACTGATCATGCCTATCGCCAGCGCCAAGGGCCAACCACTCAGCACCGCCCACACGATGTCCGCGGCGACGACAGACGTGGCAACTTGATCCTGGATAGCCAGGAACACGCCGACCGTGGCCAGGGCGACAATAAGGTGCAGGATCAGGAGCACGACCCCCAGCGCCACGGCCTTGACAACCACGATCTGCCAGCGGGGAATAGGCAAGGCAACAATCATCTCCAGGCGGCCATCTTCCTCTTCGCCGGCCAACGTGGCCGTGCCATTAATAACGGCGTAAATAGATGCCAACAGGGGGACGAAAAGAATCACGGTTGATGCCATCCAATCCTCAAAATTGCCCAAGCTGATCCCCATCATCTTGTAGATTTGCAGGTCGAGAATTGCTTGCATTCCCTGGATCTCTTTGGCGATTTGCGGATAGATTCCCACGTAGACGAACGGGAAGAAGGTGAGTCCCAAGCCCCAACCAATAATGCTATTGCGCCGCAGCACGAGTTCCTGCCATAGCAATCTAAACATGGTTTTCTCCATTTCCCCGACCGTAGTAGGTCAGGAAGATTTCTTCAAGACTGACGTTGTGGGTTTCAATATCGGCAATACCAAATTGAGCGGCGGTAGACATCACCTGCGCCAGGTTGTCCCGCACTTCTAGTAGTATTTCCTGATCCGTGCGCTCCATTTCGGTCACATCGGCGGGGTCAAACGTCCCCACCGGGGGCATTTTGACGAATTGCAATCGCAGTCGCTTCAATCGCTGCGCGATCATGTCGCCGACGCTCTGGGTGATAACGAGTCGCCCATCCCGAATGATGCCTACGCGGTCACAGACGGCCTGAACCTCCGACAGGATGTGGGAGGAGAAGAAAACGGTTGTGCCTTCCGCCCTGGCCTCGCGTACCAATTCCAGCACCGTTTGCTGCACCAGTGGATCCAACCCGCTTGTGGGTTCGTCCAGGATGAGCAGATCGGGTCGGTTCATAAAGGCGGCGACAACCCCCACTTTCTGCTTGTTGCCACGGGAGAACTCGCGGATTTTGCGGCTGGTATCCAGGTCCAACCGGGCGGCCAGTTCGCGCCAATGCCCCTTGTCACCGTTTGCGCCACGCAAATACTCGTACATTTCGAAGAATTTGTCGGCTTGCATGTTGGTGTACAACGCCAGTTCTCCGGGCAGGTAGCCCACGCGCCGACGCAGTTCGACTCCCTGGCGCTGGCAGTCCAGGCCAAAAATGCTGGCGTGGCCGCTGGTTGGCCTGATGATGTCCAGGAGGATGCGTTGGGTCGTGGTTTTGCCGGCACCATTCGGCCCCAAGAAGCCAAACACCTCCCCCGCACGCACCTGCAAATCCACGTCCACAATCCCCCGATGCGCGCCATAATAAAGCGTCAATCCCCTCGTTTCAATAACCAGGTCATTCATACATCCAATCCTTTATGTCACAGCAAAATCATTTTTTAGGTATACCTAAATCTTGCACGGTATTTTACGTCAGCCTGCACCCATTTGTCAACAGCAATTCCCATTCTGACGCATCATGGCTTTGTCAAGAAGTTCGCCGCGCGTGGCGTACACCGTTTACCTGAATGCACGCCGCGGCCACAATGGGAGAAAATCAACAGAGCAGGCGGCTGCCTGCTCTGCGAAAATCAATCCATGATGGGGGGAGAGAGGGGCTACCGCTTGGCGACCACGAATGTGGGCACGGTGGAGCCGCCGCCGGCGGTGACGTTGAGCAAATCTTGGGTCGCCAGCCTCGTCAGGCAGCCATCTACGAACGAGCCATAGAAAACGTAGGGGGCCGTATCCAACATGCGGTCGGTGATTTGCAGCCGGCCATCCACCATGCTCGGATAGGGTTCGGTGGGCAGCAAGATGCGCTCCTGCACCACGTAGGGCAGTTCTTTGGCTTTCTGCACTGCGGCAGCCCACTCCGTTTCAGTCACCTGCCAGCCGAGGACGATGCCGCGCCCGCCGTAGTCGTCATTGGGTTTGAGCACCAGCCGGTCTTTGTACTTGATGATGAAGGGAATCAGGTCAATGGGCTGCCCATGAAACGTGCTGTATCGTTCCGTGACCCAGCGCGTCCAGGGAATGTGCGCGGCAATGGCTTCGCGCTCCTGCTTGCTGAAGAGATGCTCGTTGCGCTCGTCGCTGAGGACGGCCAGGCTGGCTTTTTTGTAGAGGATTTTGCAACGGAATGGGTTGACCATGCACACGGCGCCGTCTCGCACGGCGCGGACGACGGGGTTGTCCATGCCCATTTTGCGTACGAGTTCGTCGATGAGTACGCGCTTGTAGATGAGGGTGATGTGATAGTCGCCGGCCATAAGACGCCCATCACGATATTCGACTTCGCGGGGATCGACGATCTGGCACTCGATGCCCTGCCGCCGAAAGTAATCCTGGAAAAGGAGGAATTCGCTGTAGGTGGGCACTTCGCGCCAGTCCATGATCGCCAGCCGCGGCTCTTCCCGGCGGCCCGCCCAATGATAGTACACTTCCCACAGGGTATGCAGCACGTTATGGCGCACGGGCAGGGGACGCAGTTCGTATTGGCGCGCGAATTTGCGCATGATGGGCAGGACGTAGAAGAGTTCGCTCAAAACGTCGTTGTAAGCGGGGGCGGCGGGGACTTCGGCGTTGTATTCGGTGAAGCGGAGTTCTTCGGTGTCGGTGAGGAAGAAGGCGTCCAGGCGGGAGAGGGGCGCGGCGTAACGGAAGCCGGGATCGACCTGGATCAGTTCTTCTTCCCAGTCGAGCAAGCCGAATTGCTCACGAAACGGTTTATCGACGATGGCGCGGCGATAGGCGCGTTCGAAGGCGCGCATGAGGATTTTGATACGGACCTGGAGGAAGCGGTATTGTGCCGGCATTAAAAACCGCGGCCGCAGCACCGTACACAAAGGTCGCTCGCCAAAATACAACCCCCGCTGCCGCAACTGCTCCTCCAGCAGCTCATGAGACACTTCCGCCAGACTATCCGTCAACAAATCATGATACGTGCGAATGGCATCATAGAGAGGCATCGCAAACTCCTGCTACGCAACAGCGCAGCGTTCAGTAGAGACTCATGGCGCGGACGCACATGAGCCAGGTTACGCGGCATGATTGGCCGCAAAAAACTGCCGCCAGTGCAGTTCGTCTAACTGCGGGCGAGGATTCAGCGCCAGATCAATCACCATGTCCGCCATATGCTTCACCACCCAATCGAAGTAGTGCGGCGTCAGAGAGTAAACGTCCATGTCCGGCGCGGGATTCATAAAATCAATTGCATAGGGCACGCCATCCCGAATCGCCCACTCCACCGTGTTCATATCGTAGCCCAAAGCCTGCACCAGTTTCAACGAATCCGAGACAACCCGCTCGCCCAGTTCTGGCGTGAGGTGGGCGTGTTCGACAATGTAACGCCGCTGTTTGGGGTCATACTTCATGGGTAGCACATCTTTTTGCCCGATGCACATACAACGCACGTAATGGTCCCACTCAATGAACTCCTGCAAGATCATGGTCAGCAGGCCAGATTGATTGTAATTGTAAATCAATTCTTCCACGCTGTGGCAGACGTACACATCGCGCCAGCCACCCCCGTGCGCGTCTTTGAGGACGCAGGGCAGCCCCACGTAGTCGATGATCCAATCCCAATTGAGGGGGAAGAGCAGATTGCGCAGGCTTTCGTTATGGACAATGCCGGGGACATAATCTTTGTTGGGCAGCACCAATGTTTTGGGACTGACGACGCCCAGTTTTGTGGCCAGGCTGGCCTCGAAAAACTTGTCGTCCGCCGTCCACATGAAGGGATTGTTGACGACGGTGGTTCCCTGCAAGACCGCATGTTTCAGGTAGGTGCGGTAGTAGGGAACTTCGTGGGAAATGCGGTCCACGATGACGGCGTAGTTACCCGGTTCGTCCATAGGCGTGCCGCCTAACTTGATGAACTCGGCCACAATGCCGGCATTGCGACCATTCACTTCCTTAATAAACGCGGGCGGGAACGACCATTCCCGCCCCACCATTAAGCCTACTTTCAGTGTCATGGGTCTCCTCTTAGGACTGACGATGAAATAAAGTACGGAATCGCATCGTCAGTTTGAAGGAACGGCAAGGAAACAACTTCGTTGTCATATTTATTTCCGTTCCTTAGTGGATGGTGGATAGCAGATAGCAATCACAAACGCTAACGACAAACAGTTTCTGGTTGGCGGTGAACCAATCCCAACACGCGGAAGGCCATCCTCAATCCGATCCGCCGATGTAGAGACGAATCATTTCCTGCCACCAGGGCCAATCGTGATACCAGCCGTTCCAGACGCGCAAGGCATGCCAGATGCCTTTTTGCCACAAAACATGCGAAAAATGCTCGTTGTTGCCATAGAGCGAGTCTTCTCGCCCAATAGCCAGAATAATGTCCACGCGGCGCATGGCATCCAGGCGGTTGGTGTCGTGTTCGTTGGCGATATAGGCTACGGGATTGTGGGAATAGACTTCGCCGCCGCCAAAACCATCCGCCCAGCGGGTGATATCGTAGTAGCCGCTAAGACCGATGGCGCGCCCCACCAGTTCCGGGTGGCGTAGGGCGAAGTTGATGGCGTGGTAGGCCCCAAAGCTGGCTCCCAGAGTGATCAAGAATGGGTTGCGGTTAATCTGCCAGGACAGGGGCAGTACCTCGTGCAAGATGTACGCTTCGTATTGGCTCTGCCGGATGGCGCGATCATTGGGGGACTTCCAACGAGCGTACCAGCTTTCTTTGTCTACGCTGTCAATGCAGATCATTTGCAGCCAGCCATTTTCGATCTGGTCGCCCAGCGCGTGGGGCATGTGGCGGTCTTCCCACTCGAAGAAACGCCCCATTGAGGTGGGAAAAACGAGGACGCGCGCGCCCGCATGACCAAAAACCAGTAATTCCATATCCCGCCCCAGAGAGGGGCTGTACCAGCGGTGATAGTCTCGTTTCATAGTTTGCCTGGATAGAGTGAGTTCGTGCGCGTATTCTACCAGCGGAAGGTAGAGTGACAAGGGGAGGATGAAAGGTATGAGGGATGAGGTATGAGGTATGAGGGATGAGGGATGAAGGGTGCGTCGGGGGAGGGTTGTAAGATGGGATACGCGTAGCCCTACGCACTCACATACGCCCAAACGCAAAACGCCAGGGGAGTGCCTGGCGTTTTGGCGAGATTATGTTGTAGATGTGGGCAGGGGGTTGTCAGTCGCGGCGGCGGGGGGCGGCGCGCATGGGGGCGGGCAAGCGGGATGCGCTGCCACCGGGCAGGGATGGACGCGAGGGACGACGGTTGCCGCGATTGTTGATGAAGGGGGGGGCGGGTTGGCGAGTTTCGGTGGGGTCGGGTTGTGGGTTTTGGAGGAATGCCGGCATTTCATCACTCTCCGGCACCTCTACAACAGGCCAACGCCGCGCCGACTGTGGCTGTGGCTGCTGCGGTTGGGGTTGTGGCCGCGGCTGCGCCACAGGCTGCACCGTGGCTTCCTTCGCCACCGCCTTACCCGCGCCGCGGAAAATATGGTCCCCCGCCACCGAGAACGCGCCAATAAACAAGATGCGCGTCAGCCACACCAACACAGCCACAAACACCGGAACCGTGTTCAAAAGCTGTTCTCGTGTCAACACCTCATTACCAAACTGGTGGTTAAGCAGCGTCAGGTTAATCGCCCACCACGTCATCAGGGCGTTCATCGTTGCCCCCAGAAGCCACGCCCCCATCAAATACCACGTCTCTTTCGGCTCATCCCGCCCCCGTTCTGGCGTAAACAAATGGGACAACCCGGCAAAGTCGATAGCGCAAAACGCAAACGCCAGAATCGTCGCCCACGGGATACGCAGAAAAGCCACATCCCCCAGCAAGTTTGCCAGCGCGTACTGCGTCGTGTCAAAATTGAACGCCTCAAACGCCAGCAGCGCCACGACCAGAATAATACCGATCACGGCTTGCCGCGAAAACAACCACTCCGTTAATTGACTGACTCCCTGACCGCCCAATTGATTATTTCGGAAAAGTGTGCCCTGGTGCTGCATGACCTATACCTCCGCGTCTCACCCATTCACATACCTTTTTGTTGATGATTCGTAACTGCTTAGCCAGATTGGACCAATTTTCTACAGCTTCTTAAACCCGACCCTCCCCGCAAAAGGAGGGCACATTCTGGAAAGATGGACCACCAGACCGGGCAATCCGCGCCAATCTGTCCTCTGCCTCAACTTTTTGTTACAACTTGATTGGGAATGTGGCCGGGAAACGGGCTTGGTGACCGTCTAAAACAACTTGCCGTCTTGTTAGTTAGAAGGTCACTTCCAGCGCATCCAACGATTTCGCAATGTATTCTGGATGCACCTTTTTTCTCGTATCACCTGCCGCCCAGCCCCGTTGTTCCTTTCACCCCCAGAGAGAGAGGGGGAGCGGGCACTGGTGGATATGCCCGCTCCCGTGGTGGGGGGAAGAGGATTAGAACGTTTGTTCTGATGGGGAGAATAGCACAATCGTTCTAATCTGTCAATACTTGCGCGAAAAATGGGGGGGATGTTTTACGGCAAATTTGTTAACCCGCACTCTTGGTCACAAACTCTGTATGTGCCATAATGCCTGATGCCATAATCCAGCCATTTTGCCGGCTCCATTTATTCCTCGGTTATCTTGGCTCCAGACAAATAAGCTACTCAACCCGGCAATGAGTCTCGGCGGGGGTGGGTTGGTCAATGTTGGTTCTAAATTGAAAATCCCAACAATCCTGACCGGCAGTAGATGGCTGGTAAACAACGGCATTTAGCTGGCCCTGATCCGTTTCAAATAGTAAAGTTCTGACACCATCATTAATTGTAAGACTGACAATTTTGGTGGCATTGCGGCCAAACTGGCCCAATTCACGCATTTGGCGTGGTTCAATTTGTAAGGCCCAATCAACCTCTTCGTGATAGCAACCGATGGTGTAGGGCGGTTCGTGGGTAGTGTAATACACATAAGAACCATCGGGCAATTGCAGGCCATTACATTCATCCAGCGGCTCGGTGGGCAAATTATTGATGTGGTTGTACTGGCCCTCACCAAAATAATCATCTGCGCCGGTTCCATAAAATATCTCCCCTCCGCCCAGCGTGTAACCAATTGGATGCGCAAGGTTGTGATGATCCAGCAAACAAACCGGGGCGGTATGATAATGATAATCCTCGCCCTGTCCGGCGTGGCCGCCACAATGGTCCAACTCGCCCTGCTGGGCCGTATCGTATTTGGGGTCGTACACATAGCTATCATCAAGGGCCACATCAGGCCGTTTATCAAAGTGATAAATGGGTACGCCGTTAACCGCCATCGCAATCGGTCCTCTGGCATGAGCGGCGGTGTGTTCCTCTAGCCAATGCGGGTCTCGTGGGATTTTCCAGGCGCGTTCATCCGTGTAACGAAAAGGGATAGGTACGCGCAAAATCCAGGCGGTGATGCCCCGCATCATCTCGTGCTCCGGCTGGCCGGTTTCGGTTTCAACGTACAAATAGGACTCATCGCACGAAACATGGACTTGGTCGGCATAGGGGGCAAACACGCCTTGTGGATCACAATTGGTCTCATTGTTGTCTGTTTGTTCGCTATTCTCCGCGACAGGCCCGGGTGCAGCAGCCCCTTCCTGGCCGCGCTCAAAAGTCACATTCAGGCTGGCCTCAGCCAGAGTAATATTGGCAATGGCCGCTAATAGCGTATCGCGGTCAACCACCGCTGGGTTGGGCAAGTTGGGAGATGCCGAGAGCGCATAAACGGTGATGGTATACAGCTTTTCGCCAGGACCTTTCGAACAGGGTGGGGCGTATACCTGCTGCTCATTTACGCTGTTCGTGCCAAACGTACCGAAATTGGTCGCACCGGCTTCCACAGAAAGTGTGGTGGGCGGGATGTTGTACACCACCCAGTACCAGTGAGTGTCGCCAGGACCGGGAATGTGGTGCATTGCCAGGGCATAGCTCACCGTTCCTTCAGGAGCGCCTTGCCAGGCCAGGGGCGGCGACAGGCTCTCCCCATCGCAGGTGAACATAGAAGGTAGTTTGCCGCCGTTTTCCATAGCCGGGCTGGTCAGGGTAAAATCGCCGGAAGGGGCGGATGGCGCGGTCGTCGCTGGCGATTGTTCCGGTTGGGCGTTCCCTTCAGCATTCTCCGGCGGTGGCTGGTTTGCATCATCCGGTGGGGTAATTGGTGAAGGTAATAGACCACAACCAACAACGAATAAAATGAGAAAGCAGGCAATGATTTGTTTCTTCATGAAAGGTTCTCCTGAAATAGGGTGATCTCCAGTCCAGAGGGTGAAGTTAATCAAAGATATCAGACGAGTTCTTTTACCTCAAGCGGACGTTGGTGCGAAGCGGGCTAACGGCCAGCTTAAGGGGCGCGCGGCTTTTTGCGCGTCCCTCTCAGAACTGTGGTTGGGCGTCTTCCCCTGCCTATCACATCTAATGGACTTCATCATCACCTTTTGAGTTCACTAAAAAAACCGGGTTTTTCGATTGTCCGGCAAAAATTACCAGAGTGGTTCATGTGTAAAAACCCGGTTTTTGACCTTTTTTCAGTAGAGTCACCTTTTGGTGCTGTGCCCTTACGATAAAACATAAAACGACATGGTTCTCCATCCTTTGCGAGCGTGACAGGACGTCTAAATTCCATCTCAGCTTTTTCTTCAATAAAGGAACTGGACTCTGTTTTTGGCGTGGAGGCTTCAGCCGGTCCACATATGGGGGTTGACCCGGCTAAAGCCTCCACTCCGATCACCATATGGCTAAAGCCTCCACTCCGATCACCATATGGCTAAAGCCTCCACTCCGATCACCATATGCCGGGTTGATGACCACCCACAGAAAAAACCAGAACCAGAAGCAGCTTGCGGGAAGATGAGGCTGCGTAGCCGCAAATTGAATTGGGGAAGGCGGCACGCCGTTTTATCAGGGATTGGTAGGGGTTTCTTCGGATGGGGGTGGGGTTGGGGTTGGTGGCGGCGGGGGGGAGGGTGGCTCTATGCCCGGACCGTACTGGTAAATGTTCTGCCAGGGCACATAATGGCTGATGATGTCCTCATCAATGATCACCTGTCCATCCCGATTGTAAACAGTACGATGCACGGATACATCGGACCCTTCGGCGGCCCAGTCTACTTGCTCGATTTCCCCTTCTGGCAGTTCCTCGTTGTACTCCCAGATGTCCGGTTTCGCCGGTTGGATATTGCGGACGACGGGATCGCTTTTGGTGACGGTGCGCCCCATGCTGGTGCTGTAGAACTTGAACCAGAGGGACTCATACGTCTCGTTGTAGTAGTTTTCAATGAGCAGGTAGTACGGCGTATTGTTCACAAAACGGAGGTCCACCAGCGGCGAAAAGACGGTGGCGTCCATCCCTGGTCCCTCACCGGCTTCGTAGTAGCCGACGCGATAGCCGTGCGCCCAGCGTTCCAGAATGGGAAATCCGGCCCAGAAGGCGCTCTGGAAGAGGGTGGTGCTCACCTGGCAGACGCCGCCGCCCACGCCTTCGATGGTGCGTCCGCCAAAGATGATCAGGCCCGTTTCGTACCCTTCTTCCTCGCTGATGTCGCCCAGAAAATGGTTAAAGGAGAAGGTTTCGCCAGGGGCGATGATGATGCCGTAGAAGTTGGCGGCGGCGCGGGCGATATTGTGTTTGCGCTCCGGGGAGGAACCGGCAAACCAGGTGGTGCTCTCGCTGACCAGTTCGGTGATGCCCAGTTCGGCGGCGGTTGCGCCCGCGTGCGCTGCCGGCACAATCGGCGTCACGACAAACGGCAGCGAGCGATTCGGCGTGTATACCTGCCGCATAAACTCCGCCACCGTCGCGTCCACGTCCAACTGCCGCCCACTTACATGCGGTTCCACCACCACCAACTCTTGCGTATTGTCGTCAAAATAGAAACGAGCGTTCACCGGCGCGCGGTACAACCTGTCGCTTATTTGCATGAGCCAGTTGCGCACGCCGTTTTCATCCACGGTCACGTTCTGCGTTAGCGTGCCATCCGGCTGCGTCACCGCTTCCACGTGCAGCCAGGACTTCAGTTCTTCGGGCGGAATTTCCATGCGCGTCAGGTCATCATCGGCCAATGGCTCTTGCAAATAGAACGTCATCGGGCTGCCGATGATGTTCTGAATGCGCTGCGCGGACTCGCCAGCATCGGCCACACGGGGCTGAAGCGCAATGACCGGAAGCGGCAGTTGCGCATGGCGCAGATCACCCAACGCCGCCAGCAGTTCGGTGCGCAACTGCGCCTTATCCAGCGCCCGCCCCGCCTGCGCCGGCGTGTAGCCAACCTGATTGCCATCAAAAGAGAGAATGGCATCAACAGGCGGGCGGTCCACATCGGCGGCAATCTGGGCGATGAGCGGGTCCAATCGCGCTTCGTCAATGATGATTACGGGGGCAACCTGGCGACCATAGTACCAGGTCTCAAATTGTGCACGCACATCTTCGGCGGCGCTGGGGCCACGCCCAATCTGGTAAGCGACGTTGGCGGTGGCCGCGGCATCCAGCGACATGCCCAGGTCCGCCAAAGATAGGGACCAGGACTGCCCCGTTGCCGCGTCGGTGAGGGTGACGGCTTGCTGCTGCGCGTAGGGGAAAGCGGCGGCCAGGGCTTGTTCCGCTTCGGGCGGCGTCATCCGGCTCAAATCCCTACCCCAGACGGACACGCCGGTGTAGATGCGGTCGGCGTGGCGGGCCTGATACCCGGTGACGGTGACGGCCAGCGTGAGGGTGACCAGCACGAGGAAAAAGAGGGGAACGGCGAGGAACCAGCCGGCATTGCGCAGCAGATGGTGGCCGGGGGAATAGGAAGGAGCGCTGGGGGTCGCTTGCATGGACGAACCTGTCTTGGGAGTCGGAAGGGCGGCGCGGCAGACAATCGCTGTCAGCCGATGATGCAGGTCATTATAGCATTGTTGGGCGAAATAGAACGGATGGTTAAGCTACGGCTAAGGACCGGCAATGATCTCGGGTTTGGTTTCCGCTCCGAAGGCGGCGACATGCGCGTTTGGGGGTGAACAAAGTGCGTCAGGGAGTGGCTTCGGACCAGACGGCGTCGAATTCTTGCAAGAAGTAACCGGCGAAGGTGGGGTCGTGGACGATGATGACGTTTTCGTCGTTTTGGCGATTGGCGCTGTCGGTGAAGTTGAAGGAGCCAAAGATGACGGTCTGGTTGTCGAGAATGATGACTTTGTGGTGCATGATGCGCGAGTTGCCGTCGAGACGGACGTTGATGTTGGAGATGCCGGCATCTCGCAGCACGGGATAGTAGCCATAATCCGTATCCGCGCCCACGGTCTCGAACACGCCACGCACGGAAATGCCGGCATCCGCTCGTTCCAGCATCGCCTCGCCAATTTCATCGTTCGTAAAAGAAAAGGCCATGAAGCGAATATCGCGGCGCGCGCCGGCGATTTCGGCGGCGATAATGGGAGCCAGCTTTTTCTCCGGGGCAAAATAGTTTTCCAGCAAAACCCCCTGGACCGTGAACTGCTCATAGGGCGTGTTTTCGGACGAGGTCGGGCCAAATTCGCGGTCAATGTACATCTCGTCCATCTCCACCGTGTAGTTGGCGGCCAGTTGCGGGACATCGAATTTGACGAAGTTGTTGTTGTTGCAGTAGACGCCGTTGGTGGTCAGGTTCATGGAACCCATCCAGACGTAGCGGTTGTCGATGACGATGAATTTATTGTGCATGAGGGCGCTGCGCTTGTCTTCGACCACGCTAATGCCGTTGCGACGCAGCCGATTGATGGCGGAGAGATCGGCGTTGTCGGTGTCCGTGACGATGCGCACGGGGATGCCGCGTTTTTCCAGGTCGATGAGGGCATTCACGATGGGCGGGGCGTCCAGGTCAAAGGCGGCCACATCCACACTGACGGCGGCGTCGCTGATGCTGTCGGCAACGATCTCATCCAGGCCGCCCGTTCTTTCCTCTTCTGGGGGGCAGGTGGGGTTGGTGAAGTAGATTTCATACCAATCCGCCGGCGCGCTCACGACCCGCGTCACGCCACCATTCGCGCTTATGAGGCCAGGCTCGTCGGTAATAGGGGTGACTTCAGGGACGTCGGTGGTGAGCATGCCAAAGGGATCGGTGCCGAAGATGACGGCAAAAGACAGGAGCAGGATGGCGATAATGCCGGCAGATCGTTTCTTCATAAACGGATACTTCCTTATCGAGTGTGTCAGGCTACGTCGAGGCGGAGGAGCAGCCGCAGCAGTTGAGCATAAGCCAATTCCGGGGAATCGGGCGGGTCTGCCTGCCAGAAGGCCAGCAGCGCCGCCTGGGTGTCCTCATCCAACCCGTTTGGCGACAGCACCGCCAGACTATTGCGCAGCGTCTCTATCCAGGGCGGCCCCTCGCCGGCTTCGCTGGTTTCCGGCGCGCGCAGGGCGGCCATGTATCGATTGACGAGGCGCATGACGCCACCGATCTGCTCTACGCGCTGCTCCAGGAAGGTGTAGGCGTCGTCGTCGGGGAGGGGGGCGGTGCGTTGGGCGGCGGCGGTGACGGCGGCAAGCGCCCAGCGGATGAGCGGTTCCGCCTGGGTGTCGTCGAGTTCGCGGCGCAGGCTGCTGTTTTCCAAGATCATGCCCGCAGCGTATTTTTCGCGCTTGCGGATGCGGCGGTCGGGGATGGGGGTTGGAGGGACCATGCCGGCATTATACCTCACCCGGCTCAATGCAAAAACCACGGCCGCGAACTTTGCCGCTTCCCGCCCACTCGCAGCCACGGCACAGCTGATTTGCCGGCATCCACGGCCTTCACTATACTTCCGCCGGGTGTCAAGACCATCAACCGCGTATCACGCTATCCACAGAAACGCGCATAGTTATCCCCAGCAAACGATACAGGTCTGGTATTTTCTGACCGAGTGTTTTCGCCAATCCAACAAAGGAGTCTTCAGATGGCGCAAAAATGTAACGTTCCCCCCATTCCACAAAGCCTTACCGTCACTTCCACCATGAAAGAATTGCCGGATGGAACAACCTTTCCCAAATATCTACAGTTTGTCAAAATGCTTGGCGTGGACGAATTTAACGGTGAAAACTGGCAAAGTTATATTGGCAAGAAGGCGGGACCGCGCGGCTCCAAGTATATTGATGTTGGCTATTACACCGTCGGTCTGTCAACCTGCGTCGGCATTGGCATGGTGTTTACTGCAAATGACGCGGCAGGCGATGCGCAGTGCCAGGTGAGTCTGGCGCACCTTTCCAACCAGGTGGCCGGCGATAAAACGATGCTGACGGAAATCACCCGCTATATGATAGAAACCAATTTCCAAGACTTCGCCGCACGTTTCGTGGTTGCTTACGAGGAAGGCAATCCCCATATGCCCCAAATCTGGCAAGTCATTACGACGGTTTTCGCCCAATGTGGGATTCCCATAGAAAGTGATTCCGTGGTTTTACTTCAGGAAATATACCCCATGATGCCGGCACGCATGGCCGTAAACTTCAATCCACAAATAGGCACGTGGTAAGCCAAGATTGGTTCATTCTTGGAGAATGAACCAATCTCAAGCGGCAAATCATCACACTTGATTACAGATCGCGGCGGGAGAAGCTCCACAAAGCCGCCAGCAGCAGCACCAGCACGTACAAGACCGCATAAACAATCATGGCATTGCTGGGCTGCGAAACGACGGAAAACGGCCCGGCCATTTCAAAACCGCCGGTAACGCTCGGTTGGAACATCGCGGAAGCCTTCTTCCACATCACTTCGCTGGGCAAAATCAAGCTGGACAGAATCCCCAGGTCCACGGCCGTCTCATTCCGCAAAAGTGCCCCCACCTGCTCCACCCATCCCCCCACAAAAGCAACCCCATACAGCATGAAGGCCAGCGCCCCATTCGCCAGCGTGGAGAGGCGCGTGCCCCCCGCGATACTCACGGTCATAATGATCAGCCCCTCCAGGTACATGAAGGCCAATCCGGCAGGCACGTTGAGCATGGTAAAACCGGAGCGCAGGTAGACCGTGAGCAGGATACCGCCGGGCAGCAACAACACGCCGAAGAAGATCATGAGGGCGAAGCCCAACCATTTGCCCAGCACCACTTCCCAGCGGCGGATGGGCTTGGTGATCAGGGTGTCTATGGTGTGGGTGTCGATCTCGCCGGAGATGGTGGAAACGGAGATGAGGACGGAGAGCATAATGATGAGGAAGTTGCTTACGTACAGGCCGGCCAGGGTGAGGAAGGTGAAGGCGAAGGTGGCGTCTTGCATACTTCCTTCCGCTTCAAACTCTTTGTAAATAAAGTGAAAGCCGGTGCCGAAGATGACAAGGAAGGCCAGCCCCATGATCAGGCCGATCCAGAGGATGCGGCGGCGTTGCGTTTCTTTGAGGGTGAGCCGGGCAATGGTTAGTGTGGTCATGGCGTCAGGTTTGCGTTAGGCGACGGCTTCGCCGCCCATCAGTTGGATGAAGCGTTCTTCAAGGGAAAGGTGCAGGGGGGTGAGTTCGTAGAGGCTGTATTGGTGTTCGTGCAGCCATTGGGCGAGGGCGGGTATCCGGCTTTCGTGGGAGATGGCCAGGCGGATGCGTCCGGTGAGTTTGTCCGCGGGAAGTGCCGGCATTACCGTCCCCCACGCCGCCAACCCTTCGCGCAAAGCCTCGTCCGGCTGCCCCACCCGCAGCGCCAACTGCACATTCTCCTGATGCCAATCCTCAATCGTTGTCGTCTGCACCACCACCCCCTTGCGAATAAACGCCACCCGGTCGCAGGTCAGCTCCACTTCGCTCAACAGGTGGGAATTGAGGAACACCGTCACGCCTTCCTCGCGCAACCGATTGATAATGTCGCGCACCAGCTTCCGCCCCAGTGGGTCCAGCCCAGATGTCGGTTCATCCAGAAAAACGATACGCGGATTGTTCAACAGCGCCTGTGCCAGACCAATGCGCTGCTGCATCCCTTTGGAGAACGTGCCCACCTTCACTTGCGCCTGGTCCGACAGCCCCACCAGTTCCAACAGGTCCGGGATGACGGCGGCGCGCTCCCCCGCGCTCATGCCATACAGCTTCCCATGCAAATCCAAAAACTCGGCGGCGCGTAGCCAGTCGTGAAAACGGAAATGCTCCGGCAAATACCCCACCCGCGCCCGCGCGCCCAGGTCGCCCAACGGCCGGCCCAGAATACGCGCCGCGCCGCTGGTGGGCGAGATCAGGCTGAGCAGCATCTTCACGGAGGTGGTTTTGCCGGCACCATTTGGCCCCAAAAAGCCAAACACCTCCCCCTCCTGCACTTGCAACGTCAGGTCAGATACAGCAACTTTGGCCCCATACTCTTTGCGTAAATGTTCGGTATCAATTGCCAGCGACATAGTTCTTCCATTACGGCATTACGAAAACGACAGCTCAGACTATCCGATGAAAGACTACAAAAGTCTTGGCCGGACGTACCGATGTCCAAACCGTTTTCAGACTTTTGTAGTCTGTTTTCACCTTTGTGCGTTTTAGCGCAGCGAGTTAGCGATACGTACCAGATTACGCACCGTTTCCGGCCCTTCCAGGATAAAGACACGGCCATCTTTTTGCCACATCAGGGCATTATCCTGCCCATCCAGACTGGTGAGTGCCATGCCGCTGCCGCCCTGCACCGTCACCTCGCTAAAGGTCGCCAGATTCTCCGGCACAGGGAAGAGCAAGGTGTTCGTCCAGTCAATGCTGGCCGCGAGGCGGGCCGCTTCCGCGTCAGACATGCCCAGGAGTTGCAGCAACGCTTCACCCAACACGGCGGGATCAACATCATCAGGATAATCCACCAGAGGGCTATCCGTCTGCACCAGGGAAATGCCGCTTGCCTGCCAGTTCATGCTCACCGCCGGATAGATGGTGACATCCACGACAGCCCCATCGAGGCTGTCCGGCAATAGGGCGGCGTCAACGCCCGCGGCCGCCAGGATAGCGCGACTTTGCGCCAGGTTGACGGTGAGTCGCCCTTGCGCCTGCGCGGACACGTAGAGCCGGTCCGGTTCGCTCAACACCTGCGGGGCCAGCACGGGCGCGCCGGCAACGGCGGCGGCTTCGGCCACGTTGCTGACGGCTTTATCAGCGGCTGGCCCGGAAACGATTTCGAGTTCTCCGGGGGTCAAACCCTGGTCGGCCAGCGATTCCAACATGCGCAACTGGCGCGGCGAAACCGAGATGGGGGCGAATTTCTGCACGCGGAAGAGGCCGAGGAATTCGCTGGCGGCGGCGCGGACGGAGGGGATGGCAAAGGCGCCGCCGATGACGAGAACAACGAAAAGAGTGGCTATCGCATACTTACGTTTGAACATGGTCGTTAACTCCTTGAGGATTATATCCCACAAACGGGGAGGGGTGTGATCGGCGCGTTGTTTGATGTGGGTGAGGGCTTGAGATGCCGGCATTGGCGCATCCCCCACCCCCGGCTCCAACACCGTCAACGACACCATCACCGCATCCAACTCCGCCGCATCAAAATGATCGTCCATTTTCTTCATCTGCTTCTACCTCCTGGCCAGGCACAACCTGCCGCGCCTCGTCATACGCCCGCCGGAACGCCGTGGCCGCGCGCGCCAGCAGCGTCCCCACCGATGTCGGCGACACCTGGCAAACCTGCGCCAGTTCCGCGTAACTCAAACCCATTTGCCGCAGCAAAAGCAACTGCACCTGGCGCCGGGGCAGGGTCGCCAGCGCCCGGCGCACCAACCCCGCCGTTTCTCGCCGCTCCACTTGCTGCGCCGGATCACTATCCCATGCCGTCGCCTGGCTGGGATCCACCCCCGGAACCAGCAGCACATTTCGCTGCCAGCGCCGCTGGCGGCTGCGAATGTAGTTGTAACCCATATTCGTCGCCACCCGGTACAGCCACGCCCCGACGTTATGCTCCTCCTGCGCGCGCCCGCGCGGCGGCTTCTGGTACAACGTCAAGAAAACCTCCTGCGTCATATCCTCCGCCTCCACTCGATTGCCCAACAGACGAAACAACACACCATAGACGCGATCATAATAACGATAAAAGAGGGTATCGAACGAAACGCCGTCCCCCGCCGCCATGCGCTGCAGCAGCAAGGTATCGGTCAACAATGGGTCAGCCACATGCATTTCTGCTCCTTCATTCTTCTTTGCCACGGCAAATTCACCCTTCTAAACACCACCAACACCAAAAACGTGACAGGGAGTGGCGAGGGGCAAGTGGCAAGTGGCGAGGGGCAAGTGGCAAGTGGTAAGTAGCGAGTGGCAAGTGGCGAGTAGCAGGCGGCAAATAACACCCTCCCTCATACCTCATACCTCATACCTCATACCTCTTCCTTCTTCCCTCCGCCTTCGCTATAATGGACGGGTCGTGCAATGGTCTATCCGCCCCGCAAATTGAGGTAAACACACATGGCAAAACGAAAAAGCCGTCCGGCCAGGCGTGGTACGCAGATTGGATTGGTATCGGTGAGTGCCGGCATTCTCCTCATCACCGCCATCCTCCTCCTCTTCACCGAATACGAATCCTACACCTCCCTCTACGACGCCGACTACATCGGCAGCGCCGCCTGCGGCGACTGCCATCCCTTCATCTACGCCAACTGGCAAGAATCCCCCCACGCCAACATGACGCGCCGCCCCACGCCCGAATCCGTCGTCGGCGACTTCGACAACGGCAGTTGGACCCTGCCCGTCAGCGCCCAGGTCCTGCCCACCGACAGCGAACCCGCCGTGCGCACCTACACCGAAGGCGGCGACTACTACATGGCCTTGCGCGATCCGCAAACCAACGAGTTCGTCCCCTTCAAAATCGCCTACGTCATCGGCTACCAATATCGCCAGACCTACCTCACGCAAGAAACGGGCGGCGTCCTGCGTCGGCTGCCACTGCAATGGTCCACGGAAACACAAGACTTCTTCCCCTATTGGAATGTGCAAGAAGGTAGCACCCCATCCGTCGCCGACCTCTGGGCGCAAATGACCTCCCTCAACTCCGCCTGGAATCTGTTCTGCGCCCGCTGCCATACGACCGACCTGCACATCGTCAACAAAAACACCAGCCACACTTTAGCGGAAACACATTGGGTAGACAACGGCATTGGCTGTGAAGCGTGCCACGGACCGGGCAGCCATCACGCCAATTACTTTGAAAATAACTACGTCAACCGCCTCGTCGCTTACCTGAACAGCCGCGTGCGCCAGGAACCCGTGGCCTACATCGTCAATCCACAAAAAGTGGACAAGGGAGAAGCAATGAGCGTCTGCGCCCGCTGCCACGGGCCAGACATCGCCATGTCCCTCACCGACCTCTACCGCATCTACGAACCCGGCTACAGCCGCGAAGGGCGCATCAACGACCTTTCCGCCTACTTCAAATCGCAGCCGCTGGAGCCGGGACGCACCGCGCCGACCGTGGAAGTGTGGGCGGATGGCCGCCCCAAAGGAGTCGGCATGATCTTCCGCTCCTTTATTGAGTCGGTTTGCTACGATGAAGCTACCACCCGCTGCTTCCACTGCCATGACCCGCATAACAATAAGCAGCCGCGCGTACCGAATATTCTGGAGCCGTCGGAGGCCAGCAACCGCTACTGCCTCAACTGCCACGGCGACCTGGTTGATCAGGTGGCGCAACACACGCACCATACGCCTGGCGAATCCGGCTCCTTCTGCTACGACTGCCATATGCCCAACGACATCTTCAAACTGGTCACGGGCGTGCCCCAGTTCGCGCGCAGCCACACGATGAGCCACATCCCCAATCCGCAAAACACCATTCTCTACGGGCCGGATGGCGCGCCCAATGCCTGCAACGAGTGCCACAACGACCAGACACCGGTTTGGGCGCAGGAGTGGATGGATGCGTGGTGGGGGGCGGCAACGACGGAAGGGTGAGGGCCGAGTGGCGGGTATTAGTGGTTGACGGGGGTGTAACCGTCCACTCCCCCGTAGGTTGAGCCTGTCGAAACCGGTTCCCTTCGGCAGGCTCAGGGAGCGGGGGTGATATAGTTACACGAGGGTCTGGCAGTAGGGGAGAAGGGTGTTTTGCCACCAGGTAGGGGCGGCCTGTAGCTGCCACAGGTGTGTTTCGCCGGGGAGGTCGCGCGCGCCGATGCCGGCAGCAATGACCCGCATATCCGCCCGCCCCGTTAACCAATGGGCCAGGTCGCTCTCCCGGCGCTGATTGTCGCCAAAAGCGATGATGTGTGTGAGGGAGGATGCCGGCATTTCCAACAAATAATCCACGTGCCAATGGAGCCGCTTCGGCTGCCGCGGCGGCTGCGCCATGTGCGCCAATCCCATGGCGGCAAACGCCCGTGTCAGTTCCCCGCGGATTGGGTGTGGCGGCCCCACGCCGCGGCTGGCGTGCCGCAACAACCGTCGGGGCAGCGTCGTCGCGCCTCGCTGCCCCAAAGCCGAACCCACGTAGACGTAAATGCCGGCAGCCAGCACAAAAACACGCCCCTGCTGAAAGCGACCAAAAGCCACATTGACGGCCTGACTCAATTCAATAGACAACAAGTAGGTTCCTGACGGCCTAAATGCCCCCGCCTGTGCCGGCAACAAACAAACGCCCATCTCCCCCCCTGAGCAGCTAACGCTGGTCCAGATATTGTAGCGCCGCCTGCACCCGTGCATCCATCTCCCGCACCTCGCGCGGGATATTTTGCAGCGCCGTCTGCGCCTCCACAATGCTGAACCCCAGACTCGTAAGCACGTCAATCACATCCGCATCCACATCACTCACAAACGGCATCGCCGCCTTCTCCGCCGTCAGGTCCAGCTTATCACGCAGTTGGAACAGCAGCCGCTCCGCCGTCTTCTTGCCAATCCCCGGCACACGCTGCAACACCGCCGGCTCCTCGCGCATAATGGCGCTTTTTAGCAGTTCCGGGCTGAGGGTGGAAAGAATAGCCAGGGCCACCTTGGGGCCAACGCCGCTGACACCGAGGAGAATCTCAAAAAGAGACAGGTCTTCTTCGTCTTGGAAGCCAAAAAGCGTGAGCGCATCTTCGCGCACCAGAAGATGGGTATGCAGCATCAAGGAGCGCCCCGCTCCCCCCACGTCCTCCAGCACATTGCGCGGCACGAAAACGCGCAGCCCCACACCACCAACGCGCAAAACGAGGTGGTCCTTGCTGATTTTCTGCACGGTCCCGCTAATGCTGGCGATCATAGGGATTCATAACGATGATAGTGGTAGTGCGTCATGGCCACGGCCAGGCCATCGGCGGCGTCATCCGGTTGGGGCGTTTTGTCCAGGTGGAGCAGATGACGCACCATCAATTGCATTTGCGCCTTGTCCGCGTTGCCGTAGCCGACAATCGTTTCCTTAATTTTGGGCGGGGAGTATTCGGCAATGGGGATGTTCGCATTCTCCAGGGCCAGCAGCAGCACCCCGCGCGCCTGCCCTACCGTGATTGCCGTGGTCACATTGCGCCCGAAAAACACCTGCTCCACCGCTGCCGCATCTGGCCGATACGTTGTGATGAGGTCGTTTAGGGCCAGGAAAATTTGGCGCAGACGAAAAGCGTCGCGGTCTCTGGCATGGGTACGGATAACCCCATAAGTGACGCTAACCAGTTCCCCATCCAGGGCATCAATGATGCCATAGCCGGTGATGGCAGTGCCCGGGTCCAGGCCAAGAATTCGCATCGTTCCGCCAGAGCCGCATCGCCGACCGCTTACGACCCTTTCTAGGCCCCTTCCAGGGCCGCCATGGCCTCATCCGTGATGTCCAGGGTGGAGTAGACGTTTTGTACGTCGTCCACATCTTCCAACTTCTCGATCAGGTTCAGCACTTGCAGCGCCTGATCCTGGGGAAGCTCCAGCGGGTTGGCGGGGTCATAAATCATGTTGGCTTCGCTGATGCTGTACCCCATTCCTTCCAGCGCGCGCTGCACAGCCTGAAACACCTCCAGTTCGCAGTAAACTTCGGAAACTTCGTCGCCAAACTGTACATCTTCCGCGCCCGCGTCCGCCGCCACCAGGAACAGTTCATCTTGATCGTCTACGTCTTCTATAGCGATGTAGCCCTTGCGCGCAAATTGCCAGGCGACCGAGCCGGCTTCGCCCATGCTGCCGCCATATTTGTTGAGCGTATGGCGCACGTCGGCCACGGCGCGATTGCGATTATCCGTGACTACTTCGATGAGCAAGCCGACGCCGTGCGGCCCGTATCCTTCGTAGATGGCTTCCACCAGTTCGCCACCTTCCAACTCGCCCGTACCCCGCTTGATGGCCCGGTCAATATTGTCTTTGGGCATACTGTTGGCTTTGGCCTTGGCCACGGCCAGGCGCAGGCGGGGATTGGTGCTTTCGTCACCACCACTTTCGCGGGCGGCAATGGTGATTTCTTTGGCCAGGCGGGTAAACAGTTTGCCTCGTTTGGCATCGACTGCGGCTTTTTTATGTTTAATGGTAGACCATTTGGAATGTCCGGACATACAGTAACTCCTCGCGCTTCAGCAAAGTTGTGATTGCTCCCCCGCCGATGCTTCTGGTGATGAAAAAGACCTGGTGCGCCTCAAGTTAAACGACGACGACCGTGAGGCAAATGCCGGCAGAATTATATCACAGATCAAGCGCCGCCTGGAAACATCGTTGCCAGCAGCTCCGGCGCGTACTGCGCGGCCATGTCGCTGCTAATGCCATTGGCGTGACAAATCTCCGTGTACAGCCTACCGCCAGGACGAATACGCCGCGCTTGTGTGTCCGGGTCCATTTCGTAGAGGCCAAACCGCTGCGTCCAACCCCGATCCCATTCAAAATTGTCCACCAGGCTCCAATGATAGTAGCCCATGACGGGAAAATTGAAAGAGACGGCGCGCCATATCTCACGTAGATGGGTGAGCAGAAACGCGGGGCGCAAATCATCGTCGGCATCCGGCAGGCCATTTTCCGTGATGTAAATGGGCTTGCCATACCGCATCGCCGCTTTGATGACCTGGAACAGCCCCGCCGGATACACTTCGCCATAGTTCCCGTCGCCAACCTGGGCATCGGGACCCCAGTCTTTGTAGTAGAACTCGCCGCCCGTGGGCGGGAAGCGCACATAGAAACGAGTGTAGTAGTTGATGCCCACGAAGTCGAAGCTGTCGGCCAGGTGGGGCACGATGCCGCGCCCGGCGGGCCAACGCAGCCGCCCGGAAACCATGCCATCCATCCAGAATTCGTTGAACAGCCAGTTGAGCCGCCCAGCCCACCAGCGCGTGGGCAGGCTGCCGGACCGGCTGGCAAAAACGGGCATGTTTTTGGCGACGCCGACAATGGCCTGGGGATTGGCTTCTTTGAGGGTGTGGTAGGCGATGGCGTGGCAGGAAAAGAGGTGGCGCAGGGCTTGCATGCCGGCATTCCACCCCATCTTGCGCGCCGGCGGAAACGTGCCATCGAAATAGCGGGCAAAGAGATAAACCATCGGCTCGTTAATCGTCACCCACTTGCCCACCACGTCCCCCAAACTGGCCGCCACCTTCGCCGTATAGCGGCGGAAATATTCGGTGACAATGTCCGCGCTGAAGTCACCTTTTTCCACCAGCCACAGCGGATTAGAGAAGTGGTGCAGCGTGACCATGGGATCGATGCCCCGCTGGCGCATCCCCTGGATGATTTCGCGGTAGCGGCCTAGCGCATCTTCATCAAAGACACTCGGCTCCGGTTCGATGCGGCTCCATTCCAGAGATAGGCGGTGAGCGTTCGTACCCATCTCGGCGGCGCGGTCCAGATCAGATTCGGCGTTCCGCCACCAGTCGCAAGCAAGGCCAGAACGATGGCCGGCAAGAATACGCCCTTCTTGTTGTTCGAACGACCACCAGTCGCTGTTGGTGTTGTTGCCTTCCACTTGCAGGGAAGAGGTAGCCGTGCCCCAAAGAAAGTCGTGTGGGAAATACATTGTTGCCCGGGCCATGGCGGCTCCTTAATCGGATAAGGGGTGAGTCACAAGTTACGAGGAAGTGCGTTCGCGTTGGCTTTCCTCATACAACAACAAAAAATTGCAACTACTGACGCTCTCTGGAGATGGGATCAATTTCAGGCGCTCAATAACCATTTCCACCAGAGAAAATGGGTCCAATCTGACTTAGCAGGTGCAAAAAATTGACATAAAGAGTGAGGAAACAACTTCGTTGTCTGACTTAATTCCGTTCCTAAGGGTTCGCTCGGAATGAACTTTGGCCTATCCGACAAGCGAGAACCCTTCCGGCGCATCCGTTCTTTCCTTGAATACGGGCGCGCCCTAATTGTATCACCGCCGCGCGGTTTGTGCGTGGGGAGTTTGGGCGGCCAGCACGGGGAGGATGGCGCATGGCGCATATGACGATGGTCATGATTTTACATAACGGTTATTGACAGAGGCATGGGCGTGTGGTACTCTTTGCTATCTTATCGTGCAGGTCGCAACTGGCAAATGTGCTGCCGTTTCAGAGGGAGGCCGCGGGGGACAGAAGGATGCCGGCATCCTTACTCAAGTCCTGTAGGCTTCTCCGTCAACCTGCTGACAAATCACCATCACATCCTTATACTTGTGACAATGCGACGTAATGCCAGACAAACATTTGCGTGGAGGTCTCCGTGAGAAACTTAGTTCCACCAAGTGGATACTATTATCCTAACAAAATGGGCCGTATCCTCCTCATAGCCATGGAAGAGGTCATGGGGCGCAACGGCCTGAACGCTTTGCTCAACCTGACCGACGTCCGCCAGTTTATTCACGACCTTCCCGCCGACAACCTGTCCCGCGAGTTTGACTTCAGCTACATCACCAACCTGAACAAAGGCTTGGAAGACATCTACGGGCCGCGCGGTGGGCGTGGGTTAGCCTTGCGCGGTGGGCGAGCCTTGTTTGCCCGCGGTCTCAAGGGATTTGGCGCGTTAGCGGGTGTAGGCGACCTGGCCTTCAAGGTACTGCCCCTTTCCACCAAGCTAAAAATCGGCGTCCCCGCCGTCGCCCGCATCTTTACGCAGTTCAGCGACCAGACTTCGCGCGTCGAGGAGTACGACGACCATTTTCTCTACTACATCGAACGTTGCTCAATGTGCTGGGGACGCGAATGTGATCGCCCGGTTGGCTACATCGCCGTGGGCATCTTGCAGGAATCGCTGCGCTGGCTCAGCGGCGGCCTGGAATTTCGCGTCGAAGAGCTAGAATGTATCGGCGTGGGCGACCGTCAGGGCGTCTTCCGCATTGACAAGGAGCCTATCCAGTAGCACCCCGTCACGCGCACCGGCCCCTCATTTTAGATTGGTTCATTCGCCAAAAATGAACCAATCTTGGCGAGAACTACATTCTTGACGCTCACTTATGTCTCTGGTTGGCAATGCCGGCATTTTTTCCACGCCGCCCCGCCCACCAGGCACTGCCCCAGGGGTTCGCCCAAAATCAACTTTGGATCATCCAACAAGCAAGAACCCTTCCGGCGCACCCGTCAATTCCCGAGCGAAGCCTCTATAACGGATGTGCCCTAGTCATTCAAGGAAGTACCCGTGCCCACCCCCAAACAGCGCATCTTGATCGTCGAAGACAACCTGGACCTGGCGGAAATGATGAACGCCTATTTTCGCGTACAAAACTACGAAGTGATGCTGGCAACGTGGGGAGAGGATGGTTTGCGACTGGCGGCGGAGCAAATGCCGGCACTCATCCTCCTCGATATCCGCCTGCCAGACATTGATGGGTATGAAGTATGCCGGCAACTGCGCCAATCCCACCGCACCCGCGCCATTCCCGTCATCTTCCTCACCGAAAAACGCGAACGCGAAGACAAACTAGTCGGGCTAGAACTGGGCGCAGTTGATTACATCACCAAACCTTTCGACATTACGGAACTCGACCTGCGCATGCGCAACGCACTGCGGCGCGTCCAGACCAACACCACCCGCGACAATCCCGTCACCGGCCTGGCGGAAGGCATCCAGGTTGAAGAAAAACTGCGAGAGATGCTCACCCAGGAGGATTGGGGCGTCGTCCTCGCCGGACTCGACGGAATTGACCGCTTCCGCGACCAGTATGGATTCGTGGCCGCGGACGATGTCGTCCGCGCCGTGAGCGTCATGCTGAAGCACGCCATGGAAGAAACGGCGGGCAGCGGTGACTTTGTGGGACATGTAGATGCCGGCACTTTCCTTATCATCACCCCCGCCGCCCGCGCCCATAAACTCGCCGACAACTGCCTCGCCCGCCTCAACGCCGCCATCCCCTACTTCTACCCCGCCGCCTCCGACCGCCAAAACAGCCCCTCCGCCAGCGGTCAACTCACCGCCCGCGTGCGCGGCCTCACCGCCCGCGACGGCAGCTTCCGCGGCCTGGCCGACCTGCGCGCCGCCCTCGCGCACTAGAAACGGCTCCCCCAGAAAGAGGATGCCGCCCCCCCTTACATGGAAAAAATAATCGTCGTCATCCCCACCTATAATGAAGCCACCAACCTCCCCCTCATGGTCGCCGAATTGTGGGCGCTCAACATCCCCAACCTCTCCATCCTTGTCGTAGACGACAACTCCCCCGACGGCACCGGCCAGATCGCCGACGAACTCACCCAACCCCGCCCCGGCCAACTGCACGTCCTGCACCGCGTCAAAAAAGAGGGATTGGGGCGCGCCTACGTAGCCGGCTTCAAATGGGCGCTGGCCCACGGCTACGACACCATCATCCAGATGGACTGCGACTTCTCCCATTCGCCCCAGCACATCCCGGAGATGCTCACCCACATCCGCGACGCCGACGTCGTCGTTGGCTCCCGCTACGTACGCGGCGGCAAAATCGACGAACGCTGGGAAACAGGCCGCTACCTCCTTAGCTGGTGGGCCAACGCCATCTACACCCGCCTCCTCCTCAACCTCAAAGTGCGCGACGCCACCGCCGGCTTCAAATGCTGGCGCGCCAGCGCCCTGCACGGCATCAACCTGGACGAAATCAGCTCACAAGGCTACAGTTTCCAGTTTGAGATGGCCTACGTCGCCGAAAAGCTGGGATACCACATCATCGAAATCCCCATCTACTTCGAAGACCGGCGCATCGGACAATCGAAACTCACCATCCCCATCAAATTGGAAGCGGCGCTGCGCGTGTGGGAAATCATCTGGCACTACCGCAAATTCACGCCGGCGAATAGGATGGATCAATAACTAATGGGTGAATCATTGAATTGTTGAACTGAAAAAAGGCCAAAAACCGGGTTTTTACACATGAACCACTCTGGTAATTTCCGCCGGACAATCAAAAAACCCGGTTTTTTCAGTGAACTCACCATTGATCATTCAACAGTTCACCAATTCACCAATTAATTATTCCTCCCCCTCCTCCATCAACAAGCATGAAACGCATTCCCATCAAAAACGCGCGCCTGAGCATCATCATCCTCGCAGGCTACCTCGTCCTGCCTTTTTTGTTCTATGGTAGCGTCACCATTGGCGGCAAAACGATGTTGCCGGCAGATAACCTCTTCCAATGGCAGCCCTGGGCCGACCACGCCGCCGAATTGGGCATCGAACACCCGCAAAACCACCTCCTCAGCGACCTCATCCTGCAAAACTACGCCTGGAAAAATTTCATTCAAGAGAGCCTGCGACAGCGCACCATTCCTCTCTGGAATCCCTACCTGTTCGCCGGCGTGCCCTTCCTGGCCGCCGGCCAACACGGAGCCTACTACCCGTTTGGCATTGTCTTTCTCCTCCTGCCGCTGGCCCGCGCCTACGGCTGGTACACCGTGCTGCAACTGTGGCTGGCTGGACTGTCCGCCTATTTCTTGGGCCGCGTGCTGGGGCAACGACGCGGCAGCGCCTTTCTCGGCGGGTTGGTGTTCCAAAGCTGCGGCTTCATGCTGGTGAGCGCCGCCGTCTTTCCCATGATCATCGGGGCGGCGGTGTGGCTGCCCTTCCTGCTCGGCTGCCTGGAAATGGTGATACGGCGGGCGACGGATGAGGAGAGAGGGGGCGCAACCCTTCCCTGGGTCGTCGTCGGAGCCGTGGCTCTCGGCTGCCAGGTCCTCGCCGGCCACATCGAAATCACCTACTACACCCTGCTGGTGATGGCCGCCTTTGCCGCCTGGCGGCTGGCTCCGCGCCTGTGGCGCACCTGGCGCGCGCCACGCCCGCCGCGCCGCCGCCTCTTCGCCCTGCTCAAGCCGCCCGCCTGGCTCCTCAGCCTTGTCCTCCTCGGCCTCATGCTGGGGGCCATCCAGTTCCTCCCTTTCGCCGAAGTGGGCCAGACCAACTTCCGCGAAGGCTCCGCCACGCTGGCGGAGATTCGCGGCTGGGCTTTTCCGCCGCGCCGCATCCTCACCCTGGCCTTGCCCAATTTCTTCGGCAATCCCGCCCACCACGACTACACGGACGTTTTTAGCGGGCAGCGCATCCCGTTCACGGTGAACAGCAGCGGCCAGCCCAACCCCAACGGGGCGCAAAGCAGCGATTGGGGCATCAAAAACTACGTGGAAGGGGGCATCTACCTGGGCATTTTGCCGTTGCTGCTCGCGCTCCTGGGGGTCTGGTCCGCCGTGCGGGAGCGACGGCGGCGCGGTCCGATCAGCTTTTTCGCGCTGCTCAGCCTGGCGTCGCTGGCCTTTATTTTTGGCACGCCGCTGTATGCGCTGCTCTATTATGGGCTACCGGGCATCAATCAGCTTCATTCCCCGTTCCGCTGGGTTTTCCCGCTCTCCGTGGCGGTGGCCGTTTTAGCAGGATATGGCGCGGATTTCGTGGGGGAAAATGCCGGCATCTCCTCCCCCAAAAACATCATACGTTGGCTGGGCGGTCTGGCGATGGGCGCGGGCGGACTGCTGCTGCTTGGCCTCGCCATCTCCCGCCTCTTCTACAACACCCTCGCCCCCATCGTCGAGCGCGTCTTCCGCGGGCTGGCGCTGGCCGCAAACGCATTCGCCAACGCCCGCGCCTTTTACAGCTATGAATTCTGGCAACTGCTGATCCTGGGGCTGGTCCTCGTCGTCGCCGGCGGACTGCTCTGGTTCAGCCGCTCGTCGGGGCGCGCCCGCCGGCTCCTGTGGCTGGCCGCCGCCGCCGCCCTCATCGGCGCGGACCTGTACAGCGCCAGCGCCGGTTTCCACGCCGCCGTCGATCCGCAACTGCTCACCTTCCAGCCGGCGCTGCTGCAATGGCTGACCAAGCAGCCGGGTGTGTGGCGCTTTACCACGTTCGACCCACAAGGGCAAAAGCCACTCAACGCCAACGCCGGTTGGTCTTATCACCTGCAAGATGTGCGTGGCTACGAGTCGGTCATCCCCAAACAGTACACCACCTACATGGCGGCCATCGAACCGCAAAACGAACTCCCCTTCAACCGCGTGCAACCCATCAAGGATTGGCAGGCGCTGAATTCGCCGCTGCTGGACCTGCTGGGCGTGAAGTATATCGTCACGGCGGAAACGATAGACCTGCCCAAACTGCAACGAGTCTGGGAAGGGGAAAGGCTGCGCGTGTACGAGAATCTGGCGGTCGCCCCGCGCGCGTTTACGCTGCCCCAAACGGCAACGGTGCGCACGCCGGACCCGCTGGAGCGGATGGCGGCCTTCGACCCGCGCCAATACGTGCTGGTGGCGGCGGCGACGGAAGAGAGCGACGCGACCCCGGCGGCGCTCGCGCCGGCGGAGATGGTGGCGTACGGCAGCATTGAGGTGATTGTGCGGGCTGCCGTGGATGAACCCTCCTGGCTGGTGTTGGCGGACAACTACGCGCCGGGGTGGGATGCGTTTGTGCGCCCGCTGGCGGCGGATGGGGCAGAAACGGAGACGGAGATCACGCGGGTGGATGGCAATTTCCGTGGCGTGCGGCTGGCGGCGGGTACGTGGGAGGTGCGTTTCCGCTACAGTCCGCTCAGTTTCAAGTTGGGGGGGCTGGTCAGCTTCATGGGGGGGATCATTTTGTTGTTTGGCGTGGCGGTGTGGGGGTGGCGGCGTTTCTATCCGCGGCAGCGGGAGTTGACGAATACGCGCAGCATCGCCAAAAACAGTCTGGCGCCGATGGTGCTGAATTTGTTCAACCGGGCGATTGATTTTGTGTTCGCGGCTTTTTATTTGCGCCTGTTGGGTCCGGGAGATGCCGGCAGTTACGCCACCGCGATCACCATTGCCAGCCTGTACGAAATTATCGCCAATTGGGGACTAAATACCCTCATCATCCGCGAAGTGTCGCAGGATAAAAGCCAGGCGAGCCGCTACCTGTTCAACACCAGCCTGCTGCGCCTGGGCACAGGCTTCATGGGCAGCCTGCCCGTGATCATCTACCTGTTGGGGCGCGCGCTGGGGGGCAATTCGTTGGATGGGGCCACGCAGGGGGCGATCCTGCTGTTGATGGTGGGCATGGTTTTTTCCGGGATGGGACAAGGGCTGACGGGGTTGTTTTATGCGTATGAGCAGGCGGAAATGCCGGCAGCCGTCACCACCGTCACCACCATCCTCAAAGTCGCCTTCGGCGTCATCGTCCTCCTGCTGGGCTGGAGCTTCGTCGGGCTGGCCGGCGTCTCCATCGTCGTCAACCTGATCACCCTCCTCATCCTCACCGCCGCCGCCCTGCGCCAGTTCCGCCTCACCGGCCCCTGGCGCGTAGACATCCCCTTGCAGCGGCAAATGCTCAGCGCCAGCTACCCCCTCATGCTCAACCACCTGCTGGCAACCGTCTTCTTCCTCATCGACGTGCCCCTGCTGCAACAGTTCAAAGGGGATGAGCAAGTCGGCTGGTACGACAGTGCCTACAAATACGTGCGCGCCTTCAACATCATCCCCTCCTTCTTCACCTTCGCCCTCTTCCCCGTCATCTCCCGCCAGGTGCAAAGCGCCCTGGACGACGCCCGCCGCACCTTCCGCATGTCCGTCAAGCTACTCATGTTGGTCGCCCTCCCCCTGGCCGCCGTCACCACCCTGCTGGCGGACGTGCTGATCGGGCTGCTCGGCGGCAGCGCCTTCCTGCCAGACGGGGCCATCGCCCTGCGCATCATGGTCTGGTCCATCCCCTTTGGCTGGCTCAACAGCGTCACCAACTACGTCCTCATCGCCCTCGGGCAAGAACGCATGCAAACGCGCGCCTTTGCCATTGGCGTCGGCTTCAACCTGCTCGCCAACTTGATTTTCCTACGCCTGTATGGGTATCGCGCCGCCGCGGCCATCACCATCGCCTCCGAAATCGTGCTACTGATCGTCTTCCACGTCTACCTGGTGCGCAGAATGCCCGACGTGGGCTGGCGACAGCTTCTATGGAAGCCGGTACTGGTCACGTTGCTCATGCTGGCGGCCATGTGGCTGGGCGCGCAAGTGAACGTGTGGCTGGGTCTGGCGGCAGGGCTGGTTGCCTACCCCCTCGGTTTGCTGGCGCTGCGCGTCTTCGGCGAAGAGGAACGGCACATCTTAATGAGCCTGCGCAGGTAAGGGCACATCCGCTAACGGATGCGCCCTTGGCCCTGGCTTCGTTCAACAAGAATCATGCGGCTTCACAGCCGCATGATTCCTTTTTCGTTAGCCCGCCCTTCCAACCTCTACAACTATCCAGAAATTTTGTCGTATATCCCCACATCAGAATCTAAAACAACTTATGACTCTACTGAAAAAAGACCAAAAACCGGGTTTTTACACATGAACCACTCGGGTAATTTCCGCCGGACAATCAAAAAAACCCGGTTTTTTCAGTGAACTCACTTATAGGAGTCGACAAATGTCTGTGAGATCATCAAAAAAGACTAAAACTTTGTGGAAGGTGCTTTCCATTTTGGTTATCAGCGGATTGCTCATTGGGGGCATTTGGGTTAATGGAAAACTTGACAGCGTAAAAAGCGAACTATCGGACTTTATCTTGTCAAATCCAGAATCAAATGCTGTAGTTGCCTACACATTCGACGAAAATGGGGATTTAGTGGCAGATGAACAAACGATATTTTACAATGCTGATGAGCCGCTTGTTGTGGCATCAGTCATGAAAACAGTTGTATTAGCCGCCTACGCAGACGTAGTTTCAAATGGAGAGATGGATCCTGACGAAATAATCCCAATTGGAGATGTTGAAAAATACTAGTTCAATCGTTTTTTGTGGCTACACCTAAACCCCTGATTAGATGAGGCAACCAAGAGGTTTTCTAGCCAGTTTTCTCGATAAACAAATCCATTCAGCTTGTGAGCAGGTGACTGATACTCCTTGCTCACTTTTGATCGCGGACAGTAAGGGCGAAAGTTGTGCAACAACGCCCACGCACGTGTCCTCAGGTCAGCCACTTGTAGATTCCCATGAAAATATCGTCCACCCGCTAGCCAGCGAGCCATAAGCCCCATGTGGCGGTCAAGCATATTGCTGGTACGGTGGGCTGTAGGATGGTCAAATGCGAGACAGTATTGGTCAGCTCGCTGACATAGTTTGTCTATGGCCTCGATTGCATAACCACTTAACTTGTCTCGATTGTGCATCACCCACTGCTGAAGCATGGTAATGCCCTGTTTGAAATCGGGACGACTTGTCGCCTGGTAGATACCCCACACTTGCTGTTTGATTTGGGTGTAGGTGTTACCCAATCGCTTGCATCGCCCCCGTATTTTGATGAAGGCATGTAAAAAGCACAGGATAATTGTGATGGCTGGAAACAGGGTCTGCCATGCCTTACTTGTCGCTGCCCATCCATCTACATTGACCGAATCGGGTTTGTAACTGGGGTTTAGCTGCTGTGCTTCTTCTTTGAATACCTCGTAAGCAGCGGTCAACCCTTCTGCATCGGCGCTCTGGGATACAGCCGCCCCCAGTACGCAATCCTGGGCTACTGTCGTGGCTACGTACCATTTGCCGCCATGGGCTTTGGCATGTTTTTCATCTGCTAACAGATCAGTTGGCAGCTTTTCTGCTTCTTTCACGGTCGTTCCCACTAGACTGAATCGACCAAACGACTCGGTAAGACGGTACCAATAGCTATCGTTGCGCCCAAACACGTAAGTCAACGCCCAATCGGGAACACCGAACTGCTTCAAGAAGAGCGCCTTCTCTACTTCTGTTACCGTTCCTACCAGATAAGGCAGCAGGTCGCATGGGGCAATGGTGTAGGCCAGCTTTTGCCCCGCTTCATTCTCTATCTGTAACCGAATGCGGCGCAAGTGTACTTCTGGCATTTTCTTCGATGGCCTTGTCCATCCGTGCAGTTTGTATCCGGCTTGCATAGCTGGTGGAAACAATTCGGGATGGCTTGCCATTTGTTGTTCAATGTAGGTTTTGGCTTGTTGTGGGTCGGTCATCGTTTCTTGGTACTCTTCGTACTGCATTGGAATCACAATCCGTCGTGATTCCCACCGAGCGTTGTTTTTGTCTGTGCTATACTTGCGTTGCTGAGGGATTGTTGGTTCTGTCACAAGCCCAACAATGCCTCAGTTTCCTTTCAGACACAAATTCCGTTTGAACTAGGAAAAATATTACCTGCCAATGACGGACGGCGGCGCACACGCCATGGGTTTGGAAAGTCTTGGATTAGAAACCGATGATTATGGATTTGCCCGCAATAAAACAGAATCGGTAACTTTGGATGATATAGCACGCATAATGATTCACTACAGCGGAAATGCAGAAACAGATTATTTAATAGAGCGACTTGGGCTTGACAGGATTTCACTCGTAATGCAAGAATGTGGGCTAAAAAACCATACTTCCATTTACTACGCGCTTGGGTTTGCTCTTGCAACTTTCAATCACGAAAATCCCTCTTTTTCTATTGACCAAATTCAATCGTTGGTTGAACAAGTTTCGAGTGGCGACATTAGTCAAATGGAAAAACTTGTAGAACTCTACCTATATGATACAGAATGGCACTCACAACAAATAGCGTTTATGAATTCGCTGAAAGATAATTCCTTAAACGGTTTAGAAATGTGGAACTATCAGATACGAGCAGCTCAACTTCTACCAAAAGGAACTGTCAGAGAGTATGCACATATGATGGCGAAAATCGCCAGCGGAAAATTGATTTCGCCCGAAGCCAGTAAAATTATGCAAGAAAAATTGGAAAGCGTTCAATCGGATTGGATATTGCGGGCTTTTTATTATGACCGTTTTGGGGCTAAGGACGGCATGACCGCTGGTGTTCTCTCGCTTGCATCTTATGAAATACCTAAGCATGGAGAGTTACGTAACCTTTCGCGTGTTGTTGTAATAATTGCAAATCAAATGCCACCCGAAAAATGGGCAGAACAAGCACAATATCAAGGTCATTATTTGCTGCCAATAGATTTAGCGCAGGCAACAGGAGAATATTATAAATTCGGCAGGACTACAGATTAGCGTGGAGTGATTCGGGTCGGATGGCAAAGCAAAAAAGCAGTTCGCGCACGGACAAAACCTCCTCCGTCAGGCCAGCCGCCAGGGCTGGCGTTCCCCCCAAAGTCGCATGGACATGAAAGAAATTGTACACACACCCCGTCCAGAACATCGCCGCCTCCAACTGGAGCCGATGACGGGATGGCGTAGCATTGAATCTTTGCTCGTTGCTTTGGAATGCCAGGTGATTGAGGGCTGTGGTTTACGGGTCACATTCATTTTGAATGGGCAACGCGCCGATTTTCATCGGCCCCACCCTGGGAAAGAAGTGCTGCGTTATCGTGTGAAAGATGTGCGCAAATTTTCGCAGAGGGCAGGTGTAACCCCATGAACGTAATGACTTACCAAAATTATTCCGCGAAAGTCGAATACGCCCCTGTAGATAAAATCTTTGTCGGACACATTATCGGGATTCGAGACATCGTTGGCTTTCATGGCAGCACCGTTGAAGAACTGGAAGCAGCATTTCATGATGCTGTAGATCACTATCTGGAAGTATGCGAAAAAATCGGGCAACCGCCACAGCGGTCATATTCGGGCAAATTGACCCTGCGGATTCCGCCAGAGATTCATATGGCAGTGGCAACAGCAGCAGAAATCAACAGCAAGAGTATTGTGGGCTACTGATGTTTTGAAGCAAGCCGCGATGCCTGAAGCGGCTTCATGGTTTTCAATCAAGATAGGGGCAGCCGTTTTGAGCAGACGTATTAGAAATTGCTGCTCAGAAAGAGAAGAAGTCCTAACACGCCATGCAGCCGACACTGGCGCGATGCCTCGGGCGGTTACTTATTTGGTGATTGGCAAAGGCGTTGGTGACCCGCGCCAGCGCGGTTGACGGTGGTGTTGGGCGCACCCTAAAGGTGGTTGGTGGTTGGTAACAAAATGATAACGAGAAGCTAAACGAGGCTTAATCACGTCGATGTAGGATAGCGGGAAAGCGTCTATTCACGACCACCTTCCCGGAAGTTATCTTGATGCGAAATGATCGGAATGATGAGGCGTTTTGGGCTTGACATCAAGCTTCCGGGAAGGTCTCCAGGCCGAATAGATACGAGACGGAATCGTGACTCTACTGAAAAAAGGCCAAAAACCGGGTTTTTACACATGAACCACTCTGGTAATTTTGGCCGGGCACTCGAAAAACCCGGTTTTTTCAGTGAACTCAATCGTTATGAGCGAGAAAAGAATGCACATTTTGGTAACGAACGATGATGGCGTGATGGCCCCGGGGTTGTTGGCGCTGGCGCAGGCGATGCGCCAGGTGGGGGAGGTGAGCGTGGTAGCCCCGGACCGCAACTGGTCGGGGCGGGGGCATGTGAAGACGCTGCATAATCCGCTGCGGGTGCGCGCGGCAACGCTGGCGGATGGGTCGGAGGCGTTGTGCAGCGATGGCGCGCCGTCAGACTGCGTGGCGCTGGCGCTGATGGGCGTGGTGCGCAGGCCGGTGGACCTGGTGGTGTCGGGCATCAATCCGATGGCGAACCTGGGGCACGATGTGACGTATTCGGGGACGGTGACGGCGGCGATGGAGAGTATTATTGCGGGCGTGCCGGCAATTGCCTTCTCCACAGACGCCGGGGAAAAGGGGCACGGACACCTGGACTACAGCACCGCTGCCCGCGTCGCCCGCCTCATCGTGCGCACAACGCTCACGCATAGCCTGCCCAAAGGGGTGTTCCTGAACGTAAATGTGCCCTACCTGCCCATTGAGGAGGTCAAGGGCATTCAACTGACGCGCCAGGGGCTGCGCATTTATCGGGATGAACTGGAAAAGCGGCAGGACCCACGCGGCCAGGACTATTACTGGATCAGTGGCGAAGCGCCCACGGGTGTGCCGGAAAAAGGCACGGACATTGGCGCGCTGGCGGAGGGGTATGTCTCCGTGACGCCGCTGCAGCTTGATTTGACGGCCTATCACCACATGCTGGGGCTGACGGAGTGGGGATGGCGGAATGGGAGCTTGCCGCCGGAACCCGCCGCGCTATGAGTGGCCGACGGGCACGGGTCGGGGGGTCAGGTGGCCGCGGCGGATGTATTGGAGGAGGAAAAATGCCGGCACAGCCACCGCCACCGACAGACTCCCTCCCAACCAGTACGGCGTCGTCGCATGGACGGCAAACAGACTCCCCGCCACCGCCGTACTCAAAATCGTGGACAGACTCAGCGCCGACTGATACAGTCCCAACACCCCTCCGCGCAATTCATCCGCCACCGTCCGCGTAGACAGCGATTGCAGCGGCGGCATCGCTAACCCCACCCCGGCGGCAAACAACAACGAGCCAATCGGCCCCAACCAGGGCGTTGTAATCAGCGCAAACACAAACATCCCCATCCCCCGCGTCAGCGTCCCTACAATCACCAGCGCCCCATCCCCATACCGCCGTAGCAGTCGCGGCAGCAGCCAGATTTGCGTCGTGAACTGGCCGATACCGTTCACTGCCAGCAGCAACCCTACCCCCAGGTTGGTCAACCGGGCGCTGTATTCCACAAACAACACCGCTCCGCCATAGAGCGCAAACGTCGATTGCAGCAGCCCCAGGGCAAATTGCCCCACAAAGGCAATCGTCAAGATGAACAGGAGGGGCGTATTATGCACCACGCTGCCCAGGTCCATACGGCTCTGCGTAAACCGCTTATTGTGTTCCCGCTGTTCCGTGGAGAGGGATTCATCCAGCGCCCACCAGGTGATCAGGACGGTGAGCGCGGCCACGGCGGCGGCAATCAGGAACGGGATTTGCGAGCCAAACAGCGCCGACAGCACGCCGCCCGCCGCCGGACCAAAGATAAAGCCCAACCCAAAAGCGGCAAAAACCAGCCCCAACGACTGCGTGCGCCGCTCTGGTGGCGTCACGTCCGTCACGTATGCCTGCGCCACGATGATGTTGCCCCCCGTAATGCCGTCGAGAATGCGCGCGGCAAACAACATCCACACCGTATGCGCGTAGGCCAGCATGATGAAGCTGATCACCGTGCCCACCTGGCTCACAATCAACACGGGCAGCCGTCCATATTTATCAGAGAGGCGACCTAATGCCGGCCCGGCGAAGAACTGCGCCGCGAAATAGGAGGAGACGAGCAGTGTGATGACCTGCGGGGTCATTTTGAACTGGCGCTGCGCGTACAGGGGGAGAATGGGCAGGATGAGCGAGGCGCTTAATATCTGCACAAACACGATCAGAAGAATGGTCAAAAGACGACGATCAACTTGCCGAAAGGCTTTCATGAATTCATTCCTAATTGCATACTATCATCAATTTTGGAGACGCAGACAGGCGCGGCTTTTTCCGCGCCCTTATGGGAACCGCGCTCAAGCATCCTGGGTAAGCAGACGCAGTGAATCGACTATTTTGTTGATGGTGGCTTCATCGGGGGCGCGGATGATGGTGATGGTATCGGGGAGTTGGTAGAGGCAAACGCGATCATCACCTTGCCAGCAGGAGGCGTTGCCGGCATTAACAACCGCCGCACCATAAGCCAAAGCATATTCCGCATAGGCACGCACGAACTCAGCCGCATCTTGCGGCGTATCCCAGCGCGTCTGGTACACCATCACCAGCGCCTCATCCCCCGCCCGCGCATAAACCGCGTAGGCATCCCCCCCCCAGCCGGTCGCCGCCGTGTCCACCGTTTTCGTATCCAACTGCTGCCCCAGGTATTCGCGCAAGAAAAACTCGCCGAACACATCCTCATCCAACTGCCGCCAATCCAGCCCCAACGTGTCCGTGAGCGGGGGCAGCGTGACGATCTGGGGCAAATCGCCCGCCAGGTAGCGGTCCGGGTGCAAGATTTGCTCGCTGGAGCGGGGCGGATTTTGCCAGGCGGCGTCCACGGCGGCAAAGCCCCCCTGGTCGTAAAGGGCGTTCACGAAGGTGAAGCCCTGGTCGTAGGGGAAGGCGAAACTGTTTTGCAGCACGGCCGGCATTTCCGCCCCCACCTCCTCCGCCCCATTTTGCAACGTATCGTAAATCTCATTCACCTGCTTCTGTGAAAAATAGCCATCAAACAGATACAAAAGCTGCACCTGCGTCGCATCCCCCTCCGCCAGCGCCCGCAACGCCATGCTCGCCTCCGCATCCAGCGTCGCGTCACTCAGCGCCTCAAGCTGATAATGCTGGTCTTGCAGCGCGTGGACGAACTCGTGCGCGTGCGTCCACTGCTCGTTGGCGTCCAACGCCTCATCATCGCTGATCACCACGAATTCCGCCGTCTCCGGGTCATAAAAACCGAGGATTTGCTCGCTGTAGAAGCTGGCGTACGCCTCATACAGGTCCACGTCGGGCGAGACAAAATCAAACGCGCTCAGCACCAGGGCATCCTCGTGCGCGTCCGTCGGCGTGTAGTCCGCCAGGTCCGCCTCTACCCGCTGCCGCAGTTCCTCCGCCGTCAGCAGGGTCGGCGTGATCGGGTGCAAGGGAGCCAGGCCACGAATTTCGGCCACATTGGCTTCAATTTGCGCCCGCAGGGGGGCATTGGCATCGGCGGTGGCATCCACGACAGTCAGGGTGCGTTCCACGGGCGCGCTGCTGACGCCGGCGGTGTTGATGGCGGTGGCGCTGAGGGTGTAAATGCCGGCACGATCCGGATCCCACAACTTCCGCACCGTCACCAACACCTCATCCTCCGGCGAATAAGAAACCAACGACTCCCCATTCGCCGTCAAATTCACCGCCGCTAACCCCAGCGGATCGCCGGCGGAAAGTACTATCGTAACCGATTGCCCCAACGGGATGCTCGCCTCCGGCTGCGGCGCGAAAAAAGCCACCGCCGGCGGGCGCGTCCGCCACGCGGAAACGGTGGCCTCCTGCGCATCCAGCCGCGCATTTGCCTCCGTCAGCGAATTCGACAGCGCCGTCACTTCATCCCCCAAGGCTTCTCGCGTCGCCTCCACCGCCGCCAACGTCCCCTCCAGCGCCACGCCCCCTGCCGCCGTCGTCGCCAGCGCCGCCTCCCGCGTCGCCAACTCCGCTTCCGTGGACCAGAGCGTGTCGCCGAGCCGCTGTTTATCCCCCTCCAGTTGCGTCGCCGTGTCGCGCCAGGCCGCGCGTCCCTGCCAGAGAAAAATCACGGTGGCACTGAGAACGAGGAGCAGGGAGAGAAAGGTGAGCAGCGTTCCGATGATGGCGGTCTTTTTCATGGTTTGATCTCAGTAACTTGAGTCTAGTTAGCTCATTCTCCAAGAATGAACCAATCCTGGCACATCGTGATCGGCGTCGCGGCATTGGCCAGATAATGCCGGCATTGGCGTGTATGGTAACGAAAGGCGGGCACGGGGGCAACTCCTGCGAAAGTTTGAAGGAGCGGCATAACGGCCAGGCCAGCTTGGACCAATTTTCCCTGGTGGAAATGGCCCTTGAGCGCGCGAAATCGGCCCAATCTCCAGAGAGCGATAGTCGTTACGGAGCGGCAAGGAAACAACTGCGTTATCTTATCTAGTACCCGCTTCTAAGAAACGGGTGAGCGGCTACCGGCAGAATTTGCCGTGATGAGGGTGGATGCTATGCTACGGAAGCAGGCCACGCGCAATCACTTTTCACGCGGCCATTCAACCCCATTGTCTCCCAGGAGAAATTCATGCAAATGCTGAAGCCCACGATTCCCATTGTCTGGCTGGACAACCTGAGCAAGTCGTTTCAAGAAGGCGGCCAGAGCCGCCTGGTGTTGGACAACGTATCCGCGCAGTTTCAAGAAGGGGAGTTTGTGGTGTTGTTGGGCAAGAGCGGCAGCGGCAAAAGCACACTGCTGAACCTGATCAGCGGGATTGAAGCGCCGGACAGCGGCGGGGTAACGGTCAATGGCGTGACCATTACATCCCTACGCGACCGGGAGCGCACGCTGTTCCGCCGCGACCATATCGGCTTCGTCTTCCAATTCTTCAACCTGATTCCCACGTTAACGGTGCTGGAGAATGTAACGCTGCCGCAAGAATTGGCGGGGGTGGCGCAGCAAGACGTGGCTCCCAGGGCGTTGGCCCTGCTGCAGCAGGTGGGATTGGCGGAGCGGGCACGCACATTTCCCGATAGACTGTCCGGGGGCGAGCAGCAGCGGGTAGCAATTGCTCGCGCCCTGGCGCATGACCCGCTGCTGGTGCTGGCGGATGAGCCGACGGGCAATCTGGATGAGGAGACGGGGGAGGTGGTGCTACAATTGCTGCTGTCTTTGACGCGAAATGCCGGCAAAACCCTCATCATGGCCACCCACAGCCCCGAAGTCGTCCCCCTGGCCGACCACGTCTACCACATCCACGAAGGCAAACTCATCGCCGAACCGGAACCCGCCGCCACGCACACCAACGGCCACAACCGCCGCTGGTCCGTCACCCGATAATTCCCCCATGAACCTGGCCCTCTTCCGCACCGGCTGGCGGCGCATCCGGCGTCGCCCTCTGGAATACATCTTGTTTGTCCTCGGCGTGGCTTTGGGTGTCGCCATGATGGTCTCCATCGACCTGGCGAACGGCTCCGCGCGCCGCGCTTTTCAACTGTCTACGGACGCGATTGCCGGCAAAACCACGCACCGTATCTCTGGCGGCCCCACCGGATTGGACGAAACCATCTACCTCAACCTGCGCCGTCAACTTGGCTATAACCTTGCCGCCCCCATCGTCGAAGGATACGTCACCTCACCCGCATTCGGCGGGCAGTCATTACGACTCGTCGGCATTGACCCCTTCGCCGAAGCCCCTTTCCGCGCCTACCTGGGCCGTTCCCCCGATCTCAACACGCTCGCCCCCTTCCTCACCGAAGCAAACGCCATTATCCTCTCCGCGGACACCGCCCGGCAGTCTGGTCTGCGCCTCGACGACACCCTCATCCTCGACCTGGCCGGCGAAACAACCCAGGCGCGCATCGTCGGCCTCATCCAGCCCGGAGACGAAATCACCCGCCGTGGCCTCAGCAACGTGATCTTCACGGACATCGCCAGCGCGCAAGAACTGCTGCACATGACGGGCCGCCTCAGCCACATCGACCTCATCATTCCCGACACAGCCACCCTGACCCACATCGGGGACAACCTCCCCCCCGGCATCCTCCTGGAAACCGCCGCCGCCCGTAGCAACGCCATCCAGCAAATGGCCGCCGCCTTTGAACTCAACCTCACGGCGATGAGCCTGCTGGCCCTGGTCGTAGGCATGTTCCTCATCTACAACACCGTCACCTTTAGCGTCATCCAACGACGCCCCCTCTTTGGCGTCCTCCGCTGCCTCGGTGTCACCGGCGGCCAACTCGCCGGCCTCATCCTGGCGGAAGCCGCCGCGCTAGGGCTGGTGGGGGCGGTGCTGGGGGTGGGATTGGGTGTGCTGTTGGGGCAGGGCATGGTGCGCCTGGTCACGCAAACCATCAACGACTTCTACTTTGTCGTCAACGTGCAGACGGTCGCCATCCCCTTTCTCACCCTGCTCAAAGGGCTGGTCATTGGCGTGCTGGCCGCCGTGGCCGCGTCGCTGCCCCCCGCCTGGGAAGCGATGCGCACGCCGCCAAACAGCACCCTGCGCCGCTCCACGCTGGAAAGCAAGGCGCGCCAGATTGTCCCCTGGCTGTGGCTGGGCTGGCTGGCGCTGTCCGCGCTGGGCGCGTTCCTCCTCTGGCTGCGCGGCGTCAACCTCATCGTCAGTTTCATCGGCCTGTTCGCCATTCTCATTGGCTGCGCCCTGCTGACGCCGCCGCTGACTCTGTGGCTGATGGAACGATTGGCCCCACTGGGCGGGCGACTGCTGGGACCATTAGGGCGCATGGCCCCGCGCGACATCGCCCGCTCCCTCAGTCGCACGTCCGTAGCCATTGCCGCCCTGATGACGGCGGTCTCCGTAATCATCGGCGTTTCCATCATGATTGGCTCGTTTCGCGGTACGGTGGAGCAGTGGCTAAACGCCACGCTGCAGGCGGACATTTACGTCTCGCCGCCAGGAGCGACGGCGAACTCGGTGCAAGGGGCGCTACGCCCGGATGTGCTGGCGGCGGTGGCCTCGTGGCCGGGTATGACCCGCGCCGTCACGGGGCGCAGTGTGCGCATTCTGGCCCCGGATTTTGGGCGGGAGGTGGATGTGCTGGCGGTGAGTGGGGATATTGCCGGCAATTCCCGTCCCTACGTCTGGCTCTCTGATTCACAAGCCCACATCTGGCAAGCCGTGGCCGCCGGCACAGGCATCATCATCTCCGAACCGCTACTGCTGCGCCAAAACCTATCCATCCCCCCCGCCCCCATCACCTTAATGACGCCCACCGGGCCGCGTGCCTTCCCCGTCCTCGCCATCTTCTATGACTACGCCTCCGACCAGGGCACGATCTGGATGGGCAGCCAGCTTTATCAGGAGACGTGGGACGACCCGCAAATCTCCACCGTGGCCCTGTTTGTCGCCCCAGGCGTGGACGTGGACCAGACGGTGCGGGCGATGCAAACGGCGCTGGCGGAAAAACAACAGTTGACGATCAACTCCAACCAGGGGCTGCGTAATGCCTCACTGGACATTTTCGACCGCACCTTTGCCGTGACGGCGGCGCTGCAACTGCTGGCAACCCTCGTGGCCTTCATTGGCGTCCTCAGCGCCCTGCTCAGTTTGCAGTTGGAGCGGGCGCGGGAGTTGGGCGTGCTACGCGCCACGGGGATGACGTTGGGGCAGTTGTGGCGGCTGACGCTGCTGGAAACGGGCCTGATGGGCGGCCTGGCGGGCCTGCTGGCCATGCCCACCGGTTTTGTACTCGCCTGGGTGCTAATTTATGTGATTAACGTGCGTTCGTTTGGCTGGACGCTGCAAATGCGTCTGCAGCCGGGCTATTTTGCGCAGGCGTTTGTGGTGGCGGTGGTGGCGGCGTTGCTTGCCGGCATCTACCCTGCCCTCCGCCTCGGCAAAATGATGATCGCCACCGCCATCCGCCAGGAATAAAAGCGTTGTCAGTGGATAGTTGTCAGTTGTCAGAAACGCCACCCTCAAACATCATCAAGACAAATCTGCGTCATCTGCGCAATCTGTAACTCTTTTTATGACGACGCGCCCCGACTCATGGTAACTCCTATGAAACGCCTCCTCCCCCTCCTCCTCATCCTGGCCCTGGCCCTCATCGCCGCCCTCTTTGCCTGGCGCGCCCTGCCGCGCACGGAAGCCGCCCCCTCCCTCATCGGCCTCCTCGCCAGCGACGACACTGACGGCTATGCCCGCGCCACGCGCTCCGACGCCGTGCAGTTCCCGCGCGACCTGGGACCGCACGACGACTACCAGACGGAGTGGTGGTACTACACGGGCAACCTGCAAACGGCGGATGGGCGTCCCTTTGGCTTCCAGCTTACCTTCTTCCGCAGTGCCCTCACCCCGCCCGCCGCCGCACCCGCCGCCGACGGCTCGCCCTGGCGCACCAACCAGGTCTATCTGGCCCACTTCACCATCAGCGACATCGTTAACAACGCCTTCTACCCGGCGGAGCGATTCAGCCGCGGCGCAGCGGGGCTGGCCGGGGCCGCCGCCGCCCCCTATCACGTCTGGCTGCAAGATTGGACCGCGCAGGAAGTCGCCGCCGGCCAGGTGCGCCTGTTCGCCCGCGCCGACGCCGTCGCCCTCGACCTGACTCTTACGCAAACGCTGCCACCCGTGCTGCACGGAGATGGCGGCCTCAGCCAGAAGGGACCGCAGCCGGGCAACGCCTCCTATTACTACTCCATCGTGCAGCAGCAGGTCCAGGGGCAGGTGCGCATCGGGGAGCAGGCATACGCGGTGACGGGCCTGGCCTGGACGGACCACGAATACAGCACGAGCGCCCTCAATCCCGGCGCGGTAGGGTGGGATTGGTTCTCCATCCAGCTAGACGACGGCGCGGCGCTGATGTTCTTCCAAATTCGACGTCAGGATGGCTCGTTGGAACCCTACTCGAGCGGTAGTTTCATCGCCGCCGACGGCGCGGTGACGCCGCTGCGCCTGGGGGAATGGACATTGACCACGGGGCGCACCTGGACCAGCCCCACCAGCGGCGTCACCTACCCCGTTAGCTGGCAAATCGCCGTGCCCGCGCTGGACCTGCGCCTCGCCGGGGCGGCGCTGATGCCCAACCAGGAGCTAAACGTCTCCACCACCTATTGGGAAGGGGCCGTCTCCTACACGGGAACCCGGGCCGACCAGCCCATCACCGCCCAGGGGTACGTGGAGATGACGGGGTATTAGGCGCAGCACAGATTGGTTCAATCTCCGAAGATTGAACCAATCTCATGTTTGTAACGACCAACGCCGTTGCCTGAGCCTGTCGCAGGCGGCAACATGGGCTTCGACAGGCTCAGCCCGCGGGAGATTTCGCGGCGGTGGTTAGTCGAGCGCCGCCAGCAGGTCGGCGGCGTCCACCTGGCCCCAGTGGTAGCCCATCTCCCGCGACATCGTTTGCGCGCGGGTTGCTTCCTGGCGGGCGGCGGCGGGGTCGCCCGCCGCCCGCTGCGCCCAGCCGAGGGACACGCGGATGTCCGCCTCGTAGATACGGTAGCCACCATCCGTGGCGTAGCCGAGGGCTTCGCGCAGGTCGGAGAAGGCTTGCGGGAGACGGAGACCTGGCAGGTTTTGAAAACCTGCCAGGTCTGACCGCGCCGCCCACCGCCCCCGCGCCAGCAGCGCCTCGATGAGGACATCGCGCACGGAAATGCCGCGGGCCAGGATCAGCGCCGCATCAAAATGGTCGCGCGCGGATTCCTGGCTGCCCGCGGCGGCGTCCAGTTCGCCCAGGACGCGACGGCACATGCTGATATAATACGTCCAGCGGTTGCGCTCGCAAATCTCCAGGTTGGCGACTGTCACCCGCCGCGCATACGCCGCCTCCCCCGCCCGCCGCAAATGCGCCGCGTGCCTGATGCCACGCCCGGTATAGAGATATTGCCTACTGCCGTCCACTTCCCGTCCCAGCGCCTCCGCCTCGCGGAAGGCCGTCGCCGCCGCCGCCGTCTCGCCGCGCAGATGCGCCGCCCAACCCTGACACGCCAGCGCTTCGCACTCATTCCGCTTATTTGCGGAGCGGCGGGCCAGTTCCAGCGCCCGCCCGGCCGCGGCCGCACCCGCCGCCAGCCGCCCCAGGGAGACGTTCAGATGCGCCAGGTTCTGGTAGCCGGTGCTGGCGTTGTGCCACTCTTCCCGCTCTACGGCCATTTGGTTGCCGCGCTCGTAGAAGGGAACCGTCGTTCCTAATCGCCCCAGACCCATATGACATGTCCCCACCGTATTCAATATCCAGCCTTTAACGCGCGCCTGGCTCACCTGCGGTTCCTGGCCGGCATCCCCACCGGGGAAGAATTGCAGCATGATGTTCAATGACGTTTCAAATGCGCCCAGAACATGTTGGAGATAATGACGGTTTCGTTGACCGATTCGCTCGTCATATATTTCATACGCCTCGTCGTACGCCCCGGCGCGGCAGGCATGGTAAACGACCTCAATCAGCGGCGCCAACTGCGCCAGCGTCGGGTTGTGGGGCGTGTCACCCGCCAGTTCCAGGTAATACGCCTTCACCTGGTCGTGAGTCTGCGCCGCCTGCCCGCTGTGCAGCAACTGGTTCAGGTAATGGCTGCGCACCAGCGGGTGCGTCGTGTACGTCCCCGCCTCCGCGTTATGCCGCAGCAAGCGGTAGCCCGTCAACCGCGTTATCAACCCATCAAATGCAGCCGCATCCATCCCCGCCAACGCCGCCCGCAACGGGTTGTTCTCTGCCTCATCCGTGGATCGAAAAACCCTGCCCAACGCCTCCGCCGTCACGGGCGTACGGAAGGCGCTGAATAACGTCATAAAGGCGCGTTCCGCCGCCGTCAAATGCTCATCATACCGCCGCAGCACGCGATGTACGTGACTATACCGCCGCCGCGCCTCCGTGGGAGCCTCATTGTCCTCCTCCGCCGCCGCCAGCGGGTCAAACCCGTCCGCAAAGGCGGCGTCCCCGCCATGTCGCCAGGCCAGGTACGTGCCCAACAGGGAAAGCGTCAGCGCGTGCCCCTCCCACGCCGTCACCAGCCCGTCCAACGCCCCATCCCGCCCCTGAACACCCAGCGCCCGCAGCAAGGCGCGACCATCCGCCCGCGACACCGGCCCCACGTCGCGGTGGTTGTAGCTGGTGTAGGGCATCAAATCCAGCAGCGGGGCGCGGCTGGTGACCAGGCAAAAGCTATCATGCCCGGGCGCGGCAAACAGTTGCAGGAAGGTGAGCAAATCGGGGCTGGTGAGCAGGCCATAATTGTCCCCCTCCTGCCGCTGCAACACCTCCAGCCCATCCAGCACAAACAAGTAACGCCCATTGGCCAGCATCGCCGCTGTCGCCTGCGCCTTCGCGCTGCTGGACGGCATCCGCCGCGGGTCAATCAGGCCGCCGCTGATGAAATCCAGCGCCGTGGCCAGGAATTCGTCCACGTTGGCATTATCGTAAAAGCCCCACCAAAACACCCCCGTAGGACGATTTGCCAAATCGTCCACCCACCGCCGCGCCAGGCTGCTCTTCCCCTCGCCGCCAAAGCCAATCAGGCCGGTGACGCGGCGGTCGGGGTCGGCGTAGTCGCGGGTGAGGCCCTCCAGCAGGTCGGCGCGCCCCACCCACTCCGCCAGCGGCGGCGGCGCGGCGTGGAATTGGGATTCAGGCCGCGCATGGGCTACCTGCCGCGCCACGTCTTGATATTGCGGCTGGGGTTGAGCGGCGGCCTGTTTAGGTTCGGGCGCATCCTGCAACATCAAGCCCATCGGCGGCAGGCTGAGCACGCGGGCGTTGACGCCCCACGCCGTCCCCTGATCCACGCCGTCCGCGCCGGGCCGCCACACCTCGGAGACAAGGCCGACAACCAGATTGCGCTCCACATCCAGCACCCCCGCGCCGCTCATCCCTTTATTGATCTGGTTGGATTCTAGCTGCACCGGGTCGGCATGAAGCGTGGCCCCAGGCGGCGACTCTATTGCATCCAGGATCATGCCATGCGCGTGTCCCGCCTGGTATTTTGCCAGACGGCGGTAGCCGTAGCTACGAAAGGGGTGGAAGGCGGAGGGTTCGGCGGTTCCCAGTTTGGGTATCTGTTCCGGGCCGAGCGGGGGCGGGCCGTCCAGTTGCAGAATAATCACGTCGTCGTCATGCTGGGGGAAGCAGGCGGCAATGACGGCGCGGCGGTTTTTGCGCTCGTCCCCGCGCGCCTGCGGGAAGTAAACGCCCATCTCCGCCGCGCCCGCCTGGCGCGGATGCACGCCCAGCGCCGCCTTGACCACATGGGCGCAGGTGACGATTTTACCGTCGAGGGTGGCGGCAATGCCCGTCCCCACAATCGCGTCGTCTTTGAGGCGACGTATTTGCACCGTGAAGTCGCGCAGGTTTTGCAGGATGATTTCGTCAGTCATGGCAGGGGTCCAGATTGGTTCAATCTCGGAGATTGAACCAATCTCTCGTCGTCATCCTTCTTCCGCTCCCAGGTCAGCTTGACGCTAATGCTGCCTTCGGCGCCCGCTTTCGCCAGCAGCGCGCCCGCTTCGTAATCGAACTTGACGCCGAACTCAATTTCGGCCTGCGTAAACTCGCGGGGAATGCGGTCACGCAGTTGGCTGGCGCGGTAAGCCATGCCCACAATCGTCGTCATCGCTTTGTCCAGCGCCATTTGGGACTTTTGCAGCCATTCGGTGACGTCATCGCCCAGGCTGGCCTGCACCAGCCCGCCCTCGTCGGGAAAGTCTATGAGAATGGCAAAATCTGCCGGCATTTGGGGTATGTCTGTCATCACGCGCTCCTGTGTTGACTATGGGGAAATCGACTTGACGTTATGGTTAGAACTTACACAGTTGGAGAATTTTTCGACACGAATGGCACGAATTTCACGAATAAAGCCGAAAAATTCGTGTTGATTCGTGTAATTTGTGTCAAATGCGTAAGTCCTGATAGTAACAGAACAGCGGCGCGGCATCAACGAATTGGCGCGTAGCCAGAGCAATCGCCCGTTCATCCAACAGCGCCCGCAACAACCGCCATCATTACCACACCCTCATACCTCATACCTCATACCTCATACCTCATACCTCATACCTCATACCTCATACCTCATACCTCATACCTCATACCTCATACCTCATACCTCATACCTCATACCTCAAAAGTATGTGTCATCCCGCGCGAATGTGCTATCATTGTGAAAATGTAACTACTAACGCTCTCTGCTGATTAGACCCATTTCACGCGCTCAATGGTTGTTTTCAGCAGAGAAAATTGGTCCAATCTGGCCTGGTAGTTACGTAAAAATTAGATCGAATTCCGGTCGCAGCCAGTTTTCCACGCCAGTATGTCATAGTTCGTGTTCATTGTGACCGTCCAAGTCGTTGGGGGGCATGATGACGGCTGGATAGACTGGGGCGACAGCGACTTGTTTCTCAGAGGGATGACGCGCTCATGACGTTTACGATTCCGTCCATTGACACTTTTCTGCTATTACCGCTGATCTGGATGGTGGCCTGGGGCCTGATTCTGATGTTTGTGGACCTGTTCGTGCCACAGGAACAGAAAAACCGCACGGGTTGGCTGAGTCTGGTGGGGATTGTGCCGGCATTAATCATCACCCTCCTCCAATGGAACCAAACCGGCGCCACCTTCACCCCCGACGGCGGCAGCCCCATGGTCATCGTAGACCGCTACAGCGTCTTCCTCAACAGCATCCTCCTGGTCACGGGCATCCTCACCGTCCTCCTCTCCGTCAGCTATCTGGACCGCGTCAACCTGAACCGGGGCGAATTCTACATGCTGATGCTGTTCAGTCTTGCCGGCATGATGCTCATGAGCATCGCCAACGACCTGATCCTCGTCTTCCTGGCCCTCGAACTCCTCTCTATCCCCCTCTACATCCTCTCCGGGTTCGCCGTCCCCCGCCCCGACTCCGAAGAATCCGCCATGAAGTACTTCCTCCTCGGCGCCTTCTCCTCCGCCTTCATGGTCTTCGGCATCGCCCTCATCTACGGGGCCACCGGCTCCACCGCCCTGCCCCAACTGCTGACGAACATCGGCGACGGCGGCACACTGGGCACGGCAGGCGCGGCGTTGCTGCTCGTCGGCTTCGCCTTCAAAGTCGCCGCCGTCCCCTTCCACATGTGGACACCCGACGTCTACGAGGGCGCGCCCACCGCCGTCACCGCGTTCATGTCCGTGGGCGCGAAGGTTGGCGGATTCGCCGCCCTCATGCGCATCTTCATCAGCGCCCTGCCGGCCATCGCCACCACCTGGGTTCCCGCCGTGGCCGTGATTGCCGCCCTGACGATGATTTTGGGGAACGTGGTGGCCCTGGCGCAGTCCAACATCAAGCGTATGTTGGCTTATTCCAGCATTGCGCACGCGGGGTACATTTTGATGGGGGTCGCTGCCGGCATTTCCAGCCCGGAGGGGGTGAGCGCGGCCCTCTTCTACATGCTCGCCTACCTCTTCACCAACCTGGGCGCGTTCGCCATCGTCATTGCCGTGGAACGGCGCGAAAGCGTGGGCAACGCCCTCGAAGACTTCAAAGGACTGGCAAAACGCGCGCCGCTGCTCTCCCTGGCCATGGCCACCTTCATGCTCTCCCTCACGGGCGTGCCCCCCACGGGCGGCTTCTCCGGCAAATTCTACATCTTCCGCGCCGCCCTCGAAGCCGATCTGGCGTGGTTGGCCATCGTCGGCGTCGTCACCAGCATCATTTCCGGCTACTTCTACCTGCGCGTCGTCTACCTCATGTTCATGTACGAAGGCGAAGGGGAAGTCAGCACCCGCCCCGCCCTGAACACAGCCGTCGCCCTCACCGTTTTGGGCACGCTCCTCCTCGGCTTCCTCCCCACCCCCTGGTTCACCGCCGCGCAGCAGGCCATCCTGCACGGCGTGCAGGCGCTTGCCGGCGGCTAACGGCTTTATATTGGTTCAATCTTGGAGATTGAACCAATATGACATCTATCGCTCCGTCTGGTAAAAGAAATCCGTCACGACGGGATGCACGAAGTCGCGGCGGAACCACGCCTGCCACTCCCAGGCCGGGTCCGCGCTGCCCCCCTCCAGATTCGCCAAAATCCAGCCGCTAAAGGCAAAATAATACGGCTCTGCGCCACGCATGTAGGCATACTGCCACGTGAGCATCTCCTTTTCCACCTGGGGATCGGGGTGGTAGGAGCCGCCTTCCGTGCCGATGAGGGGGATGGAATGGTGTAGATAGGCGTTGACGATGGCGTCGTATTGGCGGAAAAGCAGAAAGCCATCCGCATCGTCTGGTGCGCGCAGCCCCTGGTAATTGTGGACGGAAACCCACCCCCGATTGAGCAGCCCCAGGTCCCCATTCCGCCGCAACGCTTGCAACGCGCGCGCCAGAAATTGATAGTGGTCATACGGCCCGCCGGGGCTGAGCGCGCCCAGGCCGGGATAGCCGCCATTAGCCACGACTTCGCGCGCGGCGGCGGCCCAGGCCACGGCGTAGGTGTTGGGGTTGGAAACGCCCTGGTGGTTTTCGTCGTTGACGTTGGGTTCGTTGTACAGTTGGAAGTAAAAGACGCCACGGGCGCGATAATGGCGCACCATCTGCCCCAGGTCGCCATCGTAGGGCAAAATGCCGCTGCGGTAGAGGCGCATAACGGGCATGATGCCGTGGGCGACGAGTTGATCCACCAGGTAATCGTTGCGCCCGATGTCCGTGCCGTCATTGAGGAAAACGACCCATTTGATATGCATACGGGCCACTTCGGCCACGAAGCGATCCACGATACCCGGCTCCTGGCTGGTGGTCGGTATCCAGTGGATGCCCCAGCCATTGTCGTCCGCGGGGCGTGGGTAGTAGGCCAGCGGCAGAGGTTCGTCGAGGCCATATGCGCCGGGCGGCTTTAACGTAGCGGTGGGGGTGAGGGTGGGTGTGGGCGTGATGGAGGGGGTGAGCGTGGGCGGAATGGGCGTGACGGGGGTGTTGGTGGGAATGGGCAGGGGCGTTTGCGTGGGGGGGCGGGGGGTGACGAATAGGGTGGCGGTGGGGGATGGCGAGAGGGAGGGGGGCGGCGGGGTGAAGGTGGGGGGCAGGCCGTTGCTGCTGCCGGATTGGGCGTCGTTTAACAGGGCGGCAGCGGCCAGGGTGGGGAGATCGGCGGCGCGTGCCGGCATTTGGCAGCCCACCACCATCCCCGCAAACAACAGCGCCAGATAGAACCCGACCTTATTCCCGATCCATTGCCGCACCACAACCATAGCGCGTCAAGTGTATACCGCCTGGCCTACGCCAGGGGATAGTACGTAACGACTAACGGCATACAGCAGCGATGAGGCGCGTATGGGCCGTTTCTCCTCCCTCGCCAGACAAGAAGATCCATTCAACCCCGGAAACAGCTTGTCATCATTGAGCCATGTCGCGCTGCTCCTGGACATTATGACTACTGGACACTGGCGTTTTTGACGTGGCGGCTTCAGCCGACCCACAAATGGCGTTTGGTCCGGCTAAAGCTGCGGCTCCGGCCACCCTATGTGGATTTCGCCAGACTCCCGTGTAGGATTGCCGATGAAATAAAGCACGGTGTTGCATCGTCAGTTTGAACGTGCGCACAGCAGATAGGCATTTTGAACAGGCAGGGTTCAGTTGTCTGCTGCCGCCAGAGAAAAACTAGCGGTACAAATCCATGTGCTTGGGACGCACGAGGTCGGTGGCGTGGCCTTGCGCGGCGGGCAGCCGCAGCCCGCGCACGAGAACGACGGGCGTCCCTTCCGCGGCCTGCCCCATGAGCAACCCGGCGGCGGCGGCGATTTCGTCCGCGACGCCGACATCGGTGTGCTGTAGCTGGTAGCCGTACAGATCCGCTTCGCCGCGCCGGTCCCAGAGGGCGGGAATGCCGGCAACGCCAATAGCCACCCCCACCGTCCCCAGGCGAAAAGGTCGCCCGTGGCTGTCGGTGATGATCACGCCCAGGCGCACGCCAAAAGCGGCCTCCAGGGCGTGGCGCAGGCGGGCGGCGCTGGCGTCGGGGTCGAGGGGAAGGAGGAGGACGGTTTCGTCTTCGTGGTTTTGTTGGGGGACGTTGGAGCGATCAATGCCGGCATTCGCGCTCGTAAACCCCAGCCGATGCCGCACAATCAGCACCCCCTGCCGCAGCCGCGAAATCTCCTCACTCTCCCGCAAAATCAGCTCCACCAGCCGCGCATCCTTCCCCGTCCGCGCCGCCACTTCCAGCGCCCGCGCCCCCGGCGTCACCTCCCGCAAATTCGCCTGTCGCCCCTCCGCCTTCGAAATCACCTTCTGCGCCACCGCCAGCACATCCCCCGCCTGCAAAGCCATACCCGCCTGCCGCAGCGCCGTCACCAGCAATGCCCCCACATCATCACCCGGCTGCACATGGGGCAATGCCGGCACAGCCATCAACGTTATTTGCGGCAATATCACGGCCCACGCCTCCTCAAAATAGGGCGAGCTTCCGACTCGCCTGAAAAAAGTTGACAGATGGCAGCTTGTCGTTCGTCATGTCAACAATGCTGCCCATTCGCAGTCAAAACGTAACTGCTAAGCCAGATTGGACCAATTCCGCGTCACCCGCGAAATCCGTGATTACGTTTTCATCAACGCCCACGACGCCGCATTGTAGCGATTTTACCCGTTTTTGCCGACCCCCGTGAATTCTCTGCCCTTCATTCACCTTGACAGAAGACCCGCTTACGCTAAACTCTGACTCTACTGAAAAAAGGCCAAAAACCGGGTTTTTACACATGAACCACTCTGGTAATTTTGGCCGGGCACTCGAAAAACCCGGTTTTTTCAGTGAACGTAAGATGTCCGCCGTCTAGCGCGTCTGTATTCAAGGCAAGCAATATCCTGCCCACCAACATCTTAATTGAAGGCGGCCCTTGACGCGAGAACACCCGCCTACACGTGAAAATCAGTTGTTTGCACGAACACCCCTGGAGCATTGCCTCCCCAGACAACAAAACCACCGCGCCGCCAACTGACAATCGCCAACTAAAAACTCATTTAAGGAGATTTACTCATGGCAAAACCATTTGAGGTCACTGACGAAAGCTTCGAACAAGACGTTCTCAAATCCGACAAGCCCGTATTGATTGACTTCTGGGCGGATTGGTGCGGCCCATGCCGCATGATTGCTCCCAGCGTTAATGCCATCGCCGCCGAGTACGACGGCGTCCTGCGCGTGGGCAAGGTTGATGTAGACGAAAATCCGGCCATCCCTGGGCGTTACGGCATCATTGGCATCCCCACGTTGATGCTGTTTAAAGATGGTCAGGTCGTGGCCCGCGTCACCGGAGCCATGCCCAAAGAAAGAATCCTGGCCCAGGTTCTGCCGCACATCGAAAAACCCGTCCACAATTAGATCGAACGCCTTGCCCTTACCTGGTTCGATGTTGTCTGCGGCCAACTCGCCCTGCTTGTCCCCGGATAGCTGAACAACCTGAACGCTCACCCTTGATGGGTGAGCGTTTTCGTTTCCGCCTCGCCCGCCTGTTCACTAGACCCAAGAAAATCAGGGCACGGTCAAGGTATGAATCATATCCTTGCCTGCTTCCCCCAAAGGAGGAACCTATGTCCCAAATAGAAGTCGCCATCATGATTGAGGGCCAAAACGGCCTCACCTGGCCCCGCTGGCAGCGCATTGCCCATGCCGTGGAATCGCTGGGCTACGTCGGCCTTTATCGCTCCGACCATTTCACCAACGCCAACCCACCCGATAAAGATTCACTGGAGTTGTGGGTCTCGCTCACCTGGCTCGCCAGCCACACGCAACGGCTGGAATTCGGCCCCCTCGTCTCGCCCGTCTCCTTTCGCCACCCTACGTTTACGGCGCGTATGGCTGCCGCCGTTGACGATCTCTCCGGCGGTCGCCTGACGCTGGGCATGGGCGCGGGCTGGCAGGTGCGGGAACACACCCACTTCGGTTGGGATTTGCTGGAAATGGCTCCACGCTTCGCCCGCTTTATTGAAGGCCTGGAAGTCGTCACGCGGCTGCTGCACAGTGATGATCCGGTTGATTATGCCGGCACTTACTACCACCTACAAGAAGCCATCCTCCTCCCACGCCCGCTGCGCCCTGGCGGCCCCCCCATCCTCATCGGCGGCAACGGCCCCAAACGTACCCTGCCGCTCGTGGCGCAATACGCCACCGAATGGAACGCCGTCTTCACCACGCCGGCAGTCATCCGCCAACGGAACCAGGCATTGGACGCCCTACTGCAAGAGCGGGGGCGCGCCCCCGCGGATGTACGCCGCTCCTTGATGACGGGCTGCTGGTTCGGCAAGGACGACGCTGCCGTCAACGCGCGCCTGCAAGAGCAGGGACGGTCATTTGCCCAAATGCGCGAGATTGGCATCATTGTGGGCACGGGCAATCAGATTGTGGATCAATTGGGCGAACTGGCGGAAGTGGGCGTGCAGCGTGTAATGCTGCAATGGCTGGACCTGGACGACGTAGACGGCCTGGAAGCGATGGCTCATGCCGTGTTGCCACAGGTGGGAGGGAGATAGTTGGGGGTTGTTAGATTGGACCAATTTCACGCGCTCAATAGCCATTTTCACCAGAGAAAATTGGTCCAATCTGGCTTGGGATTGACGATGAAATAACGTACGGAATTGCATCGTCAGTCCTTAGTTCGTTCAAAAACAACTTGGCGATTTGTAGATTGGTTCAATCTGACAGATTGAACCAATCTCCGCGGGCTTAATTCCGAACGATTACTTCGCAGTCACGTTAGTTGATGGTTGGTAGGTGGTGCTTGAAATGAAACAGGGGTGCGCGGGTGCGCACCCCTGTTGGATTGTGTTTGCTGTGGGTCGGAGCGGAGATCAGGCTTCTTCGCCAGAAGATTCCGGTTCCGCCGGGGCGGGGGCTTCCGGCTGTTTCTCTTTGGGGGAGAGGCTGGCAGCCAGCTTGCCTAGCTCGTCGCTCAACCAACCCAGGCCCTGAACGAGGCTGCTGCGCGCCTTCTTCGCCAGATCCGCCTCTTCCATCTTGGCCTTCAACTCCGTGGCTTCCTCGCGCATCTTTTGCGCGGCGTCGCTGTCACGCGCTTCGCGGATCACTTTGTCCACTTCGTCGGCGAAGGATTTGATACCTTCACGCACGTCTGCTTCCATTTTCTGCCGCTCCTCGCTTTCCCAGGCGGTGCGCAGCGTCTCCGCAACCTGACGTCCCAGGTTCTTCAGTTCTTCCACCACATCCATACTGGCGGGTTGGGCGGCAGGCTCTTCGCCGCCAGTGGGAGTTTCCGCGGCAATCGCTTCCACTTCCTCAACTTCAATCTTCAAGCGATCTTTGATTTCCTCAACGTTGGTGATTTCTTCGTCGGTCATTTCCGGTTCTCCTTCGAGAATAATAGTCAGGGGATGGTGGTCAGTTTGTGGCGCCGGCTTCAGTGGGTCACTACCGCGGCATCGCCAACTGAGGCCGGCACGACTAATAGCTTTCCGGCGCAAAATAATGACGCGCTCATGGTAACAATACGCAAGGCAAAGACCAGGGTTGCAGGGAATTATCACTCCGGCGTCAAGCGTCGGCGCGGCGCAGCCAGACACGGTTGTCGTGGAAGGTGCTCTGTCCGGCCAGGTCGCCGAGGGCGTCCGAGGTGGTGAAGTTGACGTTGCGCCCGCCGCTGTGTTTTTGCCACACGCCTTTGGGGGAGGCCAGCACGCCCGGCTGCACGGCGTCCGTGACGCGGGCACGCAAGGCGCACCAGCCACGCCCATTCTCGATGATAACGCGGTCGCCTTGCTGAATGTCGCGGGCGGCGGCGTCCAGTGGATGAATCTCCACAAAAGGATCGCCTTCTCGTTGGCGCAGGTGGCTCTGATTGGCCAGGCTGCTGCTGACAAAGTGATGGGCGGCGGGCGTGAGCAGGTTGAGGGCGGCGGGAGGAGGGAAGCGGGGGTCTGTCTCGTTTATGCCGCCATCGTCCTGGGGCGGGATAAATGCCGGCAACGGATCCACCCCAATCCGCGCCATGGCCTGTGAGTACAATTCCACCTTGCCACTGCCGGTGGGGAAAACGCCATCGGCAAACGGGGGCTGCGGCACAGGCAGCATGACGCTCCCCTCCGCCTGCAGCCGCCGCAGCGTGACGCCTTGCAGCAGGGGGTTGCGCCGCGCCGTGGCGGTGAGGATTTCGTCAATGACCTCGTCCGGCGTCTGATGCAGCCACGGTTCGGTGAAGCCCATCGCTTGCGCCAGCAGCCGCATCAAGTCCCAGTTGCTCTTGCTCTGGCCCAGGGGGGAGATGGCGGGGCGGTTGTAGGTGAGGAGGGTGTGGCCGTAGGCTTTGTGGAGATCGGTTTGTTCGAGTTGGGAAGATGCCGGCAATACCAAATCCGCAAAATCCGCCGTATCCGTGAGAAAAAGCTCGTGGACCACCGTGAACAACTCTTCGCGCCGTAGACCGGCCATAATCCGGCCCGCATTGGGCGCGGAAGCCAGCGGATTCGCGCCAAACACAAACAGCGACATGATCGGCGGGTCATCCACTTCGCCCAGTAACGCCTGTCCCAACCGATTCATGTTGACGACGCGACCGGGTGGGGGGCATTCCGCCCCATGGGCGACGGCCTCACCATCCCAGGCAATTGTGCTGCTCGTTGAGTAAGCCAGCCCGCCGCCTCGTTTGCCGTACTGTCCGGTTAATGCCGGCAGCGCGCAAATCGCCCGCACCGTCTGACCACCCCCCTGATTGCGATTGATCCCATCGGCAATTTTGATCAGGCTGGGGGAGGCGTGCGCGTAAAGCCGGGCCAGTTTCGCCACATCCGCGGCGGATATGCCCGTGAGATGCGCGACCCGTTCCGGAGGATATTCTTGCAGCCGTTGGCGCAACGCCGGCCAACCCACCGTATGCCGCGCCAGCCACGCCTCATCCTGCCAACCCTCGCGCGCGATCACGTGGCCGATGCCCAACGCCAGCGCCCCATCCGTACCCGGATTGGGGGCCAGATGCCAATCCGCGCCGGCGGCGGTGCGCGTGCGACGCGGGTCAATGACGACAAGCTGCGTTCCCTGGCGCTGCGCGGCGCGCAGGAAGGGCATAAAGTGGGGCGCGGTGGTCACGGGGTTGTGCCCCCAGATAATCACCAACTGGCTGTGCAGCACGTCCGCGTAATCCTGGCTGTATCGCGCGCCCAGCGTGGCCTGCACCGCCGCTTCCGCCGCCGCGCCACAAATGCTGCGCTGCAACTGGCCGGCCCCCAGGCGGTTCCAGAGGCGGGTGCTGGCGACCGTCATCTGCACCAGCCCCAGCGTGCCGCTGTAGCTGTAGGGCAGGATGGCCTCCGCGCCATAGCGGGCGATAATGTCCTGCCAGCGGGCGACGATTTCGGCAACGGCTGCCTCCCAGGTGATCGGCTGCCACTGCCCACTCCCTTTTGGTCCGATGCGGCGTAGCGGCTGCATGAGGCGGTCGGGGTGGTAGACGTGGTCCAGGTAGGGGCGCACTTTGGCGCACAACCAACCTTGCGTGATGGGATGGTCGGGGTCGGCGGAGAAGCGGATGGCGCGGCCATTCTCCACCTCGGTGACCACGCCGCAGGTGTCAGGACAATCATGCGGACACGCGCCGCGCACCAGATCAGGCATGTTGTTGATCCTTCGGGAAGCGTTGTGGTTGTTGGTTGTCGAAGATGCCGGCATTGCCGGCATCTCCCAGCAAGAGTCTCACTCACCCAGAGCGTAGCGGTCAATGGCCTCGTTGAGGATGGCGTTGATCAGCTGCTCGTAAGTCCAGCCGTCTGCCGCGGCTTCCAGGCAGAGGTCGGAGTAACCGGGGTTGAGTCCGGGCAAGGGATTAACTTCCAGAATGTAGGGTTTGTTATTGTCGTTGACATCCAGGCGGAAATCAACGCGACTCACGTCGAGGCAGCCGGTGACACGGAAGACGGCGGCGGTGAGCCAGCGCAGTTCTTCCACGGCTTCTTCAGACAAAGGCGCAGGGCAGAGGAAGCGGAAATCTTCCACCAGGTCCACCTTAATGCGGCTGGTGTAGACGCCTTTTTCCTCCGGGTAGGCGGCCATGTTCACTTCCAGCGGGGGGAAGAAATGCAGGCCGCGGCGAATGCGTGGGGCCTCCTCGTTGGCGGGGACGCGCCAGGCTACCGGTGTGACCAGGTTGCCAACGACGCCCATGGTGACTTCGCGTCCTTCAATGAAGCGTTCCACGAGGACGGGTTGGTTGTACTTCTCGAAGATGCGCTGTAATTGGGTATGAAGTTGTTCCTGGTCGTAGACGATGGATTCCACGCTGACGCCCATGCCCGTGCCTTCGCGGCTGGGTTTGACGAACATGGGGAATTGCATGTCGGGATTGAGGGTTTCGGTGAGGCGTTCGAAGACCTGGAAGGGGGGGGTGGGCAGGTCGTGGAAGGTAAGGACGCGCTTGGTCATGGGTTTGTCGAGGGTGAGGGCGAGGGTGAGGACCTGGGAGCCGGTGTAGGGGATACGCAGCATTTCGAGTAATGCCGGCACTTGCGCCTCCCGCCCATCGCCAAAATGACCCTCACAAATGTTAAAACAGATGTCGGGCTTCGCCTTAGACAGCGTTTGCGGCAGCGTCTTATCCCCTTCCAGGAACACCACATCATGCCCGCCACTGCGCAGCGCCGCCATAATCCCCTCAATTGTCTTTTCCGAATCCAAATCATCCCACTGATCTGGGGACATACCGGGCCATGTGGGGGCATTCTTCTTCAAATTTGCCAGCAGAGCAACTTTCATTTTTTTATACTCCACAGTAATACTCACCCTCATCTTCCCGGAAGTTGTTTAATGCGAAATGCGTTGCATTTTGCAGCACTTTTAGGCTGACAGAGAGCTTCCGGGAAGGTTCATAGGCTGAGTGGTTACGCTCCAAACAGGAAAGAGTTCACGGATGTGATGAACCGATCCACTTCCGAGGTGTTGTGTTCAAGAAGCTCATCAATCCAAAGTTCATTTCTTTCATCCGGGCAATCTTCGGCGAGGATGTTTCCAATTGCCTCGAAATGCTTGCCCGTTTTGCGCCGTAATTGCTCCGGTTCCGATAATACGCCCAGGACAAACACCCTGCTCCGCACATCTTCTGGAATTCGACCCCAGGCGACGTAATAGCGGGCCTGGTCGTTGTCAAAATCCATCAGCAAGACAATCCGACGCTGCGCATACTTGCGCACGCCGGCGAGATGATCCTGCTCAAATTTGTCCAACACCTTTGCCCACCCGCCCGCGGGCGGCATCACTTGCAAGGCCAGTGGATTGACGTTGAGTGCCTGGTGAAATCCGTTAGCAATCTGACGATTGGCATCATCTTCTGGCAAAACAAGAACGTGTGGTTGGTATTTGTTGACGCTCACAGTTCCAGGTCCCCCCGAATGAGCGTTTCGATCAGGTCTCCTTCTAATGATAACTCACTGAGCCGTCTGATGAGGGTTGGCTCCAGATGGCTCTTGCGATCAAGGACAAACGTATTCTCGTGCCCAAATCGCCTGATGGCTTCACCATTATGCGAAGTAGCCAGGAACTGCCCCTGACTCGCAAAAGACCGGCGCAGCGAGACAATAAAGTGCCCGACTTCTGACAGGGAAAGATAACTGTCTGGTTCATCCCAGAAGCAAAAGAGGGGGCCGTATGATTTGTTAGCGGCGAGTACAGTGGCGCAAATAAAAAAGCACTTCTCCCCATCAGAAAGATGGCCGAACTCAACCCGTAGATTCGCCTGATTGGCGGCAAAGCGCACCACCATGCTGCGGGCGTCCTTGCCCACCGGTTCGTTCAGCACATCTTGAATGTCCGGCATCACGGCGCGCAGATATTGGTCAACGTGGGCATAGGCGGCGGGATAGCGGCTGAGAACGCCTGTGAACCATTCGCCGAAGTTCGACACATCTCGCAACAGCTCCAGCGTTTCGCCCTGGGAGTCACCCGTCATCTGAGTGGGAATTGGGGAAATGATGATCATGCGCGCCAGCCATGTTCTAAAAACGTGCAGCGGATCGTTTTCGGATTGAACCTGAATGACCGGCAGGGCCACCAGATGCCAGTCCACGGAGAATTGAGCATCACGGTTTTGCTCGCTTATGTGCAGTGTCACCTGGGCTTCCTGTCGGGAATAAACGGGCTTTCCTGAGACTATTAGGGTTTCCTCAAGAACGCGCAGTTCTCGGAATCGTTCCGGGAGTTCTAAAGCCAGTTGGTATTCATACAATTGCCCGGCAAGCAGGATTTCTATTTCAAAACGGATAGGAACATCCGCTCTACTGCGCGCAGAATCAAAAGGCCGCACCAATTCCCCTACGCGGTTGACGCCGCGGCCGATGGATTGAAATATCTCCAGCGCAGCGGCTACCGTTGATTTGCCCGTGCCATTTTTCCCAATCAACAGAGCAGAGGGCATGTCTTTCAGCTTCAGTTCGAAGTTCTCAAGACATCTGTAGTTGTGGACATAAAGTTTCTGAATCATGGGATGCTTCCTTTCCGTCAGATGCGCTATGTGGGGATGCCTGTTGCATCTTAAGTCCAAACATATGACGCTTGAAAATATGCTCACGGATTATTATAGTGAGTGGTCTTCATAATACGAAAATTCCTCATACGGTTTTGTGGTTAGGGTTGGGGGCGGGGAAAGGTGTGCTGGTGGATGATGGTTTGGTGGGGCAGAAGATGGACGAAGTTGAAGCCGGGCAGGTGGTCGGGATCCAGGCGCACATCTTCGTCGGTGGGCCAGGCGGCGAACTGGGAGAAGGTGCTGGCGGCGGCGACGTAGAGGACGCCATCACGCGATGTCTGCATGTTTTGATGGACGTGCCCATGACAGACGGCGCGCAGGCGGGGGCCGATGCCGGCAAACGCCGCGTGCGTCTCTTCCCAATTGATCAGGCGCATGTTGGCATCCATCCAGGGAGCGTTCAGGGGCAGGACGGGGAAGTGCAGGAAGACGACCAACGGCGGGCCGTCCGTTTCCCTGGCTTCCTGGTGGAGATAGGCGAGTTGAGATGCCGGCATCAACCCATGGGGGTCCAGTTCATCCGGCGCGCGCGCATCCAACACCACCAGCCGATACCCCTTCACGTGAAAACGGTAGCAGAGAAAAGCGGGATCATCCAGCAGCGGCTCGTGGGGTCCCATCGGCAGCCAGGCGCGAATGTCGCTTGCCGTGTCGTGATTACCCGTCGCGTAGTAGACGGGCGGCTCCAGTCCGGCGAACAGTTCCGCGGCCAACGCATAGGAGCGAGGATCAGGGGCCGTGACGACATCGCCCGTGTGCATCACGAAATCAGGGCGCACAGGGAGGCTGTTGATGATGTCCACCGCGCGCCGGGCGCAAGAATAAGAGCGATGCCCGTGGCGGCTAAAGGCGGGCGTGGGACCAATGTGGCTATCCGTCAGATGCACAAAATAGAGCGTTTCCGCTGGCATGATTAACTCCATAGTGATAAAGTGAGCAGGAAAATAGGCAGCAATCGACTGTCAACGAAAAACGTCACCACCCGCTGACCCCCAGGGTTCGCACAGAATCAACTTTGGATTATGCGGCAAGTAAGAACCCTTTCAGCGCATCCGTCAATTCCTGAGCAAAGCCCTTGTTAACGGCTGCGCCCTATTCAGCCAGGAGGATTCACCCATGACATACATTCTCATTGAAAATGGCGCGTTGATTGATGGTCGCGGCGGCACGCCCATCAACCACGGCGCGGTGTTGATCAAGGATAATCGGATTCAAGCGGTGGGGCCGCGGGCGCAGGTAGACGCGCCATCGTCGGATGTGACCCGGATTGATGCGCGGGGGGGCGCTATTTTACCGGGCCTGATTGACACCCACGTTCATTTTACAATGGAGGGGTTCAATTTGCAGGAGCAGTTGGCAAAACCGTTTTCGCTGCGCTTTTATGAGACAATTGGAAGGATGCGGCGAACGTTGGATGCCGGCATTACCACAGTCCGTGACGCAGGTGGTTCTGATCTCGGCGTCAAGCAAGCCGTCGAGCGCGGCCTCGTCCCCGGTCCGCGCATGCAGATCAGCATCACCGTCCTCACCACCACCGGCGGCCACGGCGACGGCTGGCTCCCCTCCGGCGTGGATTTGGGACTGTTCGGCGGCTACCCGGGCGCGCCCAGCGGACGCTGCGACGGCGTGGAAGAGGTGCGCAAGAAGGTGCGCGAAGTGCTGCGCGCGGGCGCAGACGTGATCAAAGTCTGCGCCACGGGCGGCGTCCTCAGCCCCACCGACCATCCCGAATTCACCCAGTTCTCGCTGGAGGAGTTGGCCGTGATGGTCGAGGAAGGCCAGTACCGGCGGGGCATCAAGGTGATGGCACACGCGCAGGGGACGGAAGGGATTATGAATGCGGTACGTGCCGGCATTCACTCCATCGAACACGGCATCTACCTCAACGACGAAGTCATCACCCTCATGAAAGAGCACGGCACATTCCTCGTCCCCACCCTGCTGGCCCCCCTGGCCGTGCTGGAAGCCGCCGAAGGCAGCGGCAACATGCCCGAATGGGGCATCCGCAAAGCGCGCGAAGTCATCGAAATCCACAGCGCCAGCATCGCCGCCGCCTACCAGGCAGGCGTCAAAATCGCCATGGGCACCGATGCCGGCGTCATGGCGCACGGAACCAATTTGCGCGAACTCGGCCTCATGTGCGGCATCGGCATGAGTCCCATGGAAGCCATCGTCGCCACCACCAAAACCGCCGCCGAATGCCTCGGCTGGCAAGACCAGATCGGCACGCTGCAAGCAGGCAAACTGGCGGACGTCATCATCACCCGCGCCAACCCGCTGGAAAATATCCGCTCCCTGGAAGACGCGAACAACATTCGCGTCGTCATCAAAGATGGGAAAGTGGTTAAGGACGGTTGATATATGAGTAAAATCGCCATCATGTCCGACACGCATGACAACATCGCCGGCTTGCAAAAGGCGCTGGCGAGCATCCGCGAGAGCGGCGCGGAGATGCTGCTGCACTGCGGCGATCTGTGCGCTCCATTTATGATCAAGCACCTGGCGGAGGGCTTTCCCGGCCCCATTCAGATCGTTTTTGGCAACAACGATGGAGATGGACGATTGCTACACACGGTTGCCTCGCAATACGCCCATGTCACCCTCAACGGCATCTACACCGAAATCTCCTTTGCCGGGCGCCATATCGCCATGATCCACTACCCGGAACCCGCCCGCCGCATCGCCCAATCCGGCCAGTTCGACCTGGTCTGCTATGGGCACAATCACCTGCAAAACTGGGAGCAGGTGGGCGATTGCTTCCTGGTGAATCCCGGCGAAATCCTGGGCATGTACGGCGCGCCCAGTTGGGGCCTCTACGACTGCGCCACGCACAAATTCATGTTCCATAGCAACGCCTAATCCAGACTGGACCAATTTGCTCTGGTTAAATCCTGTTAATGTCTACAAAATTGGTCCAATCTCTCGGAGACGTGAATAGTTTCAGGTTCTCCAGAAATTCGCGGGGAGTGGTGGCTTTAGCCGGAATATGTGCGCAAGACCCGGCTAAAGCCTCGACTCCCAAACCATATGGCTAAAGCCTCGACTCCCAAACCATATGCGCAAGACCCGGCTAAAGCCTCGACTCCCAAACCATATGCTAAAGCCTCGACTCCCAAACCATGTGCGCAAGACCCGGCTAAAGCCTCGACTCCCAAACCATATGCGCAAGACCCGGCTAAAGCCTCGACTCCCAAACCATATGGCTGAAGCCTCGACTCCCAAACCATATGGCTAAAGCCTCGACTCCCAAACCCATATGTGGGGCAAAACCCGCGAAATCCGAAAGTGCCCACCTTCCATTGATAAGGGGTGTGTTTCATTTCAGTTGACTGCTGCTTGCTGTAGGACAATTCGCTGAATTGTCCTCCGCCGTGAAGGGACAATTTAGGCAAAGGGTGTGTTTCATTTCAGTTGACTGCTGCTTGCTGTAGGACAATTCGCTGAATTGTCCTCCGCCGTGAAGGGACAATTTAGGCAAAGGGTGTGTTTCATTTCAGTTGACTGCTGCTTGCTGTAGGACAATTCGCTGAATTGTCCTCCGCCGTGAAGGGACAATTTAGGCAAAGGGTGTGTTTCATTTCAGTTGACTGCTGCTTGCTGTAGGACAATTCGCTGAATTGTCCTCCGCCGTGAAGGGACAATTTAGGCAAAGGGTGTGTTTCATTTCAGTTGACTGCTGCTTGCTGTAGGACAATTCGCTGAATTGTCCTCCGCCGTGAAGGGACAATTTAGGCAAATTGTCCTACGGCGCGAGTAGCCTGAGCAATCCATTTGAAACACACCCATTGATAAGGTACGAACCGCGCGCCGGTCTTGCCTTCGGTATACACTCCAGTAAAATACAGTCAGACAGCCACCCATTGACTATTTATTTTCTTGGCTGTATCCCACTTCTTTCGGCGTTGGCCCGGAGCGCCGGAAGCAATACATATGGCCCGAAAAAAAGGCCAGGGCGGAACCTTATGATCGATTCGTTAGCGCAGCTACCTTTGCACCGCAGACGTCATGAGCAGCGCCATCCACTTCCGGGTGTCATCGCCATTATCCGGCGCACGATCAAGGACAAAGGGAATTGCATTTTGCTGATCAAGCGGAATGCGGACCCTTACCTGGGTTTGTGGGCGCTAATTGGGGGGAAATGGGAGTTTGGCGAGACGTTGGAAACAGCCGTCACCCGCGAGGTGCGCGAGGAAACCGGGCTGCATACCACATTCGTGGCCCTGCGGGGCATTGTCAACGAACGCATGGCCGTGGCCTCGCCAGACGCCAAAGCCGGGCACTATCTTCTTTTCGTGTGCGAGGTTATGGCCGCCGATGGCCTGGCCGTGGAACAAGATGAAGGCCAGGTTGCCTGGTTAACACTGGCGCAGATTGAGGCGCTGCACGAGGTGCACCTGGTCATCCCCAACGACTATGAAATGATGCGGATGTTCACGCGGGCCGAATCGCAGCCATTCATTGAGGCGGAAATGCTCTGCGGCAGCGCCAATGACGGGCGGCAGGCGCAGCTTTTGCGCTTCGACGTGATTGATTAAGCGCGTTGTCCTCTTCCTATGCCGCTGCTCCCTGGTGAAATCCTCAATAAGCGTTATCGTATCGTCAGCCTGCTGGCCGAGGGGCCATATGGGGCGGTGTATCGCGCCTGGGACGTGGTGGAGCGGCGAGATTATGCGATCAAGGAGTACCTGGACGCTTCTGTCCAGACGCAGCAGCTTTTCCGCGCCGAAGCCCGCCGCCTCACCGGTCTGAGCCATGCGGGATTGCCGGCATTTCGCGATCACTTCAACCTGGAAACCCACGGCCAATACCTGGTCAGCGACTACATCGACGGCATAGACCTGCAAAGCCTCCTGGACCAATACGGCCCCCTGCCCGAAGACCTGATCATCACCTGGCTGCAAGCCGCCTGCCAACCCCTCGCCTACCTCCACGGCAAAGGCCATCTCCACCTGAACATCAAGCCCGCCAACATTCGCGTCACCCCCGCCGGCGATGTTTTCCTGGTGGACACCGGGCTGCCAGGATTGGGCATCAGCGTTGGCATCAGCAGCTATGCCGCCCCCGAACAGGCCAGCCAGACAGAAACGACCGCGGCCAGCGACATCTACAGCCTGGGCGCCACCCTCTACACATTGCTCACGGGACAGGTTCCCCCGGATGCGCTGCGCCGCCAGAGCGGGTTGGTGACGATGAAGGCGGCGCGCGAGATCAACCCGGATGTTTCCCCCTACCTGTCCATTGTCGCCAGCCGCGCCCTGGACTTGCGCCCCGACGTGCGTTATGAATCGGTGGCGGATTTCGCCGCGGCCCTGGCGCGACCCGGCGGGCGGGCCGCGCCCGTCCCGCCCGATGCGCGGCGCACGCCCGCCAAAGCGGAGACCGCCGTGCCACTGCCACGGCTGCCCAGCCGCACCCGCCGCCAGATCGAACAGCGCACTATCTGGGGGCTGGTGGGGGTGTTCGTGATTGTGCTGCTGGCCGGATTGATTGTGACACGGCTCAATCGGGAGGAGGAATTGACCGGCGGCAGCGTGGCGGCGGCTACGGCAACGACACAGTCGCAAATTGTGGCCGCGCTGACGGCGCTCTCGCCGACGGAAACGCCGCTGCCGCCACCGACGGAGACGCCGGAACCGACGCCCGCGCCATTGGTGGATGAGAAAACGGGGGCGCGGATGTTGTTTATGCCGGCAGGCGTCTTCCGTCTGGGCAACGATGAGGGGGAGGCCGACCAAAAGCCCTCGCTCATCGTGCGCCTGGACAGCTTCTACATTGACGAAACGGAAGTCACCAATGGGCAATACCAGGCGTGCGTGGCCGCGGAAGCGTGCGCGCCGCCACAGAACAGGGCAGCCACCTACTACAGCAGCTACTACGGCAATCCCGATTACGACAACTACCCCGTGATTTACGTCAACTGGTATCAGGCGGACAACTTTTGCCGCTGGCGCGCGGCGCGATTGCCCACGGAAGCGGAGTGGGAACGCGCCGCCAGTTTTGACCCGGTGGCGCTGGTGAAGTTTCAATATCCGTGGGGAGACACGTTTGATGGGGAGCGGCTGAATTTCTGCGACCGCGGCTGCCCGCGCGACTATCGGGACGAAACGGTGGATGATGGCTACCAGGACACCGCGCCGGTGGGCAGCTACCCGGAGGGGCGCTCGCCCATTGGCGCGTTGGACATGGCGGGCAACGTGATGGAGTGGGTAAACGACTGGTACGCCTTTGACTATTACGAAGAGGCCACGAACGCCAACCCGTTGGGACCGCCGGAGGGGACGACGAAGGTGCTGCGTGGCGGCTCCTGGCTTGCGCCCGCCGCGGATGTGACCACCATGGGGCGGGGGAATTATGACCCCACGGTGGCCCGCGCTAATCTGGGCTTCCGCTGCGCCCTGACACCGTGATAGACTCAAATGCCGGCAAGATGCTCTTGCCGATTGTGAAAATGGAGCCGCCACGTCTCGCGGTTGGGGTGCGCCACATACTCAAAATGGGAGATACCCGTGTTGCGGTCCCAAATTTCGCAGCGCCGCCACGGACCAATGTTGAAGATGTGGTCGAAGACGGCCTCCACCACCCCGCCGTGGCAGACCGCCACTACGACCTCCTCCCGATGCTCCAACACCAGTTCCTCCACAAACAGGCCAATGCGCGTGCGGAAGTGCATCCACGTTTCCCCATGCGCCACCAGCGGCGTCACGGAGGAAAAGGGGCGCTCGCTGCTCCAATAATCGGCGTATTGCCGGGGCAGGTCGTCGTTGGGCCAGGCGGTGTGATCGTGGCGGTTGTTGCCGATCTCGCGCAAGCGGTCGTCAAAGTAGATGTTGCAGTCGTATGCCTGGGCCACGGCCTCCGCCGTCTCGCGGGCGCGGCTCATGGTGCTGGCGTACAACACATCAATGGCGGGGATGACGGTGGGCATCCAGGCCGCCAGCGCCGTCGCCTGCTGCTGACCGAGATCGGTGAGACCGGTGTCTTTGTTGCCTTCGGTCCACTCTTGTAAATTAACGTAACTTTGTCCGTGTCGAATGAGGTAAAACTGCATGATTACTCCAATACAGAAGACGGACCCTGGCGTGGGTCCGTGATAAATGCGGTTGCGATCAAGTTGGTTGGATGAAGAAGCGGCGGGATTCGATGAGAACGGGGATGCCGCGCAGCAGGTTGACGAGGACGGTGAGGGCGACGCAGATGAGGAGCAGGTTGTGCAGAGGGGGCAGGTACTGGGCGTTGGGGGTGTGCTGCCACCATTCGCGCAAGCCGATGTAGGCGACAATGCCGGCAAACGTCACCACCTTTGTCGTCCCGGAAACCGCACGCATGAACCGGTGCGATACCAGCCAGCGCCCCCAGCGCGTCTGCATCATCTCAAACGGCGTCATCCCGCGCGCCAGGGCAAACCCCCGCACCGCATCCGTAAGAATGCCCCGCGTGACTACAATCAGCGCCACCCACACCGGCACAAGCTGCAAATCGGTGAACGTAATCCAGTACACATTCTCCACCACGCGGTCAATGGCAATGTCCAGCACACTGCCCAGGGCCGACGCCTCGCCGCGCGTGCGCGCAATCGTGCCATCAACGGCGTCAATGAGAATGACGACCCAGACCAAGACGAAAGAGATCACCTTTGCGGGAAGGCCGGGCAGGTAGAGGAGCCAGATTCCGGCCACCAGGAAGCCGAGGCGGCTGAGCGTGAGGAGGTTTGCCAGCATAAGGAGGGGATATTATCACAATTCGTCGCGATCTTTCCAATACTCAAATAAATCACCAATAGATTGGCGCGCATAGTTACGCTGGATGGCTTTGCCAAAGATGGAAGCGACCGACAATATCTTCATGCTGGGTACGCGCTTGGCCGCGGGAATGGCGACGGTGTCCGTGGTGACGATTTCTTTGATCTGCGGGATGGCGGTGAGGCGGGGCAGGGCCGTGCCCATGAACAGCCCATGCGTGCAGATGACGTAAATCTCTTCGACATCACTTTCCAGCAGCAGTTGGCATAGTTCCAGGATGGTGCTGCCGGTGGCGATTTCGTCGTCGTAGATGAGGGCGCGGCGGAAGCCGTGCACCTGTCGCTGGATCAGGCGGCTCATGCGTACTTCCGTATCGGAGAGGCGCGTCTTGTTGGCGGCGGTGCTGCGCAATCCCAGCAAGTCGGCAAAGCGGGTAGCGGATTTGGCCCCGCCCATGTCGGGCGCGACGACGATGGCTTCGTCGCGGGAAAACCGTTTGTCTTCAAAGTAGCGGGCGAAGAGGGGGCGCGCCGTGAGGGGGTCGGCGGGGACGCTGAAGAAGCCATGCACCTGGGGGGAATGTAGCTGCATGGTCATGACGTGGGTGGCGCCGGCGGCGGCGAGGAGGTCGGCAATGAGGCGGGCGGCGATGGAGATGCGGGGGGCGTCTTTTTTGTCGGAGCGGGCGTAGGAGTAGTAGGGGATGATGGCATGCCGCTCGCGTGCGCCGGCGCCGCGGGCGATGTCCAGCATCATGAAGAGTTCCATCAGGTGGTCGCTAACGGGGGGGGTGAGGGATTGGACGATGTAGACGCTGCGCCCGCGCACGGATGCGCCTAGTTGTACTTCCAGGTTGTCGTTGCTAAAACGAGAGAAGTGGGTTTCTTCCAGTTGGATGCCGAGGAAGCCGGTGATGCCGGCAGCTAACTCCGGATTAGACCGCCCGGCAAAGAAACGAACGTCGCTTTGTTGTACCTGTTGTTGTGGTTCCATATTGCTCCACCGATAATCCGCCAATGCGTGCCTATTTTCCCAACGATGAGTACAATTTGACCGTATTTTAACAGATGGAGGCTCTATGTACGATGTCATCGCGCTGCGGAAAGCGGAATTTCCTCACAGCGAAGAAATTGTTTATTTGAACCATGCCGGCATTTCCCCACTCCCCGCCCGCACACACAACAGCACCCAACAAACCCTCGCCAAACTGGCCCGCAACCCCGTCCTCTTCTGGCAGCAAGAGATCACGCCGCTGCTGGTGGACCTGAAAGAACAACTGGCGCGCCTGATCAACGCCCACCACGCCGACGAAATCGTCACCGTCACCTCCACCAGCACCGCCCTCAACCTCGTCGCCCAATCCATCTCCTGGCAGCCGGGCGATAACATTGCCTTTTGCCGCCTGGAGTTCCCCGCCAACGCCTACCCCTGGATGGCCCTGGCGCGGGAGGGCGTGGAAACGCGCCTGGTCCCACCGGACAACGGCGGCCTGACAGTGGCCGCGCTACGCCCGTTTGTGGACGAACGCACGCGGGTGGTGGCCGTGAGTTCGGTGCAGTTTTTCACCGGGCATCGTTCGGACTTGATGGCGTTGGGGGAATTTTGCCGGCAGCGCGGCATCCTCTTCGTCGTTGACGCCATCCAATCCATCGGACACATCCCCGTGGACGTACAGGCCATGCACATTGACGTTCTCGCCAGCGGCGGGCAAAAGTCCATCCTGGGGCTGCCCGGTACGGGCTTCCTCTACGTGCGCGACACGGTCTGCGAGGGGTTGCGGCCACGCAGCATCCACAGCACGTCCACGGTGGACTACCTGCACTGGTTGCGCTACGACCTGACGCCGCTCCCCGGCGCGGCCCGCTTCGGCACGGGCACATCCAGCCTTGTGGGCATCGTGGCGCTGCACAGCAGCTTGCAACTCCTCATGGAACTGGGCATCCCCCACATTGACGCACACACGCGCGCCCTCAGCGCCGTCGCTATCGCCCGCCTCACCGACCTCGGTTTGCGCGTGATCACCCCGGCGGACAACCCCGGCCCCATCGTCACCTTCGCCAGCGACCGGAATGATGCGGCCACGGATCAGCTTATCGCCGATCTGCAAGCGCGCCAGATTTTTGTGGTGAAGCATCTGGATGATGCCGGCAATCCCCATATCCGCGCTTCCTTCCACTGCTACAACACACATGAGGAAGTGGCGCTTTTCGTGGAGGCGTTGGGGGAGTTGGTGGATAGTGGGTAGTGGGTAGTGGATGGTGGTTGGGGGGCGTCTCCAGTTTTTCCTTTTAGGCGAATGGGGGGACGGGGAGGGTGTCGCAGTTGGCTTCCCACCAGGAGCGAATGCGCCCGCCAATGGGTCGCCCGACCATTTCTTCCGCCTGGTAGACGACTTGCCACAGTTTGTTGAAGTCCACGCCCGTGCCCATACCCATTTTATAGGCCATAAACACGAGGTCTTCGGTTGCTAAATTGCCGGCAGCACCCGGCGCAAACGGACATCCCCCCAATCCCCCCACGCTGGAATCCAGGATACGCACACCCGCGCGAATCGCCGCCCCCGCGTTCGCCAATCCCATCGCCTGCGTATCGTGCAGATGCACCGCCAGCCGGCTCATATCCAACCGCCGCCCCAGCTCCTCCATCATCCACCCCACTTCCAGCGGATGCGCGTGCCCAATCGTGTCCGCGACGGCCAGCTCCGGCGCGCCCATCTCCCACAACTGTTCGGCGAAGGCAATCGTGCGCCGCGGCGAAACCGGCCCCTCAAACGGGCACACCCAGGCCGTAATCAAGTAGACGCGCAGCCAGACGCCATCCTGGCGCGCCCGCTCCAGCAAGCGCCGCCCCACCTGCATCGCCTGCTGGCTGGGCATGCCGCTGTTGCGCCGGCTCATGGTGTCGCTCACGGCCAGGCCAAATGCCATCCGCCGCGACCCGGTGGCATAGGCGCGGTCATACCCCTTTTCATTCAACACCAGACTGACAAACTGGATTGTGTTATCATACTGCGACAGCACGCGGGTCATCACGGCCTCCGCGTCCGCCATTTGCGGCACGAGTTTGGGATGCACAAAGCTGGCGGCTTCGATAGTGTGCAGCCCGGCGTCCACCAGGCCATCAATCAACTTGAGTTTACCTGCCGTGGGGACATGCGCCGCCTCATTTTGCAGCCCGTCGCGCGGCCCAACTTCGTAGATGTGTAGATACTCGCTCATGGGTATAAGTGTACACGCTCTTGCATGACAATAAAACCTGATTTTGGGGAAATTAACCAGTTTCGGCGGCAGGTTGACGATTTTATGCGGAACCACCCGCAATCGCCGCTAGATCACGAACAGAGGCGGGGATTCCGCGGGCTGAGTTATTTTGCGCCGGACGAGGCTTTTGTCTTTGTGGTGGAAGTGCGGCGCTTCCCCGATGATGAGCCGTTGATCCAGATGGAAACGAGCACGGGGGATGTGCGTCTCTACCGGCGGTGGGGAGAGTTCAGTGTCACGGTAGCGGGGGAGAGTGGGTCGTTGACGATCTACAGCGATCCGCAAGGGGAGGATTTCTTTCTCCCGTTCAAGGACGCCACCAACGGCGCGGAGACTTACGGCGCGGGGCGTTACCTGGACAATCACCGCCCCGGCCTGACACGGCTGCATGGGAATATGTGGGAGGTGGATTTCAATTTTGCCTACAATCCGTACTGCGCCTACAGCCCCTACTACAGTTGTCCTCTGCCCCCGCGCGAGAACTGGCTGAAGATTCCGATCCGTGCCGGAGAGAAATCATTCATGTGAGGCGTCGCCAGCAACGGAGACGCTTTCGCCGACAACGTCACCGGCTGAAGCCTCGATGCCGGCATAGGCTGAAGCCGCCACTCTGAATGAAGGAGAATCCCTGATGCCGCTTCAAATTCGTGGAATCCATCATCTCGTCTTAACCGTATCAGATCCGGCCAGGTCAGCGACGTTCTATGAAAGAGTCTTGGGTGTTAAGGCGTTCCCAGGCGATGAGAAGGTAAGATGTATTTCTTGTGAGACTTTCTTGTTGTGCTTTCAACGTCCACCCCAACAAGGTCTGCCGAATGACCGCTTCGACGAGAATCGTTTGGGGCTAGACCATGTTGGGTTTTCAGTAGCGTCACGCCAACAGCTTGAAGATTTGCTTACGGTGTTGCAAGCGTTGGAAGTGCCAACTGCTGGAATAGAATTCGATCCAGACGGAGAAGGCGAGTATGTCTGCTTTCGTGACCCGGATAATATCCAGGTGGAATTCTACGTGGGAGATTATCTCGATTGATAACTGCTAAGGGCGCATCCGTTAACAGATTTGGAATTGACGGACGCGCTGGCAGGGTTCTTGTTGATGGATAGTCCAAAGTTAATTTTGGGCGAACCCTAAGCCAGATTGGACCAGTTTTCAGAGTACGACTGAACAACCGTCAGGCAGCCAGTTGAGCCTCGGCTCAAGGAGTCTTCCCTATCATGAGTCCGATCCGTATGTCAAAACTCGAATCAGCCGTGCGCGCTGTCTTGGCGTTCAACGAAGCGTTCAATCGCCACGATGTGCCCGGTATGATGCAATTAATGAGCGACGATTGTCGTTTCGAGAACACGTATCCCGCTCCCGACGGCACGACGTATGCCGGCAGGCAAGCCGTAACCGATTATTGGCTGGCGTTCTTCCGCGGTTCGCCCCAGGCCCATATCGAAATCGAAGAGATATTTGGCCTGGGCGAGCGGTGCGTCATGCGCTGGCGCTACAGCTGGGCAGACGAATCAGGCGTAACGGGGCACGTCCGGGGCGTTGATGTTTTCCGGGCGATAAAGGGCGTCATCCACGAGAAACTATCCTACGTCAAGGGTTAACGTGGATGGTTGACGAGAAAAAGAAGCGTTGCTCGTTCTCCAGGATAAACGGGCAGAGTGCGTACACGAGAGATGAATGAACCGGCTATTTATCTCACGAGACAACGGACAAGGGCGAGCAAAGAGAAAACCAGGCGACGGGCGGGGGAGAAGGCTTGGTAAACTGGAGCCGTCTCCCGGACTGCTCCAGTTTGATAGTTTTATTAGGGGGGTGCTTGTTGTTGCCGGCATTCTCCGTTATCATTTCACCCATTACGACATCAAGGCGCAACGCGCGCATAGGGCCATAGCCATAAGTGATAAGGAGGAGGACCATAGACCATCAGGATTCATGAAAGACTGGAGAGACTGAAGCAGTCTTGGAGACTGCTCCAGTCTGGCGGAGTACGGCGGGGATCACTATTCCTGCGCGAGGGATCACTATTCCTGCACGAGGGATCACTATTCCCGCACGAGGGATCACTATTCCTGCGCGAGGGATCACTATTCCCGCGCGAGGGATCACTATTCCCGCGCGAGGGATCACTATTCCCGCACGAGGGATCACTATTCCCGCGCGAGGGATCGGTACTCCCGCGCGAGGGATCGGTATTCCTGCACGAAGGATCGGTATTCCCGTTTTCATATCTGACCCACCTATTCATATTTTGGAGACCATACCATGCGGTTAACACAAACTCAATTACAGCGACAAATGGAAATCTTCACCCGCAATGGGCTGACGGCAGAAGCACAGGCCGTTATTGCTTCCGTTGGTTATACGCCAGCGGAACTGACCAACGGTAGCACGCTGTTGCAAACGTGGATCACCGCCCGCGCGGAGACGAAGGTGCAACGGGCGGCGCAAAAACAGGCCACGAATCTGGAGGAGGCGGCGCACAAGGAAGCAAACCAGGAAGCGATTAATTTTGCCGGCACGGTCCGCACCTTCTACACCAATGATGAAGTCGTTCTCACGGCGCTGGGCTTGCAAACTCAGTATGAAACCGTCATTGATCCGGAGACGGGCGAGCCGGTGCAGCAGGCCGTGCGCCCGCCCATGGACACGGCTTCTCTTATTTCCCGCTGGACGTTGATGTTTACAAATGCCGGCACATTGGACCAGGCTGTTCAGGATACCCTGGCCGCCGCTGGCTGGGATAACACCCGCATCGCCGCCGCTCTGGCGCTCGTGCAGGCATATGCCGCCGCCGACACTGCCCAGCAGCAGGCGATCCAGGCATATCAGGCGCAATCCGCCACCGCCAAATCAGCCCAGGATGCCACCGCCACCTGGTATCGTCAGGCCGCCCGCCTGTGTAAGCTGGCTATCCAGCGCGCCGACCCGCCCAACGCCGCCCAACTGCGCGAACTTCTGGGATTTGACCCGCAATAACGCCTGACTGGAACCCCGGACTGGCCCCGGACTGGAGTGGTCTTTGAGACTGCTCCAGTCTGGGAGACTGCGCCAGTCTCCCCCTGTCACCCCTTGCCACACCGCTCTCCCTTGCCCTATAATTCCCCCCACATCAAGCCGCCGCACACTGGCATAAACACCACGTACACCTGGTATCTATCTTACTTTCATAGTAACTGCTAAGCCAGATTGGACCAATCTGGGCAGATGACCTGTATAGTCACAAAAAGACCATGTGAGGGGGAAATCCCTTACATGGTCATGAATAACCATCTCGTGCTAAAATTAGTCTCGCGTGACAATGTTCTAACATGAGCGCAACGATGGCCAGGTGGCCTGCGGGCTGCAAGTGTTGCTGCCCATCCGCCGGCATTTATCCCACCATACAACAATTAACCCATTACAAAACCCTATGACTGAGAATCACAAAAAAGCCCTCGAACGCCAGCTTTGGAACATAGCCGACCAACTACGCGGCAAAATGAATGCCGACGAATTCCGCGACTACTGCTTGGGCTTTATCTTCTACAAATACCTTTCCGAACGGCTGCACCGTTACGCCAACGACATTTTGAGCCAGGACAACGTCAACTTCACCGACCTCGACGAAACCAGCGCAGAGGGGCAAGAGATACTGGCGGCAATTGCAGAAGAGGCTGTGGCCGAACTGGGCTACTTCCTCCGCCCCGCCGAACTCTTTACCACCCTTGCCGCCCGCGCCGGCAAAAATCCCCCTGAATTTATCCTCGACGACCTGACCCAGGTGCTAAACAATATCGAAAGCTCCACCATGGGCACAGAGAGCGAAGACGACTTCGACGAGTTATTTGAAGATTTGGACCTCACATCCAGTAAATTGGGGCGCAGCGAAAAAGACAAAAATGCCCTCATTGCCCGAATTCTGGTGCATTTGGAAGCGATTGACTTTCAACTGGACGACACCGAAAGCGATGTTTTGGGGGATGCTTACGAATACCTGATCGGGCAGTTTGCCAGTGGCGCCGGCAAAAAAGCGGGTGAATTCTACACCCCGCAACAAGTCTCGACCGTGCTGGCGCGCATTGTCACCACCGGCAAAAAACGCCTCAAGTCCGTTTATGATCCCACCTGCGGCTCTGGTTCCTTGTTACTGCGTGTGGCGCGGGAAGTGGAGCAGGTGGGTAACTTTTACGGCCAAGAGATGAACCGCACCACCTACAACCTCGCCCGCATGAATATGATTTTGCACGGGGTGCATTATCGCAAGTTCAACTTACGGCAGGAAGACACGCTGGCACGCCCCCAACATCTGGACATGAGATTTGAAGCCGTGGTCGCCAATCCTCCCTTTTCCGCCAAATGGAGCGCCAACAAGCTCTTTGAATCCGACGACCGCTTTAGCCAGTATGGGCAGTTGGCCCCCCGGTCAAAGGCGGATTTTGCCTTTGTGCAGCACATGCTGTACCACCTGGACGACAATGGCATCATGGCGGTGGTGCTGCCCCATGGGGTGCTGTTTCGCGGGGGGGCCGAGGGGGCGATTCGCCGCTACTTGATTGAAACGCAGAACTGGCTGGATGCCGTCATTGGTTTGCCCGCCAATGTCTTCTATGGCACGAGCATTCCCACCTGCATTTTGGTTTTCAAGAAATGCCGCGAATATCCTGACGATGTGCTTTTTATTGATGCCAGCGCCCACTTTGAGAAGGTATCCAATCAAAACATTCTGCGCCCTGAAGACATAGACAAGATTGTGACCACTTACCGCCAACGCCTGACGGAAGATAAATACAGCTACGCCGCTCCCTTGAGTGAGATAGCCGAAAATGATTACAACCTCAACATCCCCCGCTATGTGGATACCTTTGAGCCGGAACCGCCCGTTGATTTGACAGCGGTGGTAACAGAACTCAAACAGCTTGATACGGATATGCTAACTATCGATAACACCATTCGTAGCTTTTGCGCCGAACTGGGAATTGAGGCCCCTGTATGAGCTTTCAAGCAACTTCTAAGTCTGTCCCACAGTTGCGATTTTCCGAGTTTAACTATGAATGGGAAGGAAAATTGCTGGGCAAGATTGCCAAGTTATCAAAAGGTAAGGGTATTTCAAAGGCTGATATTGAACTTGATGGGAAACATCCATGTATTCGCTATGGGGAATTGTACACTAGTTATGGAACGGTCATTGACAATATCCTATCCTTTACCAATGTAGAACATGCAGATTTGATTTTGAGTGAAGGCGGTGAAGTAATCATCCCCTCCTCTGGTGAAACTGCTTTGGATATTGCAACGGCATCAGTAGTCAAACTAGCAGGGATAGCACTTGGCGGTGACTTGAACATTATCAAGGCAAATGTCGAAGGTGATTTTCTTGCTTATTATTTGATTTACAAGAAAAGAATACCAATTGCACGGCTTGCACAAGGTATCTCGGTCATTCACTTGTATTCTTCACAATTATCAAAATTAAAACTACATATCCCGAAAATTGAGGAACAAAGAAAGATAGCGGCGTTTTTGGGGGCGGTGGAGGAGAAGTTGGGGGCGTTGCGGCGCAAGCGGAACTGCTGGAGGTATAAGCGGGGGTGATGCAAAAGGTTTTTCGCAGGAGGTGCGGTTTCGGGATAATGCCGGCAATCCCTTCCCCAATTGGGAAAAGATGGAAGTTTCCAACATTATGACAGAAAGCCGAATAATAGGAACAACGGGTGACAAGGCAAAAAAGATAACAGTGAAATTATGGAAACGGCGTGTTTGAAAAAGAAGATAAAGGTCAAGGTAGTAAGAACACACAATATTATAAAAGAAAAGCAGGTCAATTTATTTATAGCAAACTCGATTTTCTAAATTGTGCGTTTGGTATCATCCCCGAATATCTTGATGGCTTTCAAAGCACACTAGATTTACCTTGTTTTGATATTGCGCCACAAGTAAACCAAAACATTTATTTTAGAATATATCAAACAACGTTCGTTCTACATTCAATATGGTGCGAAAGCGGATGGAAGTCGAAAAGCTAAAGAATTCATGCTGATACTTTTCTTGGATTTCCCATATTGTTACCACATTTAGAGGAACAACAAAAAATAGCCAACTTTCTCACCGCAATTGATAACAGAATTGCCGCCGTTGACCAACAAATCGAGAAGATAGAAACCTTCAAAAAGGATTACTCCAACAGATGTTTGTCTAGGAACCGCCATGCCCCAAACCGAAGCCGAACTGGAAGCCAGCCTGGTCGAACGCCTCACCACCCTCGGTTATAGCCGCGTCACTATCCGCCATGATGCCGACCTGCGCGCCAACCTCAAACAACAGCTAGAAATCCACAACGCCCCTGCCCTTAACGGCACGCCTCTCAGTGAAGGAATTCGCCAAAATCCTCAACCACCTCCACAAAGGCAACGTCTTCGCCCGCGCCAAACCCTGCGCGACCGCTTCCAACTCGCCCGCGATGACGGCACATCTTGCTACATTCAATTCCTGGACACCGCACAATGGTGTCAAAACCAATACCAGGTCACTCACCAAATCACGGTTGAAGGCAGATACAAGAATCGCTACGATGTCACCCTGCTGATTAACGGCTTGCCCCTGGTCCAAATAGAACTCAAGCGGCGCGGCATGGAGCTCAAAGAAGCCTTCAACCAGATTAACCGCTATCAACGCCATTCCTTTTGGGCGCAAAGTGGGCTATTCAATTACATACAAATCTTTGTCATCTCCAACGGGGTGAACACCAAATACTTTGCCAACAACCGCCGCCAGGACTTCAAACAAACCTTCTATTGGGCCGACGCCGACAACAACAAAATCTCCCAACTGGAAGATTTCGCCGCTCAATTTTTGGAAAAATGCCACCTCTCCAAAATGATTAGCAAATACATTGTGCTGCATGAATCCGACAAAATCCTGATGGTCCTGCGCCCCTATCAGTACCATGCCGCCGAAGCTATCGCCAGGCGGGTGCGGGAAAGCGACAAGAACGGTTATGTCTGGCATACCACCGGTTCCGGCAAAACCCTCACCAGCTTCAAAACCGCCCAACTCCTCACCGCCCTCGACAAAGTATACAAAGTCCTCTTTGTGGTGGATAGGGCCGACCTCGACTATCAAACCACCCGCGAATTCAACTACTTTAGTCCCGGCTCCGTGGACGGCACAGACAACACCAGAGAACTGGTGAAGCAACTGGCAGGCGACAACAAACTCATCGTCACCACCATTCAAAAGCTCAACAATGCCATCAGCTATAATCGCTACGAAAAAGCCGTTGCCAACCTGCGCGATAAGCGCATCGTCCTTATCTTTGACGAATGCCACCGTTCTCAGTTTGGGGATACCCACCAGCGCATCACCCGCTTCTTTACCCGCGCCCAAATGTTTGGCTTTACCGGCACGCCCATCTTTGCCGCTAATGCCGTGCGCAACGTTCACGGCAAGCGCACCACCGCCGACTTGTTTGACCAACGCTTACATCAATATGTCATCACCAACGCCATTGCCGATGACAACGTTCTCCGATTCTCCGTCGAATATTGGGGCAAACTCAAGCGCAAAGATGGCACGCTCATAGATGAGCAAGTCCACGCCATCAACCGCAAAGAATTCTTTGAGAATCCCGAACGTATCGAAAATATCGTTGATTGGGTCATTGCCCACCACGACCGCAAAACCCACCAGCGGCTATTCTCCGCCATCTTCTGTGTCAGCAGCGTCCATGCCCTCATCACCTACTACGAAACATTCCAGCGTAAAAAAGAAGCGGGCGCGCATAATTTGCGTGTGGTCACTGTCTTCACCTACCAGGCCAATGAAGAAGACCTGGAGGCCGATGGCTTGATTGGCGACCCTAATTTCGACATGGCCGGCAATCAAGGCATCGGCGAAGACCCCGCCAAAGTTCACAGTCGGGAAAAGCTGGAACGCTTTGTCGCCGACTACAACGCCATGTACCATACCCAACATTCCATCAAAGATAGCCAGGCGTTTTACACCTATTACAAAGATATTGCCAAGCGCATGAAAGAGCGCGATAGAGCAGACTTTCAGGACAAAGACCGCGCCGACATCTTGCTGGTCGTCAATATGTTCCTCACCGGTTTTGATGCCAAAAAAGTGAACACCCTCTATGTAGATAAAAACCTCAGGCAACATGGGCTGATTCAAGCCTATTCCCGCACCAATCGCACCCTGGGCGAACGCAAGTCACAAGGCAACATCGTTTGTTTCCGCAATCTCAAGCAAAACACAGATGCGGCCATTGCCCTATTCGCCGACCCCAACGCCGAAGAAATTATCTTGCTTGGCCCCCTGGAAGATTACATTGCCCAATTCAATAGACAGGCTCAGGCCCTCACTGGCATCGCCCCCACGCCGCAGGCCGTTGATCAACTCATCAGCGAAGACGACCAACTCAAATTTGTGCACATATTTCGGCAGCTTATCCGCACCCTCAACGTCCTCAACTCCTTCACGGAGTTTGATTGGCAAACCCTCGCCCTCGACCGGCAACGTTTTGAAGATTACAAAAGCAAGTACCTGGACATTTACGACCGCACCCGCAACCGTCCTGATGAGGGAGCCTCTATCATTGATGAAGTTGATTTTGAGTTAGAATTGATTCAACGGGATGAAATCAACGTCGCCTATATTTTGCGGCTGTTAGCCGAACTGCACCAAATCCGACAAGATGCGGAACAGGGTGCAGCGGTCTACGAGGAAAAGAAACAGGCGATTGTGGCCTTGCTCAATCAGGAAACGCAGTTGCGCAGTAAGCGAGAACTGATTGAGCGGTTCATCAACGAGTACATGACCGCCTTCGACGCGGATGTCTCAATAGAGGATGAGTTTGCCAGCTATTGGTCAGCCCAAAAGGAAGCGGCGCTCACCGAGCTATGTGAAGCGGAAAATCTCAACCGTGAGGCCGTTAACACGCTCATTCGTGAATACCACTTCACAGGCAGACAACCCCGCCGCGAAGCTGTCTTCAATGCCCTAAATTTCAAGCCCAAAATCCTGGAACGCAGCCCCATCTATGAGCGCGTCATGGGCAAGCTCATGCAACTGATTCATACGTTTGATGATGGTGTGGGGGATATTTAGGGGGAAATGCCGGCATAAATGACAAATCGAGGAAGAACAGGATGCTCGACGGACACTAACGCGCCGAAAAACAATCGCTAATGGTGCCGGCAAAGCCACGCCATAGCTAAAGCGTTTGGCAGCAGAGTCGCTAGAGTACAGTAATGCTAGAGAGAAACACTCATGATATTTGCTATATTTGTGATTGCTATATTTGTGATTGTTTTAATAACAATTCTCTTTGTAGAAGTCAGGAGGCTAGTAAATCCGAGGTCGGAGTTGCCATCTTTTACTCTTGCACTTGCACAAATCCTCATCCTGATCCTGGTGTTATACATCCTGTTAACTCCCCTCTATTTTGCGCCTATCACACCAACTCCTACATTGGCGGCAAGTGTCATAATGCGAACTACACCAACTATTACGCCGACCCCACAACCTACAACTTCTCCTACTCTCAGA